>NZ_JUGU01000001.1:1200000-1545000 GCF_000799465.1 Psychroserpens sp. Hel_I_66 | reverse complement strand
CTACACTTAAGGCCTAGGATTGTTTTTACTTTTTAAACATGCTATCCATTATGGTTTTTAAGCCTTTAAAAGCAAAGTAAATAGAAAGAAAGCATAGTATGCCAGCTACAAGGAGAATGGGTATGTACAAGGGTTTGTCGGGATTGCTTAATCCAATATAGAACAGGATAGGCCCAAGAAACATAAGTACAAGTGTTAGTCCCATGGTCTTAATTCCTTTTGCTAAGACCTCTTTATTGGTTCGTTTTGTTTCAGTTTGCATGCTTATAATTTTGAATAGCTGTTCTTACGTTTTTGTATTTTTCTAGTAAATGTTTAGCCTCTACTTCAGTTATATTTAATTCTTTGGAAAGCATTTTAATTCCTCTTTCTACCAGCTTGTGATTACTCAATTGCATGTCTACCATTTTATTTCCTTTTACTTTATTGAGCTTAATCATGGTAGCTGTTGAAATCATATTCAAAACTAATTTTTGTGCGGTACCTGCTTTCATTCTTGAACTTCCTGTTACAAACTCTGGACCCACCACAACTTCTATAGGATATATTGAGACGTTTGATAAAGGACTATTTTGATTACACGTGATACAACCTGTAATGATATTATTTGAATTACATTTTTCTAATGCAGAAATCACGTATGGTGTTGTGCCTGACGCAGCAATACCAATAACAACATCGTTTGAAGTCATATTGTATTCTTCTAAATCTTTCCACCCTTGAGTCGTTGAATCTTCTGCAAATTCGACAGCTTTTCTAATGGCTTTATCACCACCAGCTATGAGACCGACGACCATATTGTGAGACACACCAAAAGTTGGTGGACATTCTGAAGCGTCTAAAATACCCAAACGACCACTAGTGCCAGCACCAATATAGAATAAGCGACCTCCAGTTTTTAATTTAACAACTATTTGATCTACTAATTTTTCAATTTGCGGAATAACTTTTTCTACAGCTAATGGGACAGATTGATCTTCGCTGTTTATATTGGTTAATAATTCATTTATAGTCATTTTTTCTAAATGATTGTAATTTGAATCTTGCTCGGTAGTTTTTGTGAATGTCATATTGTAAAAATAGCCAAAATTTTCTTTCGCGTTAGTGGTAGAAGCGACATCCTTTTTGTTTTTCACAAAAAGATATAGCGGATGACACGACCCTTTAAAGTTTTTACTTTAAAGGGAAACGCCCAAATTATTATTTTTAAGATGAACGTTTTACTCTACGGTATATATTAACTCTGCTACTTCTGATAATCTAAAATACCCAAAAGGGAAATTTTCTGGATTTGTTTCATTGATGCAATTACCTCGAACAGTCGCAGGTTGGGTTTCAAATGGACCACCTCCTTCTTCGGAATTTTGCTGAAGTAAAATGAACATAAACTCATAAAACTGCTCAGAAACTCCATAATTTCTTATGGTGACTTGATCTCCGATTGCCAGTTCTTCTTCGGTGTAGAATCCAAAAATTTGATTGCCATCTGTAAATCGGTCTTCATAAACTTCAAGGCTTGGTATTTCTGGAATATCACTTATGAATTCAAAGAAATAGAAATTTTCTTCATTAGCAGGATCGGTGTAAAAGGCTTTGAGCTCTGTTTCTTCTCCTGTGAATCCGCCTTCATCGTTTTGCTCTACATAATCGATATCAACTACAGATTTTAAAGTTTCGGTAGCTGTGTAGGTTTCTCCTTGGTAGATGATTTCTAAGGTGTAACTTTCGTTAATTTGCGGAATAAAAATGTTGTTTTTATAAATCCCAGTCGATGCATCTTCGGTAAATATAAAAACATCATCGCTTGCTTTTGTAATGCTCACTTGAGCTCCATTTGCTGGAGGAACCTCGTCATTAAAATAGGGAGCAGATAGGGTTAATTTTATTTGTTGTTCATTACCAGCAGTACCCTTAAACCAGTTTATTGATGCATCAATAACCAACTTTGGTTCTGCATTATTGAGATCGACGTCTATAACATCTTCACATGAAAATGTAAAAAACACCAATAATATATATACATATTTTTTCATCGCTTAAAATTTAAAATTATAAGATACTGAAGGAATTATCCCAAATATCGCCAATCTAGTCGCATCATTTCTTCCTGTCATACGGTTTTCCCCAAAGGAGATTGATGCAGCATTTCTTCTATTATAAAGATTATAAATCCCGAAGACCCATTCACCTTTCAAACGTTTTTGAGAATCTGGATTTGGATTGTATGTGGCTGAAATATCTATTCTATGATAAGCGGGTAACCTACTTGAATTTCTGGATTCGTAGTTAGGAATTGTGATTCCGTTATATTCATATTGCCCGTTTGGAAATGTAGTTGGCTGACCGGTTTGAAACAGGAAATTACTACCAAATGTCCATTTTTTATTTAAATCATAACTAGTAGTTATAGAAATATCGTGCGTTTTGTCAAATCCAGTATTGTACCATTCGCCATTATTAATTCCTGTTTCTGCAGGTGTTCTTCCTTCGGTTTGTTGTTCAGATTTTGATAAGGTATATGCAAACCAGCCTTTAAATTTACCTTCATTTTTTTTGAATAGAACTTCCAGGCCATATGCTCGGGCTCTTCCATTTAAAATAACCTGTTCAATGGCATTATTGGCGATTAGGTTCGCACCATCGGTATAATCGATTCTGTTTTTAATGGTTTTATAGAAACTTTCTACTTCCAGAGAGTATAAATTATCTTTAAACGTTCTAAAATAACCAACAGCAACTTGATCTAATAATTGTGGTTTTACATATTTACCGCTAGGCGTCCAAACATCAAGAGGAGTTGGTGAAGACGTATTTGATAATAAATGTAAATACTGCGTCATTCTATTATAACTTGCTTTTACAGATGAGTTATCATTTAATTGATATGCAAGTGAGAATCGAGGTTCTAAGTTGGCAAAGGATTTAATTATATCTTTTCTTCGGAAATTCTCCGTCGCAATAGGCTCTGCTTTTTCATAGATTTGAAGCTGTTCATTGAAAATTAACGGATTATCATTTTCGTAAACATTGAGCTCATCTTGACCCAATCTTAAAAAGGAACTCAATCGCATGCCATACGATAATGCCAGTTTATCTGAAATATTATGCTCTGCATCCATATAAACTGCATTTTCAAATGCATACTTATCAATTAATTTAAAAGGATTTATTCCTGAAGTTTCGCTGGATGGCTTTATATCTCCAGGATTAAATTTGTAATAAATACTATTTACTCCATATTCTAACTTGAAATTATTAGTGATATAGTGTTTTAAGTCATACTTGAAATTGAAATTTTGAATTCCAGAATCCCAATCAAACTCAACAAAATTTAAATTTAGACCGTAGTAGTAATCGGAGTATATTAAAGACATGTTAGAAAATAACTTGTCTGAAAACAAGTGATTCCATCTAAAGTTTAACACCGTATTTCCGTAAGTATTTTCAAAACTATCTGAAATATTAAATACATCCCTTCCGAAGTAACCCGAAAGAAAAACACTATTTCTATCATTAAATCTATAACTCAATTTGGTGTTTAGATCATAGAAATAAGCAATATTATCAATATCAAAAAGAGGAAGGAATAAATGCGCATAACTACTTCGACCGCCAAATAAAAAAGAGCCTTTTCCTTTTTTGATTGGACCTTCAGCGAGTAATCTGCTCGATACAATGCCAATCCCACCATTCATGTGAAATTCGTTACTGTTTCCATCTTTTTGGTAAATATCCAAAACCGATGATACGCGTCCACCATATTTTGCGGGAATCCCACCTTTATACAATTTAATGTCTTTTATGGCATCTGGATTAAATACAGAAAAGAACCCAAAAAGATGTGACGAATTAAAAATCGTTGCCTCATCCAATAAAATCAGGTTTTGATCAACCGCGCCACCTCTCACATTAAATCCAGAAGAACCCTCACCAGCATTGGTAACACCAGGAAGTAGTGTAATCGATTTAATCACATCCACCTCACCCAAGACCACAGGCATTTGTTTGATGGTGTTTATAGAAAGCGCGTTGACACTCATTTGAGGCTTCTTTATATTGAGCTTTTCAACATCTTGTTTGATTACGACTTCGTCAAGACTTTGGGAAGATTCAACAAGTTTGTAATTGATGGTTTTATCTTCGGAAAAGGATATATTTTCAGTAATAGTCGTATAACCTAAATAGCTAATTTGAACTTTATAGTCCCCTTTTGGTAGAGAAATAGAGTAGAAGCCATATTCATTTGTATTGGTTCCTGTTTGTAAATCTGGAAAAATGACATTTACGCCAATGAGGGTTTCGTTACTATTGGCATCAGTAACTGTGCCACTTAAGGTGAATTTTTCTTGAGCAAAAGCAAAATTAACAGCTAAGAAAACTATAAATAAGAGGCTTTTTTTGAATGATAACATTTAGCAAAATTAAGAAAGAACTATCTGACGATTATATCTTTATAAGTTAATTAATTATTAAAAGGGTAAATTATTGACATCTACATTTCCGCCAGAAATAATAATGCCAATTTTTTTATTTTTGAATTGTTCTTTTTCTTTTAAAACAGCAGCAAAAGCTACAGCACTTGAGGGTTCGATAATGATTTTCATCCGTTCCCAAATTAATCGCATGCCTTCAATTATTTCAGTTTCGGTTACTCTAATAATTTGCTTGACGTGTTTTTGAATAATTGGAAAATTATGATGGCCTAATTGTGTTCGTAAGCCATCTGCAATAGTGTTTGCTGTTATGTTGGTTTCAATTTTTCCGCTTTTTAGAGAACGATAAGCATCATCTGCTTCTAGAGGTTCACTACCAATTACTTCACAATTATTACCAAAATATTCCGCAGCTAAAGCAGTACCAGCAATGAGTCCGCCACCACCAATTGGACAAAATACATAATCGAGATCTGATTGTTCGAAAAGTAATTCTAAGCAAGACGTCCCTTGTCCTAAAATAACATCCAGATCATTTGACGGATGAATAAATGTTGCACCACTATCACGAACTATGGCGTTTGAAGCTGCTTCTCGTGCTTCTAGAGTAGATTCGCATTCAATAATATGTCCTCCATATTCTTTGACAGCATTTTTTTTCACTATTGGAGAATTTGATGGCATAACAATAGTTGCTTTTACATCTAAACTTTGTGATGCTAGAGATAAAGCTTGCGCAAAATTTCCAGATGAATGGGTTACAACCCCTTTAGATCTCTGGTCTTCGCTAAGTTGCATTACAGCATTTGTAGCACCTCGCATTTTGTAAGATCCCATTTTTTGGAAATTCTCGCATTTAAAATAAAGATCTGCATTTACAATGGTATTTATAAGCCTTGAGGTCAAGACTGGTGTGTTATGGATATAGGGTTTGATTCTATTATGGCAAGCAATGAGTTGTTCTTTTGTCATAATGTAAAGTTACAATTTTGTATAATTTTTATTAGGATTGCATTTAGATTGTTTAATAAGAAATCAAAATTGGTCAAAATGAAAAAAAGACCGTCTCTGGGACGGTCTTTTTGTTTATTTCATTTGGTTATTATTCTAACCAATTATTTTATTCAACGTATCACTTGGTCTCATCGCTTTAGAAACCAAATCTTCATTCGGTTCGTAATAGCCTCCAATATCTATTAACTGTCCTTGAACTTTATTTAACTCTTTGACAATTTTAACTTCATGTGCTTGCAAGTCTCTGAATACTTCTGCAAATTCATGTTTAAGATCTTCATCTTTGGTTTGGTTTGCTAGTGCTTCTGCCCAGAAAAGCGATAAGTAGAAGTGACTTCCTCTGTTATCTAATTCTTTTACTTTTCTAGATGGAGATTTTCCGTTAGACAATAATTTCTCTGTTGCTTCATCTAAAGCTTCAGATAAAATGATTGCTTTTTTATTATTGTTTACATTTCCGAAGTGCTCTAAAGATACAGCAAGCGCTAAATATTCACCAAGGGAATCCCAACGTAAGTGATTCTCTTCGGTAAATTGCTGTACGTGTTTTGGTGCAGAACCTCCAGCTCCAGTTTCAAATAGGCCACCTCCATTCATCAAAGGAACGATTGATAACATTTTTGCACTGGTTCCCAATTCTAATATTGGAAATAGATCTGTAAGATAATCACGCAACACATTACCAGTTACAGAGATGGTATCTTTGCCATCTTTGATTCTTTCTAAAGTAAATTCAGTCGCTTTTATAGGGGATAAAATTTTGATATCTAAACCTGAAGTATCGTGATTTGGTAAATACTTATTCACTTTTTTGATTAACTCAGCATCGTGAGCTCTGTTTTTATCTAACCAAAAAACAGCAGGAGTTTTGGATGCTCTTGCACGAGTGACAGCTAATTTTACCCAATCTTGAATTGGTGCATCTTTTACTTGACACATTCTCCAGATATCTCCTTGCTCAACTTTATGTGATGTTAACACCTTTTCTGACGCATCGATAACTTCTACTTTGCCTTTAGTAGGAATTTCAAAAGTTTTATCGTGAGAACCGTATTCTTCTGCTTTTTGAGCCATAAGTCCAACATTAGGAACAGTTCCCATTGTTGTTGGGTCAAAAGCGCCATGTTTTTTACAGAAGTTAATTGTTGCTGTATAAATACCTGCATAACTACTATCTGGAATTACAGCTTTTGTGTCTTGTTGTTTTCCATCTGCATTCCACATTTTACCAGAAGTACGAATCATTGCTGGCATAGAAGCATCAATTATTACATCACTTGGTACGTGTAAGTTTGTAATACCACGATCACTATTTACCATTGCCAAATCTGGGCCATGGTCTAATGCAAATCTTATATCTTCTCTAACTTCGTCTCGTTTATCTTCTGGTAATTCGCCTAATTTAGATAAAAGACCTCCAAAACCATTATTAACATCAACACCAATTTTTTCAAAAGCACTGCCATGTTTTTCAAAAAGATCTTTGAAAAATACTTTTACCGCATGTCCAAAAATGATTGGATCAGATACTTTCATCATAGTCGCTTTCATATGTAAAGAAAACAATACACTTTTATCTAAAGCATCTTCAACTTGTTCTTCTAAAAATTCAACTAATGCTTTTTTGCTCATTACTGTAGCATCAATGATCTCACCTTTTAAAAGATTTAATCCATCTTTTAAAACGGTTTTATTTCCAGACCCATCGGTATGTACAATTTTTACTGTAGTTGGATCCTCTAGCGTTACAGATTTTTCGTTGTGTGCAAAGTCGCCTTTAGACATAGTGGCAACGTGTGTTTTAGAATCTGCAGACCATTTACCCATAGAATGTGGATTCATTTTTGCAAAATTCTTAACTGCTTTTGGCGCACGTCTATCGGAATTTCCTTCACGCAACACAGGGTTTACCGCACTACCTTTAATTTTATCGTAACGTGTTTTAATAGATTTTTCATCATCATTTTGTGGCTCGTCAGGATAGTTTGGCAATTTATAGCCTTTTTCTTGAAGTTCTTCTATAGCGTCTTTTAACTGCGGAAGGGAAGCACTAATATTTGGTAATTTGATAATATTTGCCTCTGGACTTTTTGCAAGCTCTCCTAATTCTGCTAAAGCATCTGGCACGCGTTGTGACTCTGTTAAAAAATCAGAAAAATTTGCCAAAATACGTCCAGCTAAAGAAATATCTCTGCTTTCCACATTTATATGTGACGATTTGGTAAATGACTTTATAATAGGTAATAATGAATGCGTTGCTAGTGCTGGTGCCTCATCTGTTTTAGTATAAATAATAGTAGGAGTATTTGCCATAAGAAATATTTAATTTATTGTATGAAATTTGAATGCTTTTTAAGCTGTGCGAATATACGAAATTACAGTGGGTTTGTAAAGTGGATTTAAATGCCTTTTAAAGAAAAACAATGCCAATTGTAATTTTAATTGAAATTGTGATTCACTTTGAAGTTATGTATAGTTGGTAAATATGCCAAATTCTAAAAAAGATTAAAATGGATATTAAAAATAAAAGCCATATCACTGTAGCTGACTACCTTGACATGGCTTTTTTTGATATAGTGTTAATGACCTAGTTAGCAAAGCTAACGTTTAGACTGTTGAACTTACGTTCGGTTGTCACTTTATGGTTCAAGTACCACTACATCAATGAAACTCTTTGTAACTTTCAAAATGTATTGACCTGTTACTACTGGGTTTCGTTTTGATTGCTTTTCTTGATCTTTATCTCTAAATCTTTCACTTGCGTGTTAGATATTTTAATAAACATTGCTCTTCCTATTCACATTCACTTTCGATCCTGTTACTTTTTCTAAGCTTTCCACTTCATATATATCAACTGTTTGGGCATTTAATATACATTAAGCTTCATGGTTTTTAAACTATATGTATACACATACAATCGTCAAAACCTCAAAAAACAATACAATATTAAAGAACGTTTCTTTAAACAATTAACATAAATTTGAAATAAAATTCAAAAACATATATCCTATGTTGTTAATTATTTAGCTAATTTACTATTTTGCTTAATAATTGCAAATTATATCTACATATAGATATTCACATTTTATAAACCATGGTTATTAACTTTTGTTGATAACCACAAATAAAAAAACCTTGATAAAGTATCAAGGTTTTAATAGAATTATATGTTTGAAGTTTATCTTCTAACTTCTTTGATTCTAGCTTTTTTACCAGTAAGACCTCTAAAGTAAAAGATTCTTGCTCTTCTAACTTTACCTTTTTTGTTGACTTCAATTTTTTGAAGTGCTGGTAAGTTAATTGGAAAAATACGCTCAACACCAACGGTACCAGACATTTTTCTAATGGTAAATGTTTGGGAACTACCTGTTCCTTTTACTTGTAGTACAACACCTCTAAAGAACTGTGTACGTACTTTTTCTCCTTCTCTAATTTCGTAGTAAACAGTGATTGTATCTCCTGCTCCAAATTCTGGAAAATCTTTTTTTGTTACAAATTCGTCTTGTACAAATTTTACTAAAGAACTCATCTTTTATTATTTATAATAGTTGTTTCGAACCAACATTCACGATTTTCGCCAGAGGTTAATCCAAAAGTGGGTGCAAAGATAATTAATTATTTGAATTTCCAAACAACAAAATTTAAATTGATTTTGAAAATTTCAAACTTGGCAAATTTCAATCCTCAAGCAAATCTGGGCGGAGTTTTTCAGTCCTTAAATAGGCTTGTTCTTCACGCCATTTTTCAATTTCAGGAAAATTTCCGCTAAATAAAATCTCAGGAACTTTCATTCCATCGTATTCTCGTGGTTTTGTATAGATAGGAGGAGCTAACAATCCATCTTGAAAGGAATCGGTCAATGCAGAGGTTTCGTTACCCAAAACGCCAGGTATTAATCGTATTACAGCATCGCATAACACAGCAGCGCCTAATTCGCCACCAGACAATACATAATCACCAATAGAAATTTCCCGTGTTATAAATTTATCTCGAACACGTTGGTCTACACCCTTGTAGTGACCACAAAGAATAATAATATTTTCTTTTAAAGATACTTGGTTAGCAATACTTTGGTTCAGACGTTCACCATCTGGAGTCATATAAATGATCTCATCATAGTTACGCTCGCTTTTTAATTTGGTAATGCATTTGTCAATAGGTTCTACCATCATTACCATGCCTGCGCCACCGCCAAACTGAGTGTCGTCAATAGCTTTGTAGCCACCAGTTGCAAAATCCCTAAGGTTATGAAAATGTACACTTACCAAATTAGCTTCAATAGCTCGTTTTAAGATAGAGGCTTCAAAAGGACTCTTAAGCAATTCTGGTAAAACGGTTATGATATCTATGCGCATGGGTATAATTTTAGAGAAGGCAAAGGTAACTTTAATTGAGGTATTTACGGAATTGTTTTTTTTGAATTGATTATTAGTAGGTCTTCGGAAATATGAAAATCCAAAGCAATTGCGTTTTAAACCTATTCCGGAGTTTCTTTATTATCAAAATGCAATTGGAAAAACACAAAAACGAAAAACACAAAAAACAGCCAATCATTAATACCGTAAACGGAAAAGAAAGCTCCAGCCATGATGTCTTTGTCAAAAACATCTGCCACAGAATTGTTGAACATCCACATTGTCCAAATAACACCATAGATCAATTTTTCGATAGCAAACACTAAAATTAGCCATTTAGCATGATGGTATGTTTTTGCGACAGAAATATACGCTAAACCCCAAATAACAATCATTAACAAACCAAAATTTGACATTACATCAGGATCAGATTGAGAAATAACAGGATTATTAAATAGTCTTGAAAATATTAAGACAGACATATTCATTATTCCTGCAGTGATAAATCCTCTAGTAATTGTTTTGGGTTTAATGTTCATCTTAATGTTTTAGATTTTATTTTAATTGTAACTTTTTTCAAACTCAATTTTTTCCAAACGATTGGCTCTCATATATAAAAACAACGGGAAACTGAAAGCAATAGCAACCAAAAACGTTAGCGGTATAATTACCCACCAAAATGGAATTTTCAATTTAAAAGATTCATAAATCATCCATACTAAAAATGTTATTACGACTACAGATAAGTCAGCAACAATAGATTGCGCTGGAAGTGTTGTTTTGGTCAAGGTAATAAAATTTGTTATAGATGTGTCTGTTTCCGTTAGGTAAAACTGAATATTAAAATACCATGTATAAGCAAATCCTAAAATGGCAAGTAGGAGGTATAGGTGTTTAAATTTCATTATAAATGTGTTATTCATTACTCCAAAAAAAAGTGGAAATCGGTAACCTTCGACAGCCTTATAGTTCACATAGTTGTTGCGTTGGGTTATTAAAAGCTGTTTGTATGGATAAACCTTTATTGTTCAATGATTTGCATGAATTTTTAACACGATTAACTAAAGTTTCGTCAATACCTTTATTATGGTGTTTTGAATTTACAAATAAATCGTTGAGCAAATACATTGATTTCATTGATACTGAAGAATAGAAATGATATAATTGCACAAACCCGATTGCTTGATTTTCTTGAAGCGCCATATCAATGATAGAATCATTTTTAATCATGAGTTGTTTTAAAACTTTTTTGGCTGCTTCAAAGTTAAAATCTTGTTTATGGAATATAAGACAGTTATTAAAAAAGGTACTAGCTCACTTAGGTCCTGTAATTTGTTGCGATTAAAAATTATAAAAAAATCTGTAATTAAAATTACAGATTTTTTTGACATTATAAAATTCCTTTATAGTAAAAAAAACTAATGGAATTGTTGATTCCATTTCATTATTAAATGATTAGCTCTTTTTCTGTTCATTGATCATATCCTGCAATTGACGTCTTACTTTTTGCTCACGCTCTAAAGCATTGCGTCTGTGCTCTTCAAATTCTTCTTCTATTTCTGCTAAACTTTTATTAGACTGCTTTGTAATAGCATTACTATTTCGGTATTTATATACAAAAAATAACAATAAAATAGCCAATATACCAACAATGCTCCAAAGTGTTAAACTATAATTTGGCTTCGTCATTGGGATACCAAAAAGCTCCATACTATCCTTTTCTGCAATGGTATCGTCTAAGTTGGTTTTTGTATTGCTTAGATTAGCCTTTAAATCTTCAATTTCTTTAGCTTGCGTTTCTACAACAGCTTGCGTATCTACTAAATCTTTACGTACTGCATTAAGAGAATCTATCGTATGCGCTTTTAAGGTATATAACCATGTTTTCTTTACGGTTTTATAATCTTGCCAACTGTTAGATCGTCTAATCACATATTCAAATTGGTTATCTATAGTGCCACTGTTTAATGACAGTTTTTCATCATCATCAGAGTTTTGGGCATTTGAGTTATTGAATACGAAAAGCGTTAATGCGGTGAATAAAAGGGTTTTAAAAAATTTCATTTTTGGTTTGGTTGAAAATTGATTGCTATTTAATAGTTGGCAATATAATAATTTATAGTGTAAAAAGTATATAATTTAGCCTCACAAAATGCAAGGCTAAATTTTATAAATTATATACGGTCAAAAATAAGATTTAGATGTTGATCGTGCTTAATTCTTGGGTGTTTTGAATATTGTTTGGATTGAGGCTGTATTGATAAAGTCCATTTTCTCCTATTAAAATAAGTGTATCATTATTCACAATAACATCAAAAGCATCTCTATTTATAGAATGCACGAGTGTGGTTTCCGTAGGATCTGAAACATCAAAAATCTTGACTTCGTCATCGCAAACAATAAGATAATCACCATATAAACCCAAACCAATTGGTTTTGTTAGGTTTCTTCTTGAGATAAAAACCGGTTGTAGTACATCGTTTACATCATAGATTTCTAGCACGTTTATGGTCGTTCCGCAACCAATATCCGCATGCAATGTCACATAAGCATGTGTTGCATTTGCGACAACGGGATCACAAGCAGTAAAATGCTGTACTTCGGAAAGATATAAAGGCTCCTCTGGATTTTGAACGCTATAAATGAACATTCCGTTTTGAGAACCAATATATAGATACTGTTTGTAGTTAAACAATGTCTCAATATTGAAACCTATTTGAACATCATTTATTTTTACCGGGTTTGACAGGTCTACAATGCTAAAGACATTTAGTGTTGAATTATCAACTGTGTACAAATAATCATTGTAGGTTGTGAAACGAGCAAGCGAACCTGCTTTTCCGGTTTCCGAAGAATTTTGGGAGATTCCAGAATCCGACGAATCCGAATCACATCCAAATGCGACTATCGCTAAAATTATAATTATATATGTTTTCATTTTGATCTTCATTTTTTGGTTAGTTGATAGTTTCGTTAAGAATCCAATCCACAACGATTTCATCCTCATTCACCCCATAATATTCGTTTCCAAAAGGAGAACTTATCTGCGGAAAAGCATTGGGCACACGTTTGGTAATCTGCATAGTGCCTTCTTGCAGGTTTAATGAAATAGCCAATAAATCGGTAGCGTTATTCACATAAATCGCATTTCCCTTTATCGTTAAATCTGAAGATCCCAAAACGTTGAGAAAAGCAATATTTTGCGGATTTGTAGGATCTGTATTATCAATGATATGAAATCCCTTATTGCGCTCATTTATAAAAATAAAATTATCCTTTACATAGATTTTCCCTGAGTTTACGATCATTTCGGGAGAGGTCTGTAATGATGTGGTTGTCATAAAATCAGACCGTTGCATCGTCACGGGTTCATAATAATCTTGAATTAGGGGAGGTAGGTCGTCTTCAGCATCTGTAAGCCAACAAGATTGAAGCGAGAAGCAGCAACACAAAAGTAGCGTTGCAATAGATTTTAATTTCATAGCGATTGATTTATTGTTATGTACCATAGATGCAAAAACATTAAAAAGGTTGCTTCAAGACAAAAAAAATCCCACCTTTTAAAGTGGGATTCATATTTTGAAATTTGAAGTAGATTAGTAGTAAGTAAAACGTCTTACTTTAGCAATGTATTTTGCCAATCTAATCACTTGATGGCTATAGCCATACTCATTATCATACCATACATATAAAATAGCATTTTTACCATCTTTACGTACAATTGTTGCTTTACTATCATAAATTGCAGGAGCAGAACACCCAACAATATCGCTAGATACCAGCTCATCATTCATTTCGTATTTAATTTGCTCTACCAAATCACCTTCAAGCGCATATTTTTTCATAATGGTGTTGATGCCTTCTACTGAAGTCTTTTTACCCAATTCCAAATTAAGAATTGCTAAAGATCCATTTGGTACGGGAACTCTAATGGCATTCGAGGTCAACTTGCCTTCAAAAGATGGCAACGCTTTGGTGACTGCGCTACCTGCACCAGTTTCGGTAATCACCATATTAAGCGCAGCAGCTCTACCACGACGGTATTTTCCGTGGAAATTATCTACTAAATTTTGATCGTTGGTATAAGCATGTATAGTTTCTAAATGCCCGCTTTTAACTCCATAAGAATCTTCCATCGCCTTTAAAATAGGTGTGATTGCATTTGTGGTACATGATGCAGCCGAAAATATATCAACCTTGTCTGGATCGTGTTCTTTTTGATTGACGCCATGCACAATATTTGGTACGCCTTTGCCTGGAGCTGTCAACAATACTTTATTTACACCTTTGGATTTCAAATGTCTTGCCAAAGCCTTATCATCTCTAAAAGCACCTGTATTGTCAATGACCAAAGCATTGTTGATGCTGTATTTTGTATAATCGATATCTTCGGGAGCGTTTGCAGAAATGATATTTACGGTAGTCCCATTGATAATGAGCGCACTGTTTTTTACGTCTGCAACCACAGTACCAGAGAAATCACCATGAACAGAATCGTTTCTTAGCAATGACGCTCTTTTCTCTAAAACGGTTGCGTCAATCGCACCGCGAGTTACAATAGCTCTCAATCGTAATTGGCTGCCTTTTCCGGTTTTAGTCATTAACTCTCTGGCCACTAAACGACCAATTCTTCCGAAGCCATAAAGAACAACATCCTTTGGGTCATTTATTTTATTCTTCTTAGCATCCTTAAGTTTTTGGGCAACAAAACCGGTAGCATTGCTATATTTTTGATCTTCTAAATGAAACTCATAAGTTAATTTTCCAATATCTAGTTTGGCAGGAGGAAGGTCAAGAGTTTTAATGGCTTGCGCAATCTCTACCGAATCGAATATTGAAATAGGTTTTTGTACAAATTCTCCAGCATATTCGTGAAGATTTAAGATTTCGCTTACGTTGCGGTCAATTAATTGATTTCTAAAAAGTACCAGCTCAATTGATTTGTCGTACCAAAGATCGCTAACAATTTTAATAAATTCTACTGTAGCTCTTCTTCGATCGGCTTGAAAAGCGAGTTCTTTTTCGTAAGTTCCGTTCAAACTCATTGTTTTTTAATTTAGGTTGTGTTGTTTAAATTTTTTGCAAAAATAGTATATTTCAAACGTTTTCGTAATGATTTTCAAAAAAATAAAAAACCCTTCAGAATTTTTTCTTCGGAAGGGTTTTCTAATATTATCTAAAAAATAATCTATTTAAATATAACTTCTTTTCTTTCTAGGTTAGTGTCATAAAAAGACAGCTTACCAATATTGTCTTGAGCGTTATTACCATATTTTTCAATAAATTCTGAAATATCCTGAATTGTTTTTATTGGCATATCATTTATACCAGTTATAATGTATCCTGGTCTAATACCTAATTTGGTGTATAAAAACATGTTTTTGTTAGATTGTACAACAACACCTTCTTTGATATTAGTTTGTTTCATGAATTTTGAGGGCAGATTACGTAATTCCATATCTAAAAATTCAACACTCATAATGTCACTTTTTGATAGTTTTACTGGAATTGATTTAAGTTCGTTATCTCTTAAGATTTCAACATTAACGACATCATTTGGACGCTTTGTTTTTAAGTAACCGCTTAAATCTGTGAATTTATTGATCTCTACATTATCTAATTTCTTGATAATATCTCCATTTTGAATACCTGCTTTTTTTGCTCCAGATTTATCCTCAACTTCAGACACATAAACACCTTCAATCTCATTGATTCCTTTTTCAAATGCTTCTTTAGAATTTCTATTTAATATTGAAATTCCTAGAACACCTTCCTGTACATCACCATATTCAATAATATCCTGAATTACTTTTTTCGCAATATTACTTGGTACTGCAAATGAGTATCCAATATATGATCCTGTTTGTGATGAAATAGCTGTATTGATCCCAATAAGTTGACCTTGTGAATTTACCAAAGCACCTCCTGAGTTTCCTGGGTTAACTGCAGCATCGGTTTGAATAAACGATTGTGAGTTTGTACCAGACAAATCTCTTGACTTAGCGCTAATAATACCAGCGGTTACCGTTGAGGTCAAGTTAAATGGATTGCCCACTGCTAGAACCCATTCTCCAATTTCCGCAGTATCTGAATCTCCAAACTCTATTGCTGGTAAATCATCTTCTGCATCAATTTTTAAAAGGGCGATATCTGTTTTTTCATCTGTACCTATTAGTTGTGCTTCATAAATACGGTTATCATTTAAAGTGATAGAAATTTTTTCAGATCCTGCAATCACATGATTATTGGTGATAATATAGCCATCTGGTGATATAATAACACCACTACCTGTGCCAACTTGCGCACGAGGTCTAGATTGACGACCATAAAATAAATCCTGTAATGTTGGACTTCCAGATACTAATGCGGTATTTTTTACATGTACAACAGAATGTATTGTGTTTTCCGCAGCAACTGTAAAATCTGTAGTTTCCGCAGCAAATAAATTGGATGTTTTAGTAGTGTAATTTGTATTTAAAAATGTTGGTTGTTCGTTACTTTCTTCTAAGGTTATAGCTTGATTATCATCTAAAATAAAAGTATATGTAGATAAAGCAATAACTCCACCCAACACAGAAGCAAGGACTAAGGTCAAAATCTTTTTCATTAGTTATAAGGTTTAAATATTTATATAATTAGATAACGATTAAAATTAATTATTTATTGAAGTGAAATTTCAACTTTAACGATTTTTAACTTCGTAATTAACGCTCATTTAACACTCCGTTTATCGATTCATTATTCATATATTTGCAGGATAAATGCAACTTACTTTTTACAAATATCAAGGAACCGGAAACGACTTTGTGATGATTGATAATCGTCAGCAATTATTCGACAAAAATGATACCAAACGTATCGCTTTTTTGTGCGACAGACGTTTTGGCATTGGAGCAGATGGATTGATTCTATTAGAAAAGCACGATACCTATGATTTTAAAATGGTGTATTTTAATGCTGACGGAAACGAAAGTTCCATGTGTGGCAACGGTGGGAGATGTATCACAGCTTTCGCTAATTTTTTAGGAGTTATTAAGGATGCTGCTACTTTTGAAGCCATTGATGGCAAACATAAAGCAACGCTAAAAAACCAACTCGTAAGCCTTCAAATGCAAGATGTCAACACAATTGAGAATCATAAAACACACGTGTTTTTGAATACTGGTTCTCCTCACCATGTACAAATGCAAGATGATTTATCAGATTTTGATGTTTATACCTTCGGAAAGAAAATTAGGTATGGAAAACCATACAATGAAAAGGGAAGCAATGTCAATTTTGTTGCTAAAATTTCCGAAGAAAAATTTGCTGTAAGAACTTATGAACGAGGAGTCGAGGATGAAACACTTTCCTGCGGAACAGGCGTTACTGCAGTTGCTCTAGCAATGAATTACATTGGTGAAACAGAAAAGAATATCATCACGTTGCAGACCCAAGGTGGAGAGCTGCAAGTGTCTTTTGAAACATCTGGAAATGGTTACAAGAATATTTGGCTTACTGGTCCTGCAACCCAAGTTTTTAAAGGAAATATATAATGATTAGTCTCAAAGGTGAACATATATATTTAAGAGCTTTGGAGCCAGAAGATCTGGATTTTATTCACGAGATTGAAAACAGTCAGGATATTTGGGAAATTAGTAATACGATTACACCATACTCTAAGTTTTTGATAAAACAATATCTAAAGCAGGCGCACAGAGATGTTTTTGACGTGAAGCAATTGCGTTTGGTAATTTCTAACTATGAGAATGTTGCTTTAGGAATGATAGACTTATTTGATTTTGATTTTAAAAACAAACGAGCTGGAGTTGGAATTTTGATCAAGGATTCGGTGAATAGGCAAAAAGGCTTCGGAAAAGAAGCACTGCAATTATTGGTAGACTATTGTAAATCACAATTGGACCTGCATCAATTGTATTGTAATATTTCCGAAGAAAATGAAAAAAGTTTAAAATTATTTAATAATCAAGGTTTTGAAGTCATAGGGCTTAAAAACGACTGGAACTATGTTAATGGTTCCTATAAAAATGAATACCTCTTACAATTAATATTGAATTAAATGTACATTAAAAAAATACTTTGGGCAGTTGCTATTATCGGTTTAGTTTTAGCTGCAATTTTTGGTTATTATATCTACAATGCAATGCTTTCTCCTAATACTGCATTCAATAATGACGAGGCTTATATATATGTTCCAACAAATGCAAACTATGAAGATGTGAGGTCGCAATTAGAACCTCTTTTAGATGATATAGAGGCTTTTGATGCTTTGGCGAAGCAAAAAGAATACACTACAAATTTGAAAGCAGGGCGTTTTATAATCAAAAAGGGAATGAATAATAATGATATTATAAATTCCATTAGAATTAATAATGTGCCTTTAAAGATAGCATTCAATAACCAAGAGTCCTTGGCAAAATTAGCAGGAAGAATCGGTTTTCAAATTGAAGCAGACAGTTTATCTCTCATCAATGCCATGACAGATGAAGCTTTTTTAAAAAAGAGCGGATTTACAAAGGCAACAGCACTCGGGATGTACATCCCTAATAGTTATGAGTTTTTCTGGAATACTTCCGCAGAAAGTTTTAGAGACCGTATGCTAAAAGAATATAATCGGTTTTGGAACGAGACTAGAAATGCTAAAGCAAAAGCTATAGGTTTGAGTAGAGATCAAGTTATGGCACTGGCATCAATTGTTCACGAAGAATCTAAACAAGCCAGTGAACAGCCCAGAATTGCTGGAGTTTATATGAACAGGTTGCGAATTGGAATGCCTTTACAGGCAGATCCAACTTTAAAATTTGCTGCGTATCAATTACCTGAATATAAAAACACAGTAATTAAGCGTGTATTGAATAAACATAAAGATATTGAATCACCATACAATACTTATATGAATGCTGGCTTGCCTCCAGGTTTGATTGCAATGCCAGATATATCGGCAATAAATGCGGTACTTAATTTTGAAAAACATAATTACCTGTATTTTGCTGCTAATGCCAAAAAATTAGGGTTTCATAAATTTGCGAAAACCTTGTCTCAACATAATGTGAATGCAAGAGAGTACCAACAATATTTATCATCTCAGGGAATAAATAGGTAATGTTTATGGGAGCTTGTAAGTTTTTGATTTTGTGTTTACTTACATTAATTAGTCTCAATTCTCATTCCCAGTCCAAATTAGATTCTTTTTTTAAGCCAAGTGATTCACTAAACACTTCAAGGCGAAATGCTGTGGTAATAACCGAAGCAACTTTGGGGTCTTTGACATTAATTGGTTTAGACCAATTATGGTATGCAGATTTCGAGCGGTCTAAGTTTAAAACGGTAAATGATAGTGATGAATGGCTTCAAATGGATAAAATTGGTCATGTCTTTTCTTCTTATCAACTCGGAAGGTTAGGTGCAAACTCTCTCAATTGGGCAGGAGTTCGCAAGAAAGATCAGCTTATATATGGAGCAACTTTAGGTTTAGGCTTTCTAACTGCGGTCGAAATTTTTGATGGCTATTCTAAAGAATGGGGATTCTCATGGACTGATATGGCTGCAAATGCTGCAGGAACCGGGTTGTATCTAGGGCAGGAGTTACTTTGGGATGAACAGCGCATCACATTAAAATATTCGTTTCACCAAACACAGTTTGCAAGCCAGCGACCAAATAAATTAGGAGATGGATTTCTGGAAGAGATGTTAAAAGATTATAATGGGCAAACGTATTGGTTAAGTTGTAATGTGCATTCTTTTTTTAAAGAGAGCAAAATCCCGAGATGGATTAATATTGCATTTGGTTATGGAGCAGAAGGGATGTTAACTGGTAAAAATGAGACTATTGATAATCTTTTTGCTGATCAAAATAGAAGGCGACAATTTTACTTAAGTTTAGATGTTGATTTATCTAAAATTGAGACGAATTCTCGCGTTTTGAGAACCGCATTTGACATTTTAAACGTTATAAAAGTTCCATTTCCAACGTTTTCGTTCGACGGTAAAAATGGCGCAAAGCTACACTACATCTACTTTTAACAACAGTTTAACAGCTTATTTTCAGTAAGTTAAAAAAAGTCGTATATTTGCATGCTGAAATTTAAGAAGGTCTACAGACTATTTTTTCTTAAAAAAAGTTAGCTTTTATGATAAAAAAAGTAAGTAATTATTTCGTTATTCCATTAGCTATTTGTGCCATGTTTTTTTTGGCACTTAAACCTCAAGAATCATTAAATATTGATGATTATTCAACAGAGGGTTTGGAACTTAATTATGACATGGAGCATGATCTAGCTTTTCTCAATCAAGATGGAAATGTTGATCACGTTCAACTTTCTAACCCATTCCAATCTACCCACACTTATTTTCCATATTTAGGGAAATCTTACATCGGTTTTAAAGAGGCATTGGCGTTTAAAGAATCAAGAGGAAATTACTTTACAGTAAACACTTTAGGATACTTAGGAAAATATCAATTTGGATCTGAAACTTTAAAATTGATAGGTATTCATAATGTAAATTCTTTTTTATATAATCCTAAATTACAAGAAAAGGCTTTTTTAGCAAATGCAGAGCGTAATAAATGGATACTTAGGAAAGATATCAAACGTTTTGTTGGGAAGAAAGTTAACGGTATTGAGGTAACAGAATCTGGAATTTTAGCTGCTGCCCATTTAGCTGGTCCAGGAAGTGTAAAACGATTCTTGAGAAGTTACGGAAGTCAAAATGTATCTGATGCTTACGGATCTTCTGTTCACTACTATATGAAGAAATTCTCTGGTTACGACACCTCTTTTATAGAAGCAGACAAGAAAGCTAAGGCTATTCTATAAGCTCGATAAGTTAGTTTTATGTAAATAATATTAATAAAGATTGCTTAATCTTTATGTATCACAAAAATAGCAGGTCTTTTGTGTAAATCGACATTTGCATTTTTCCATTCTCCAACGGTCATCGTTTTTATGTATTCTGTTGGTAAAGTAATATCGCATGCTATGCATACTCTAGTGTTTTGATGAAGCGTGGAGCAT
Organism: Psychroserpens sp. Hel_I_66; assembly: GCF_000799465.1. Lineage (NCBI taxonomy): Bacteria > Pseudomonadati > Bacteroidota > Flavobacteriia > Flavobacteriales > Flavobacteriaceae > Psychroserpens > Psychroserpens sp. Hel_I_66. The sequence continues at coordinate 1,524,183 of NZ_JUGU01000001.1, read as the reverse complement.
ATATCCTCAAGAATTTTGTTATTCCTATACGGTGTTTCTATAAATAGTTGTGTTTGGTTTTGTTCGTGCGATATGCGCTCTAATCTTTTAAGCGTTGATTTTCGTTCAGCTTTATCGATTGGAATGTAACCATTAAATGCGAACGATTGACCATTCATGCCAGAACTCATCAATGCTAATACAATTGAAGAAGGACCAACTAATGGTACCACTTGAATATTATTTTGGTGAGCCAATTTAACAATATCTGCTCCAGGATCTGCAATACCGGGACATCCAGCTTCAGAAAGTAAACCCATCGATTTTCCCGCTTTGCAGTCGTCTAGAAAGTTTTGAGTCTCTTCAGGTTGGGTGTACTTGTTAAGGATCTTGAAATTAATACTGGATTGTTGTTTGCGAGAATCTATTTTTTTTATAAAACGTCTTGCTGTCTTTTCATTTTCTACAATATAATCGTCTACTGACTCAATTATTTTTTTTACTGAAATTGGCAGGACCTCTAAAGGAGGGTTGTCACCAAGTCTTGTAGGGATGAGATATAATTTTCCGAAGTTATTTGTCATAAATTATTGAACGATGAGTTTGCGAATGCTTTTGTCACCTTTGTTATTATTGATTTCTACAATATATAATCCGCTGTTTAAAAATTGCGTAGAAATAGTTGTTAATTGCTTATCAAAACTTGATTGAGATTGTATTATTTTTCCTTGAATATCGAGGATAACTATAGATTCTAATTGATTAGAACTGGTTAAAAGATCAAAGGTAACATTGTTTTTTGCAGGATTTGGGAACATTTTGATATCATTAATTGAGGTTTCCTCAATAGTTAAAACATCTTCCACAATTCTTGAGATGGTACCTTGAAACAAACTCACCACATAAAGTTCGCCATTAACATCCTCAGCAAAAGCAGATATTCCAATTCCAGACAGTTCTTCTATAAAAGAAAGTTGGTAATTATCTGTTGAGGTTTCTTCAACTACGCCAATATTATCATTACAATAATCTGCGAAAAAGTATAATCCTTGTAGATTGGTTTGTGTAGATCCTCTATACACATAACCTCCAGTAATAGAGCAGCCTCCTGTGCTTGAATGTGTGTATTGCGCTACGGGTGGCTGGTGAGTAATCGCGCTACATTCTGTTGAGTTTAAAAAAACACTATTGCCCTCAAAGCATTTCCATCCATAATTTTCTCCACCATTAGAATTAGCGTCCACTTTATTGACCTCCTCTATTAGATTTTGGCCAACATCTGCGATCCATAAATCTCCTGTTGTTCTATCAAAAGAAAATTTAAAAGGGTTTCTTAAACCGTATGCCCAAATTTCGTTGAGAGCTGCGGAGTCAGTTATAAATGGATTGTCTGCGGGAATTCCGTAGTTTCCAGCATCTGTAGCATCAACATCAATTCTAAGCATTTTACCGAGCAGTGTGTTTAAGCTTTGAGCTCTATTTCCAGGATCGCCTCCAGAGCCTCCATCCCCAAGTGAAATATATAAATAACTATCTTGACCAAAATGTAGATCACCACCATTGTGATTGGAAAAAGGTTGTGTTACAGTAATTAAAACTAATTCTGAGCTAGGATCTGCGGTGTCAATCGAACTTCTTGTAAACCTTGAAATAACCGTATTTTGAGAATTGTCAATATAGTTAACATAGAAAAAACCATTGTTGGCAAAATCTGGGTGGAAAGCCATAGCGAGCAAACCTTGTTCTCCACCAAAATCTGTAACTCTATCATCAATATCTAAAAATGGAGTAGTATTAACGGTGCCATCTCCGTTTAAAACCTTAATTATTCCTCCTCTTTCTACTACAAAAAGCCTATCATCTCCAGCATGTTTTACATTTACAGGACTTGAAAAACCAGTAGCAAAAATTTCTAGAGATATTTCTTGGGCGTTTATTATAGAAAATAAACAACAAGCTATAAAAAATGTAATTTTTTTCATAATCGTAAATTTTTGAAGAAATTTTCAACAAAATACGAAAAAAAACCTTCAAATTTTATCAATATTAAACTGTTGTTTAACTCAAAAGGTTGGTTGTGATTATGTTAGAGGCGTTATTTAAAAGTTGGTATACATTTTCAAAATCTGTTCTATCTCCATGATAGGGGTCGGGAACATGCTTGACTTTAATGCTGTCATCAACCTCTAAAATGAGTTTTACTTTGGCAATATCGTTAGTGTTTCTTGCTAATTTAATCACGTTTTCAAAATTAGATTGGTCCATTACATAGATATAATCGAACTTATCAAAATCTTCTAAATTAAATTGACGACATCTTTGAGTCGAAATATCTATACCATGTTTTTTTGCAACCTCAATTGAGCGATGGTCAGGTTTTTCTCCAATATGGTAATTTGCTGTACCTGCAGAATCTACATAAAATTTTTCCTTCGGAAGTTTGGACTCCAATATGCCATGAGCCAATGGGGATCGACAAATATTGCCTAAGCAAACCATTAGGATATTTGTCATGTTACTGTTTTAAAGCGATAATTTTTTTGAAAGATCTTCAACGTACTTTCTAAACTGCTTATCTGTAGAAGACAAATTATCAACAGTTTTGCAAGCGTGCAGTACGGTAGCGTGGTCACGTTTTCCTATTTGAGAACCAATACTTGCTAAAGAAGCTTTAGTGTATTTTTTTGCGAAAAACATAGCTAATTGTCTAGCTTGTACGATGTGGCGTTTTCTAGTCTTAGATTGTAAAGTGCTCACATCCATTTGAAAATAATCTGAAACCACTTTTTGTATGTAATCAATAGAAACTTCGCGCTTTGTGTTTTTAACAAATTTCTCTACAATTTCTTTTGCAAGACTTATGGTAATTTCCTTTTTATTGAAAGACGATTGTGCAATTAAAGAGATGATAGCACCTTCAAGTTCACGAACATTAGTCTTGATATGTTTTGCAACATATTCAATAATATCATCTGGCATTTCAACACCATCACGATACAATTTGTTTTTAAGAATTGAAACTCTGGTCTCAAAATCTGGACTTTGCAATTCTGCGGAAAGTCCCCATTTAAAACGAGATAATAGACGTTGTTCAATATCCTGCATATCAACAGGAGCTTTGTCACTTGTTAAGACAACTTGCTTTCCGTTTTGATGTAAATGATTGAATATGTGGAAGAAGACATCCTGAGTTCCTGATTTTCCAGATAAAAACTGAACATCATCAATAATCAATACATCTATAATTTGATAGAAATGAATAAAATCGTTTCTATTGTTCTTTTTGACGGAGTCAATATACTGTTGTGTAAATTTTTCCGCAGAAATATATAAAACCGTTTTTTCAGGATATTTATCTTTAATATCAACACCAATAGCATGAGCTAAATGTGTTTTTCCTAAACCAACACCACCAAAAATCAATAATGGATTAAATGAAGTGCCTCCAGGTTTATTGGCCACTGCTAAACCAGCATTTCTGGCTAAACGGTTAGAGTCGCCTTCTAGAAAATTCTCGAAACTGTAGTTGGGATTGAGTTGAGACTCAATCTTCACATTTCTAATTCCAGGAATTACAAAAGGGTTTTTTAACTCAGGACTTTTATTGTTTAACGGGACATCTACGTCTTGCGATTTTAAGGCACCACGATTAGAGCTAGGGATTTTTTCTGTAAAAGGTTGCTTGTTACCATATGTGTTTTCCATTTTGATAACATAAACCAATTTAGCAGTTTCGCCTATTTGTTTGGTAAGTGCAACTTTTAATATCTTTACATAATGTTCTTCTAACCACTCATAAAAAAATTTACTTGGAACTTGAATACTTAAAGCATTGTCTGTAAGTTTAACTGCTACGATAGGTTCAAACCAAGTTTTGTAGGCTTGTGGCTGTATATTGTCTTTAATAAATGAAAGACATTTCTCCCAAACCGATTGCGCAGTTACATCCATTATCTAAGTTAGTTTTTATTTTTGGTTGTTAGATTATTCAGAAAAAAAAAGAGAAATTCGAGTTTCTCTTGATTGATTTTAACACGACAAATATGTGAACAAATTTCTTAATAAAAAAATGAAATTTAGTTGAATTTATAGAAATTTTTCCTCATGTTTAATTCCTTTCGAAATTACAAAAAAAATATCAAAAACTATGGAGAATCTTTCTAAATCAGATGAAATACAATTTAGAGTTCGCTACGGTGAAACCGATCAAATGGGAATTGTCTACCATGGCAACTATGCTCAATATTTTGAAATGGGAAGAACTGAGTGGTTGCGTAAGATGGGGTTTTCATATAAAAACATGGAAGATGAAGGTGTTATGTTACCCGTTATTTCGTTGTCTATAAATTACAAAAAATCAGCACGTTATGACGACCTTATTAAAGTAAAAACTATACTGGTAAAAAAACCTGGTGTAAAAATCGAATTTGATTATGAAATTTCAAATCAAGATGGTGAGATTTTAACGACAGGAAATTCTGTTTTGGTATTTATGGATATTAATAAGAATAGGCCTACAAGATGTCCAGATTATATTTTAGATAAACTGCTAATTTAATCGTTTAAATTCTTGATGTTAATTTCGTAAAGTGCATCAAAAGTTTCAAATATTGCATGTGCTTCTTTTAATCTTACCGAGATTATAATTTCACAGCTCAATTCTAAAGTTTGATTGATGACGTTAATATTTTTTTCTTTGATAATTCTCATAACTTTATTCATGTTTTTATACTCAAAAGAAATAGCATATTCAATATTTACTGTTCTTTTAACAATTTTTGAAGCCTCTAAAGCCATTTGTGCTCCTGTACGATATGCGTTTATCAATCCGCCAACTCCTAGTTTAGTGCCTCCAAAATACCTTACAACTATGATGAGAACATTGGTGACTTCAAAGGATTGTATCTGTCCGTAAATTGGCATTCCAGCACTATTGTTGGGTTCACCATCATCGTTTGCCCTAAAAATATAATCTTGTTCAAGTTTTCCAAATTGATAAGCGTAACACCAATGTCTTGCTTGATGGTGTTGTTTTTTGAGATCTTCAAGATGTTGTTTGACGTCATCTTCCGAAGAAACAGGAAATGCATATCCAAAAAACTTACTGTTTCTATCTTTGAAAAGTACTTCGGGAGAGGGTTTGGTGATTGTTTTGTAACTGTCTGTGATTTCCATTTATGCTAAAGTAACAATAACGATAGAGATTATTGCTAAAATGATTCCGATCCAATTGGTTATTGAAATCTTCTCTTTAAAAAACATAAGCCCTAAAAGTGTAGAAATCATGACTATAGCTACATTATTTATAGTGAATAATGTGGAGCTTTCTAAAGTGTCATGATTAAGTGCCTTGAGCAAATAATATATCGAAAAATAATTTACAATCCCTAAAATAGCACCACCAAATAAGGTTTTAAGCGGAAATTTTAAAGACTCCTTTGAAGCTTTTATAATTAAAATTGTGACGCCTATCAAAAAAGCAAAAGCAAAGATCGTTGCTGAAAATATTGGAATCCCATTTTGGGACAAATAAGTGCTTTCTATATATTTAATAGATGTATCAATTACGCCAGAACCCAAAAATAAGGTGATTGGTAGCCATAAATCTTTAGCGAGATTTTTAGAAGTCTTCGGTTTTACAGAAGCTAAATATACAGCGATAAGTGCAATCAAAATACCAATAATTTTTTGAAAACCAACACTTTCATTATAAACATAAATCCCAAAAATCACTGGTATTATCACGCTCATTTTTGACGCAACCGATGCTACCGACAAACCATTGCGCTGAGCTGTCAACGCCATCACATTAAAAATCGCTATAAATAAAAAACCTAAGCCTATGGCTCCATAAATCCATTTAGAATCTATGATTTCACTCACAATTATTGGCGAGTCATAAGCCCATAAACCAAATAAGCAGGCAGTGAAATAATTAATGACTATAGCCTGTAACGTATCTATACCATATTTACTAAAAAGTTTAAAAATGATGAAAATACAAGTAGAAGCAAGGATGCTAAGGAGTAGGTATATCAAAATAAATGATTGTTAACAGTAAATAAATGTATAATATCTTGTTTGGTTTCGTCAATATTCCAAACGTGGATTCCAAGTTTTGAAGCAGCATCTGTATTGGCTTTTGTGTCGTCAATAAATAAGCATTCCTCTGGCTTTAGATGATTTTCTTTAAGTACAAATTCATAAATATCAGCATTGGGTTTTCTCAGGTTAATCTCATGCGATAAGTGAAATGCATTAAAATAAGATTTAAATTCATTAAAAAACGGAACATTCTCTATAATCCATTTGATGTGCAAATCATTGGTGTTGCTCAATAAAATGAGTTTGTATTGTTTTTCTTCGGAAAGTTGCTTAATAAAATCCAGGCGCTCTTTTGGGAAATCTTTGAGTATGACGTTCCATGCATCAATTATTTCAGATTTTGAAAGCTTCGGGAAGTTTTCAGTATAAAAATCCAGAAATTCTTCCGTAGAAATCAAACCTTGCTCATACAACGTATTGATCGCAACGAGTTCTTCTGGCAATTCATCAACTTCAAAAAGTTCATGCGCATTTTGCATAGCGCCTTGTTTATCCAAGTTGATAAACACATCTCCAAAATCGAAAATTATGGTTTTAATTGTTGGCATATATATGTAGTGTATCGTCTATTATGTTTTCTTCGGAAATAAGCTTTCCTTTAAATTTTGGCGCTTTGACACCGTCGTTAAATGTTTTAGAGCCTTTAAATACGCGAGCTTCATCCCAAACGTTTTCATCTATAAATGTTTGAAGCGTTTTTGCTCCTCCTTCAATTATCACAGAATTTATGGTTTTTGAATGTAAAAGACCAGCAATTTGCAAAGCAAGAGGTTTTTTGAAATCAACGTTATTATCTAATACTAAAATCGTTTCTGCATCCTCATTAAAAACTGAATGGCTTTTCGGTAATTTCAACTCACGATCAATAACAAGTCGAGTTGGATTTTTCCCAGTCCAATCCCTAACCGTTAAACTTGGGTTATCTTCCAAAACCGTATTAGTACCTACCAAAATCGCTTGCTCCTCAGCTCGCCATTTATGAACCAATTGTCTTGAGAATTCATTCGTGATCCAAACAGGTTTCTTTTCATCTTTAATTAAAGGAGCGATAAAACCATCTTTAGTTTGTGCCCATTTTAATATAATATAAGGACGCTTTTTATTATGAAACGTGAAAAAACGTTTGTGATGTTGTTTACATTCGGTTTCTAAAATGCCTAGAGTCACCTCGCATCCAGCAGCTTTAAGTTTTGCGATTCCTTTTCCTGCGACTTGTTCATTATCATCTTGGCAGCCAATTACAATAGTGGATATTTGATGTTTGATGATCAAATCACTGCAAGGTGGCGTTTTCCCAAAGTGAGAACACGGTTCTAAAGTCACATAAAGGGTTGCTTTTTTGAGCAATTCTTTATTTTCTACGGAATTTATCGCGTTAACTTCTGCATGGTTACCACCATATGCACTCGTGTAACCTTCGCCAATAATTTTATTGTTAAGTACAATTACAGCACCAACCATTGGGTTTGGAGCAGTGGTTCCCAATCCGTTTTTGGCGATTTCAATACAGCGTGTTATGTAGGTTTCGTGAGAATTCAATAGTCTATTTTTACCATTTCAGTTTCATCAATAGCATACGTGTAGGAAAATCCGAGCGTTTTATAAATGATATCACCTTTGTATTGCACCTTTATTTCTTTGTTGAGCAAACTGTTTAAAATCGTACCGATTGCTTCCGTACCTCTAATTTTTAAAATACTATCTGTACTAATATCTACTTTTAGGGGTATTATAAATTCCTTTCTTGCGGGAACATCAAAACTTTCCGAAGATAATTTTGCCAACTTAATGTCATTGACATAAATAGCAATGTCTTCACTCTGTAAATTGCCACCAACATCGTTAGGGTTTTCAAAAAGTGCCATCGCTTTTAAGGTCACCATTTGCGAGTTTGATTCTACAACTTCTACATCCTCAATGCCTTTAAATATTGGCTTTTCATTCACTGAGCAACTCAACAAAACAACGTTTAGTGTTAATAATAAAATGAAATTTCTCATCCTCTTAAAATAGATTTATCTGTATCTTCACAGCACAAAAATAGGATAATAAAGTGAGTCACGAAGCGATTAGAATTAGAGAAATTAGGGCAGAGGATAATCCGCAAGTAGAAGCAGTCATTAAAAACTGTTTTAAGGATTTTGGGTTACCAACGGTTGGCACAGCTTATGAAGATGCCGAAACTCCTTTTATGAACGAAGCCTATAGCGAAGATCGTGCTGTTTATTTTGTGGTAGAAAATGGTCTCGAAATTCTTGGAGGAGCAGGTATCAAGCAACTTAAAGATTATAGAGGTAACGTTTGTGAGCTTCAAAAAATGTATTTTTCATCAAAATTACGCGGACAAGGATTTGGAAAAAAATTAATGGAAAAATGTCTAGAGGCTGCAAAGGACTTTGGCTATGAGCAAGTTTATTTAGAAACCATCCCTACCTTAGAAGCAGCGATTCATATTTATGAAGAGTTTGGATTTAAACATCGTACCGAACCTTTGGGAAACACAGGTCATTACTCATGTGGTATATGGATGACAAAAGATTTGAAACAAGAATAAAAACCTAAAATTTGATCTTAAAAGAAATTTTAAATATCTATCATAAAGAACTCGATGATCTCTTCGGAAATGAGGAAGTCAACTCCTTTTTCAACCTGCTCATTGAACATTATTTAAATATAAAACGTATCCATTTAGTGATGCATCCAAATTATACAATAACGAAAGAGGAGGAGCAACCCTTATTTGAAGCCTTATCAAAACTGAAATTACAGCAACCTATTCAATATGTAATTGGTGAAACCGAATTTTACGGACTCCCATTTAAAGTCAACCAACACACCTTAATACCTCGTCCAGAAACAGAGGAGTTGGTTGATTTGGTCATTTCAAATTTCAAAAACCAAAATTCTAGTGCACTCAAGATTTTGGACATAGGAACAGGAACCGGTTGTATTGCCATTTCATTAGCAAAATACCTAGTAAACGCAAAAGTTTGCGCGTTGGATGTTTCTGAAGATGCTTTAAAAGTTGCAAAACAAAATGCGGAATTAAATGCGGTTGACGTTAATTTTATTCTTGATGATATTTTAAATCCCGATTGTCATGCTGAACTTGTTTCGGCATCTCAAGATTATGACGTAATTGTTTCAAATCCACCATACGTCCGCAATCTAGAAAAAACCGAAATACAACCCAACGTTCTCAATAACGAACCACATTTGGCATTGTTTGTAGAAGACGATAACCCGTTACAATTTTACAAGGCGATTTGCGAATTCGCGCAACATAGCTTAAAAGATAAAGGGACCTTATATTTTGAAATCAATGAATATTTGGGAGGGGAAATGATTCAGCTTTTAAAATCATTTAATTTTAAGGACATAGAATTGAAAAAAGATATGTTTGGTAAGAATCGCATAATCAAAGGCGTAAAGTGATTTTGTAGATCGTCATACTGAACTTGTTTTAGTATCTCACTAGATTAAATCATTTAATGTTTTAATCCTCAAATCTTTCAAATTATCAGCATCAGTTTTAAATTCAATTTCAATTTCAGTATTTGGCATTAAATCAAAAAAGTTATCGCTAAAATGACCTTTTGATTTAGAAAACATAAACACGTTTTTTTGAAGTGTGGTGCTTTTTATTGTGATTTTAAATCCGTTATTAGTTTTAGTAATTGTCTTTTCTATTGAAGCTTTTTCTAATTTTAGATGTTTTGGCTTTTCAAAATAAAAGTAGGATGTGTGATTTCCAATTTCTGAAATAAACACCGTTTGGGATGAATCAAAAGAAAGAGTGCTCAAATTTAATTGATGTACGATGTCATTTGAGTTTCCTAAAATAGAAACAGCTTTTTGATCGCTCCAAAGTTCTGTACCTTTAAAATCTATAATTTTTAATTTTAATTCATTATTTATATTGGATAGACTATCATTAATAATGTGCGTTTTTAACGTGTTATTTTCAATTTCCGAAGAAAGCAACACGTTCTCAAAACTCTTTTTGGCTTGGTAATGCAGAGCTTTCCAATTTCCGAAGTAATCCAAGCTCGACCACGAAACCGCTGGCCAGCAATCGTTAAGTTGCCAATACAAGGTTCCCATATTGTAAGGTTTTGCGCGACGATTGGCTTCGATGCCTGTTGTGATCCCGTGGGCTTGCAGTAACTGACTCACATAGACGTAATCTTCCGGATTGGTAGGAACGGGGAAATCTCGTTTCATGTAATTGTCAATGATTTGGAATCCACGACCATGCTTTTGGTGGTTTTTAAATCCTTCCGAAGAAATCTCAATTGAGTCACTATGGTTGATATATCTTATCGTTTCATAACCAGGAAACGATTGAAATCCAAACTCGCTCATAAACCTCGGGACATTCTCCTCTAAATGTTTAAAAGGATAGCCATCATGCCAAATCCACCAATCGTGAGCGTCGCCTTCGGTTTTGTATTTTGGGTTGCCTCGTCCGTATTTTGGAGAACTTTGCCAGTAACTGGTATTTGAATAATTACTCACTATTGCTGGAAGAATACTATCAAAAACTTTAAGATAATTATCCCAAATCTCATCCTTTTCTTCATCACTTCTACCTGCTTGCCAGCCCCAACGATGCCAACCTTCGGAGTTTTCATTATTGCCACACCAAAGTGCAATCGAGGCGTGATTGCGTAAACGCTTTACATTTTGAAGTGCCTCTGTTTTTATATTTTCTAAAAACGCATCATCTCCAGGATACAGCGCACAGGCAAACATAAAATCTTGCCAAACGAGAATGCCTTTTTCATCACAGAGATCGTAGAAAATGTCGTTTTCATAAATACCGCCTCCCCAAACTCTAAGCATGTTCATATTGGCATCAACAACATTGTTTAATAAATTTTCATAATGAGCATCTGTGACTTGGTTTTGCATACTGTTTTGCGGAATGTAATTAGCACCTTTTGCATAAACTGGAACATTATTAACTTTAAAATAAAAGGATTCTCCAATACTATCTTTTTCTGTCACAAGCTCAACAGTTCGCAATCCTTTTTTTATGGAAATGCTATCAAGAATGGTTTTGTCGTCTCTCACAACAACTTTAAAGGCATACAAATACGGTTCGCCTAAATTGTGTGGCCACCAAAGTTTTGGGTTTTTAATTTTGATGTGATCTATTGGTAAAAAATCGGTATTGATATTATTTATTGGTAAAGCGATTTTTTTGTTTTTAGGCGGAAAATAAGTGATTGATTTGTACAATGAATCGCCAACGTAAGTGTCAAATGTTAAGATGTTTTCTATGCCAAGTTTAAAATCTATTTCAAAAGACAATTCTGCATTATCTGTAGAAATTTCGTTTATTTTAATAAAGGTGTCTTTAATCTTAAAATCATTCCAAGCACTTATGGTTACAGGTCGCCAAATCCCACTCGTGTTGAGTTTTGGTCCCCAATCCCAACCGTATTGAAACTGCGCTTTTCGGGTAAAAATGCGATTGCCTTCAGGAAGTTGATAGCTTAGTTTTGCTTTCTCTTTTTCTTCGGAAATGGATGTGCGTTCAAATACAATGCGCAGTTCATTTTTAAGCTTCAGATTTTTTGTGACATCAACTGTAAATTCTCTAAACGCGTTATTGGTTTCTAAAATTAAACGATCATTCAAAAATACCGAAGCATAAGTGTCCAATCCTTCAAAATTAAGTTCGATATGTTTTTTGAGTAATATATTTTTATCTACGGAAAATTGCGTTCTATATTCCCAATCGGTTTCCGAAATCCATTGCAAGCTATCTTCATTCGCACCAATAAACGGATGCTTGATTAATTCATTTTCTAATAAGTCGGAATGTACGTTTCCAGGTACCGTTGCCGATTGCCAAATTGAATCATTCACAGCTTTAAATTGCCAATTATCATGGAGGTCTATAGAAATTGGAAGATCATGTTTTGGCTTACAACTCATTAACATTAACAAGCAGACAATAAAAACAGAAAATTTAGTCATCGATGGCTTTTAAAAGGGCTTTGATTTCTTTTACACTAGAAACGGTTTGAGGCGTATTGCCAAAATAAGAAGAGTTATCATTATTATTTGGTATCACTTGAGAAGCTGACGCATGGATTTCTTCAAAACCAGCAGTTTTAAATGTCTTTGCATTTGCTGATGAAACTCCGCTACCAACAAGAATCGTTATTCTATTTTGGGCTTGATCTTGTAAAACCTTTAGAGCATTTAAACCTTGAATCGCTCTTGGTTGTTGTCCGGAAGTTAAAACCCTCTCAACTCCCAAATCAATTAATTGCTCCAATGCTTTTTCTGTATCGGGAACTAAATCAAATGCACGATGAAATGTAAATGCCATTGGTTTTGAAAGCTCTATAAGCTCGAGAGTTCTTTCAGTATCAATAGTATTATCTTCTTTTAAAACTCCGGAGACAATACCGTGACAACCTAGCTCTTTGCATATTTCAATATCTTTTTTGATAATCTCAAATTCAGAGGTATTGTAGTTAAAATTCCCACTTCGCGGGCGTAATAAAACAAAAGTTTTGATGTCTAATTCGTTGATCACCTTTTTAATTAATCCGTAACTTGGTGTAATGCCACCAATCGATAATTCGCTACAAAGCTCGACGCGATGTGCTCCAGCGTCTTGGGCATTTTTTGCAGATTGGTAACTATTTGCGCAGATTTCTAATGTCATACTTATTTCCCACGAAAGTGGGAATCTTTTTTTTAGATACTTACAAGGTTTTTCAAACCTTGCAGGATAATTAGTCTTTTAATTAATTATAATTTCATCAATAAACGTCCAAGCTTTTTGTCCTGCACCTTGTTTGCCATCTGGGATGATTCCGTAGTTTGGGATTTTTAAATATATTCTTGAAGTTTTAAAATCTTTCAACTTCACTTTAAAATCAATTAATTTTTCATTTGAAGTCTCAATCAAAATTGGTTTCATTTTTTCTACAGTACCGCAGTCAAATGCAAAGTCCAAATAAATTTCTTTCGGAGCATAAATCCACTGCCCTTGTCCATTGTAAAAACGAGTTTCAATAGAATTAATCTCCATTTCCTCTCCCAAATCAATCACAATTTCAAGATCTTCTCCCCAAAATCCCAACCACTCTTTGTCACCATAACGAGAGTCACTTCCTGAAATCCCATTGATCAAACCTTCTGGTCCACTTCCCGAGTACGACTTATGAGGTGTTTTATCAATCGTAATGATTTTGCCAACTGCTTTGTGGTAGTTTATCGTTTCAGAAAAAATAGAACCCAAACGCTTTTCGGTATCAAAAACTGCTGCTTTGATTTTGGTGCTTTTGGTAATTGGGAAGGGTTTATTGTACACTAAAGAAGATTGATTTACCGAACTTCCATCTAAGGTATAGTAGATCTTTTTATTATCTAAAGTGGTAGATAGCTTGTAATAGTTTTTATTTTCTTCGGAAATGAGCGCACCTTCAATCTCATATAAATGGTTGGCGTAATTAACATCCAGAATATCCAATCGCTTGTTGAAATGTTCCACACGTTTGACAAAATCTGAGTAGTCTTTATTCTCGTTTTTGGACCAAACCACTTCGCTCATTGCCAATATTCTCGGGAAAATCATGTACTCAACTTGATCTTCGTTTGGGATATATTCTGTCCAAAGATTGCCTTGAGCTCCTAAAATATACTGCGCTTCTTCCGCAGATAATTCCGAAGGAATTGGATTAAAACCATACACTTTTTCCAACGGTAGAAATCCGCCAATTGCAGTAGGCTCCTCAGGATTTGTAGATTGATAATAATCAAAATAGCAGTGCGAGGTTGGTGTCATCACTACATTATGATTTTGTTTTGCAGCTTCAACAGCACCTTGGGTTCCTCGCCAAGACATCACTGTGGCATTTGGAGCGAGACCACCTTCAAGAATTTCGTCCCAACCAATAATTTGTTTGCCTTTTGAGTTGACATATTTCTCAATTCTTGTGATAAAATAGTTTTGGAGTTCGTGTTCATCTTTTAGGCTTTCGGTTTTGATTCTATTTTGACAGTCTATACACGTTTTCCAATTTGTTTTTGGCGCTTCGTCACCACCAATATGAATGTACTCGCTAGGAAATAAAGGGATGACTTCATCCAAAACATTTTCTAAAAATTCAAATGTCTCATCTTTTGAACAGAAAATATTCTCAAAAACGCCCCATTTTTCTGCCACTTTGATTTGTTCTCCTGGGCAACCCAGATTGGGATATGCACTTATGGCAGCTTGCGCGTGACCAGGCATTTCAATTTCTGGGATTACTGTTACGTGGCGATTTTGGGCATAAGCGACGACGTCTTTTATTTGCTCTTGTGTGTAAAAACCACCGTAGCGTTTTCCGTCAAATTGCTGTGGTTGGTCGCTATAGTGACCGATTAAAGTTTCGTCTCGATATGCAGCAATTTCCTGTAGTTTTGGATATTTTTTAATCTCGATTCTCCAACCTTGGTCATCGGTTAAATGCCAGTGAAACGTATTCATTTTTAACATGGCTATCGCATCAATATATTGTTTGATAAAATCTACAGTAAACATATGTCGAGCCACATCTAAATGCATGCCTCGATATTCAAATTTTGGTGCATCTATAATTGTCATACATTGAATACTTATATTTTCTTCGGAAATGGAACCAACCTCAAATTTTGCAGGCAATAATTGACGTAGGGTCTGTACTGCGTAAAACGCACCTTGATCTGTTTTTGCTTTGATTATTATTTGTTGAGGTTGGATGTCCAGCGTATAACCTTCATCGTTTTCTATAGTTTTATCAAGTATAAATTGAATCTCATTAGTGTTTTTTAACTCGATACCGCTTCCTTTATTTATAAATTTCCGAAGAAAATCTCCTGAAATTTTGAAGGTGTCGTCATAAGTAATTCCAACCGTTTCATCTAAAAGAAAATACCCTTCGTGGTCAATTTGAGATGTTGGTTTTGGAATGATTTGAAGAGTCTCTGTTTTTAAAACTTCAGATTTACAACTGTATAAAAAGCTGATAAAAACACAGAAAACGACAATTTTTTTGAAAGACATTTTAGTATATTAGATGCTTTAAATATAATCTTTTTTACTACGTTTTTAATGAGTATCCAACAAAAAATAGAAAGCCTTCGCGATGAGCTTCGTGAGCATAATTACAATTATTATATATTAGACAATCCTACGATTAGCGATTATGATTTTGATATAAAATTAAAAGAACTTCAAGCTTTAGAAGAAGCGCATCCTGAATTTTATGATGCAGATTCCCCAACATTACGTGTTGGAGGCGAGGTAACAAAAAATTTTAATACGGTTGTGCATGAACATCGTATGTATTCTTTGGATAATTCGTACTCGAAAGAAGATTTGTTGGATTGGGAGAAACGGATTAAAAAAATGGTTGACGGACAAGTTAACTACACTTGCGAGCTTAAATATGATGGTGCTTCAATTAGCTTGACCTATGAAAACGGAAGTTTGCTAAGAGCAGTTACTCGAGGCGATGGGACTCAAGGTGATGAAGTGACTGCGAATGTCAAAACGATAAAATCTGTACCGTTGCGTTTGAAAGGCGATTTTCCGCAGAAATTTGATATTAGAGGAGAAATCGTTTTGCCTTTTGAAGGCTTTATTAAAATGAATGAAGAGCGACTAGAAGCAGGAGAGGAGCCATACCGAAACCCAAGAAACACAGCATCGGGAAGTTTGAAATTACAGGATAGTGCTGAGGTTGCACGACGACCATTAGAGTGCTTACTTTATAATATTACTGGTGCTAATTTAGGATTTGACACTCAATTTGAAAGCTTAAAAAAAGCAAGGCAAATGGGATTTAAAGTTCCCGAGGCTGCAACATTAGCAACTTCTATTGATGAGGTTTTAGAATTTGTGGAGTATTGGGATGTGCATCGTCATGATTTGCCCTATGAAACCGATGGCGTAGTTGTTAAGGTAAACAGTCTTCAACAGCAAGAAGAATTGGGTTACACTGCAAAATCACCTCGTTGGGCAATGGCCTATAAGTTTAAAGCTGAGCAAGTGTCTACACGTTTAAATGAAATCACCTATCAAGTGGGTCGCACAGGTGCAATAACACCCGTTGCTAATTTAGAACCCGTAGAATTGGCAGGAACAACCGTGAAACGAGCATCACTGCACAATGCAGATCAAATTGAAAAGCTGGATATTAGAGAGGGTGATGAGGTGTTTGTAGAAAAAGGCGGAGAAATCATTCCGAAAATTATTGCTGTTGATTTGAGCCAGCGTCCAATTGATTCGCAACCTACAAAATACATTTCGCATTGCCCAGAATGTCAAACGGAACTCGTTAGACAAGAAGGTGATGCAAAACATTACTGTCCTAATTATAATGGCTGTAATCCGCAAATAATAGGACGAATCCAACATTTCATCTCACGAAAAGCAATGGATATTGAAGGTTTGGGAGGTGAAACGGTTGCGCTTTTGGTGAATGAGGGGTTGATTTCCAATTATTCGGATTTATATACGTTGACAAAAGAGGACGTTTTGCCTTTAGAGCGTATGGCAGAGAAAAGTGCAGAGAATTTGATTAATGGGATCGAGGCATCAAAACAAATTCCTTTTGAGCGCGTGTTATTCGCGATTGGTATTCGATTTGTTGGAGAAACTGTGGCAAAAAAACTAGCCAAACATTATAAAAGTATGGATGCGATTATGAATGCTTCGGAAGAGGATTTGGTTTCTGTTGACGAGATTGGTGGTCGTATAGCCGAGAGTGTTGTGGAGTTCTTTTCTTCCGAAGAAAATAAGGATATCATAGAAAAGTTGAAACAAAACGGGTTGCAACTTCAAATTTCCGCAGAAAAGTTAGCGAATCAAACCGATAAACTAAAAGGATTGAGTATTGTGGTTTCTGGAGTGTTTGAGAGTGTTTCTAGAACAGAGCTTAAAAAAATGATAGAGGATAATGGTGGAAAGGTCTCATCTTCAATATCTTCAAAAACTAATTATCTGGTCGCAGGTGATAAAATGGGACCGAGTAAGCTTGAAAAGGCGAAAACATTGGGAGTAGAGATGATTTCTGAAAATGATTTTATAAATATGTTAAAGTAAAATTCTTACCTTATTATGTTTTTTATCGATTAAATATGTGATTTTAACTGATTTTATTTTTTTGTTCATATATTTGTTTCGCTATTAATGAACAAGTTATGAACGTAAATAAAATTTTAGAGGTTATTCTTATCCTTCTATGCATCTTATTTGTCGGTCTCCAATCTCAAACTTTGGAGATTGAGGCTTCGGGTATTAGAGCTTTGGCTATGTTGTTATTAACTGCACTATATATTCTTAAAGTCGAGAAAAAGCATATATTTTTTATGTTATTTCTTTTTACGTTTATTATCGCAGACTTTTTTAATTTCATAACGTGGGTTGAGAATTTTGATATTGATCCTAATTTTGATTATTTCTATTACATAGGCAATAGTTTATATATTCTTGCTTATTTGTTTTTGATTTTTAGGGTATTAGATGCTGTGAATTTAATTAGGGTTATTTCTAAATTTCCCCTTCAAACTATTTTATTGTCTGGTTTAGGTGTGTTTGTTGCTTATATAGTAACAGATATTACTAAGCATGAGTTGTCAAATTCAGAATTTATAATGGAGTTGAGCTATAATGCAGTGGTTGTATTTTTAATGTGCTTATCTATGATAAATTACATGTACAAAGAGGATAAAAAGTCCATGAATTTACTAATAGGTTCTATATGTATTGTTTTTTCTGAAATATTACAACTTGCTTATTACTACATTTCTGAAACAAACAGCATGTTGAATATACTGTGCTCGCTGTTTTTTATAATTGCATTTATTTTTCTTTATTTACAGTCTATTACAAAGTCTAAATTTGTTCAAGCTGAAGAACCTATTAACTTAGAATAGATCTTAACCCTTTAGGTCCTTACCAAAAAACGGAATGTTTTTTCTATAAATAAAAAGTACAATTGATGCCATTGTAAATGTTGCAACTGCAGTAAAAAACAAGATGCCTCCATCTCCTTTAACGTCTATCCCCAATATTGTTAAGTGCATTATAATTGCGCCACCAATAACTCCCAAAGTTAGTAATGCTCCTAACCAAGCTGTTCTTTTTATGAGCAATAAAATACCTGCAATTAATTCTAAAATTCCAATTCCGATTCTTCCCATTGGTTCTAGTCCAATTTGTTTAAAAATATAAATGCTTTCTGGAGCTCCCGTAAACTTGAATCTTAGTGTTTGTATGAGGATTATTGCAATAATTAATCTCAATAGAAAAGGGATGTGTTTTTTCATAATTTAAACGTATTTATTTTTAGACGCTTAAAATTTGAATTCCTACAGTTGTACATTAATTTTGCATCAAAAATCGATAAAACGTATTGTTATCACGTTCAAATACAAATAATTTTATATATTTGCTTTTCCCATCATAATCTGCTATGCAAAAGACAACAAAAATAAGTCCTAATAAAGTGTTGGTGATATTGTTATTACTAATGTCTTTCGCAACAACAATGTCAGTATATTTTGATGTTGGATTAGTTACTAAAATTATTACCTTAATTACTGTTGCGCTGCTATTGACTGGGTATTTTTGCCAATTGTATAAAATGGCAAATGTTTTTTTAACTATTTTTCTCGTTTTTTTTATTGGTGATGCATTTTCGGTTTTTGATTTTGGTGATTTGTCTTCAAAGCTTTCAAAAGTGTTTTATATAGGAGCTTACTTGCTTTTAATATTTGTGTTGTTAGGTAAATTGAAAAAGGTAAAGTTTGAAGGACTCGTTACTGTTTATTTAATAGTAGTTTTATTATTAAACACTTATTTTCTTTACACTTTGTATGATGTTGCTAAAAGCAATTTTATTGATAATACAAATCTTATATTGTATATATGCCACGGTATAGCTCTAATTGCATTGACCTATTTTGGGTTTGCTGTTTATTTGAGCAGGGAAACTGCACAGTCTATCACTTTTTTATTGATGATATTTTGCTTCGTGTTTTCAGATGTACTAAACTATATATGTGATATGTACGTTTATTTTTGGGTATTTGAGTTGTTTCAAATAATCCTCCATACGTCTGGTTTATTTTTGCTGTACAAATATGTTTATGATTATCAAACGAATAGGCATACAAATGAGCGTGTTGATATTAGTAAATACTTTATTACCACCACTGAAAAGTTGCGCCAAATGCCCGTGAATTTTTAATTTTCCGAAGAAAAAATCTATACTATTATTGAAGTTCCATCTGCAGCTTTGTTTTTATCTGCATCGAAGTAGAAGTCTATTTTACCTAAGTTAATACCATAACAACCCACTTGGTTTACCAACATGTTTTTTCCTTCGGAATTTTTCACAACCGTAGGTTTTTTCAAAAACGTATGTGTGTGTCCACCAATAATCAGGTCTATATCTTTAGTGTTTTCTGCTAACTTTAAATCTGAAATTTTCTCAGAATTCCTATAATCATAACCCAAATGCGATAAACAGATGATGAGATCACATTTTTCGTCATCCTTGAGAATTTTAGTCATTTCCTGAGCAATTTCCGTGGGATCTAAATACACGGTTTCTTTATACATGTTCTTATCAACCAAACCGTCCAGTTTAATGCCCAAGCCAAAAATCCCAATTTTAATTCCATCCTTAATTATGATGCGATACGGTTTTACATGTGTATCCATGATGGTATTAGAAAAATCGTAATTTGAGGAGACGAAATCAAATTTGGCATGTGGTAATTGAGCGTAAAGTCCGCTGATACCATTGTCAAAATCATGATTTCCAATAGTTGCAACATCGTATTTAAGCATACTCATTAATTTGAACTCTAATTCTCCACCATAATAGTTGAAATATGGTGTGCCTTGAAAAATGTCTCCAGCATCTAATAAGAGTGTATGCGGATTTTCCTTTCTTATAGCTTCAACTAAGCTTGCTCTTCTGGCAACACCTCCCTGGTTTGGGTTTCGTCCATCTTCTGGTCCAAAGGCATCGATATGGCTATGTACATCATTTGTATGTAAGATGGTGATCTTTTTATTTGCTGGTTTAAATGAGGTGAGACCTAATCCACCAAGTCCAATTAAAGCTCCTGCAGCTGCTGTTTGTTGTATGAAATCCCGTCTTTGCATGCTTAATTTTTTAACTTTATAAATCGGTTATCAATAACCGGTTGAAGTGTATCAATTTTAGTAAAATAATCAATAAGTATATTTCTAATTTTGTAATCCAAGACATATAAACTGTCATTAGTTTTAAAAAAATCCATGCCATCACCACCATTAGAGAGGTAGTCATTTGTAGCAACATTGTAGGTTTTAGTAAAATCTATAGGCTTATCGTTTAATGCAGACGATTTTAAATGTTCATCTTTATCTAAAACAAGACTTAATCTAGAAATGGGATGTGCACGCCTTGCTTTGGTCAAGTAATCTAAAAGCTCTTGAACTTGAGCTCCTTTAAGTTTTGTCACCACCACCGAATTCTCAAAAGGCATAACCTCGTAAGCGGTTCTTGTTGTCACGTTTCCTTTAGAAATAATACCTCTTATACCTCCATGGTTAAGGAGCACAAAATCAATATCTTCACCAGTTCTGCTTTTAAAAACAGGATTGGATTGCTCGTAAACAGCATCTGCCATCATATTACCGATTGCTGTATTGTATTTTCCATCAGATTTTGAATAGGTATCTACGGAATAAGCAAGAACACTATCTAGATTTGAATTAACATGCTCGCGATAGGGTTTTATGAAGTTTTCAACACTTTGATCTATTTTTAAGCTATCCGAAATATTAATCTGCTTGCCTTCAATTTGGTTTAAATAAACCTTTCCTTGATGGCATGAACAAGCTATGGTCAAGCAAATAAATAGAGATAAATGTTTATAATTCATGAATTTTATTATGAAATGTTTAGAATGTCTTAAAAGGTGTTTTTACTACATTTGTACAAAGTATAAAGATAAATGATTTTAAAGGTATTTAAAGAAAAATCAAATCAAAAATACATCAACAAATTGTTAAATACTCGACAGGTGAGAGTTAGC
The DNA here is from genome assembly GCF_000799465.1 of Psychroserpens sp. Hel_I_66. Lineage (NCBI taxonomy): Bacteria > Pseudomonadati > Bacteroidota > Flavobacteriia > Flavobacteriales > Flavobacteriaceae > Psychroserpens > Psychroserpens sp. Hel_I_66. Next base: position 1,503,009 of record NZ_JUGU01000001.1, on the reverse strand, counting down.
AATACTAAAATGTCTAAAGTTGGTGTTATTTTGAATAGGAGTGAATTTTCAGATTTTGAAGCCTTTAGATTGTTTTTGAAATCATTGGGAATACAACGGGCAAATACAAAGATTATTACTTTTGTTGAAGACGATAAGGCTACAAATGAGCTTTGGGACACATATTTTAATCCTAAGGATTTTGGCTGGAAAGGAAAAATAAATAACGTTGATCTAAAAACATTTGTAGACAAAGACTTTGATGTTCTAATTAGCTATTATAGGGAAAACCACTTAGCACTTGATCTGGTTACAGCATCATCAAATGCAAGTTTTAAAGTAGGTTTGTCAAATGAAGATCAAAGGTTGTATGATTTGATTATTGATATAGAGCCTAAGGATTTTAAGTTGTTTTCCGAAGAATTAAAAAAATATTTAACAGTTTTAAATAAGATATAATGAATAAATTTCGTGGTACAGGTATAGCCATAATTACACCTTTTAATGATGATTTGAGTGTGGATTATGCTGCATTATCAAACTTAGTTAATTTTAATATTAATAACGGAACAGATTACATCGTAATTTCTGGAACTACTGGTGAAAGTGTAACGATCACTAAAGAAGAAAAGAAGGAGATTATAAAAACAATCATTAAAGCAAATAATGGAAGAGTGCCTTTGGTTTTGGGGATTGGCGGAAATAATACAGCGAATGTTATTGAAGAAATAAAATCTACGGACTTATCTGGCATCGACGCACTATTGTCTGTGTCGCCATACTACAGTAAACCACAGCAAGAGGGGATTTACCAGCATTTTAAGGCTATTTCCAAAGCGTCACCAATAGATATTATTTTGTATAATGTACCAGGTCGTACGTCATCAAATATGTCACCAGAAACGACAATACGGTTGGCAAAGGATTTTGAAAATATCATTGCGGTTAAGGAAGCAGGAAATAATGTACATCAATATTTAAAATTACTTCGTGATAAACCAGAGGATTTTTTGATCATATCTGGAGATGATGATTTAGTATTAGGAGTAGTGTTGGCTGGTGGAGCAGGAGTGATTTCCGTTTTGGCTCAAGCAGTTCCTAAGCAATTTACTAGGATGATAAATTTAGGTTTAGAAGGTAAAGCTAAAGAAGCTTACGATATGCATTTTCAATTAATGGATTTAACTTCACTTATTTTTTCTGAAAACAATCCAGCAGGAATCAAAGCTGTTCTAGAAGCATTGGACTTATCGAAATCTACAGTTAGACTTCCTTTGGTAGAAGCGTCAAAAGAACTTAAGAAAAATATTGCACAAGCACTGCAAAAACTCGATTAACACTAAAAAAGTTAAATATAACTTAAACATAGCGAGAGCCTAAATTCATCGGTTATTTTTGAAGTTTAATCAGCATATAATTATTGTTTTTATTATACGTTATAAATACGTACTTTTGCAACCTGTTTTTTATTTATGAAGAAATTATTTTACTTACTAGCAATTTTATTAGTTTTTAGCTCTTGCAGTGAATACCAAAAAGCACTTAAATCTGAGGATATTGCAACCAAGTTTAAACTGGGTACAGAATTATTTGAAGCAGGCAAGTGGTCTAAGGCCAATAAGCTTTTTGCTCAAATAGTCCCAAATTATAGAGGTAAGCCTCAAGCTGAAAAGCTCATGTACATGTATGGTAGAACCTTTTATGAAATGAAAGATTATATCACTGCTGGATATCAGTTAAATCGTTTTGAGAATGGCTACCCAACTAGTGAAAAAGTTCAGGAAGCGTCCTTTTTAGGTGCTAAAAGTTATTATCATTTATCTCCTGTTTATAGTAAAGAACAGCATGAAACTATTGAGGCTTTAGAAAAGTTGCAATTGTTTGTTAATAAATATCCAGATTCTGAATTTTTACCACAAGCCAATGCACTTATAAAAGAACTGGATTATAAATTAGAGAAAAAAGCATTTGAAATAGCAAAGCAATATAACAGTATCGCTTATTTTGAATCTTCAGATTATTTGGCAGCTATTAAAGCATTTGACAATTTTTTAGCTGATTTCCCAGGTACAAGTTTTAGAGAACAAGCTATGTTTTATAGGTTGGATTCTGCTTATAAACTCGGGATCAATAGTATAAAGTCAAAGCAAGAAGCCAGATTAAATACTGCGATGAATTATTATAATACCTTTAAAAAGTTTTATCCAAATTCAGAATTTATTTCAGAAGCAAATAAAATGAACGAAGAAATGATGACCGCATTTCAACAATATAATACAAAAAGCTAATTATTACATACGATGGATTTAAAAAAGACAAATGCTCCTGTATCTACAGAAACTTATGATAGAAATATCATAGATGCTTCAACAGATAATATCTATGAAGCAATATCAGTAATTTCTAAAAGAGCAGAGCAAATCAACACCGATATTAGACGTGAGTTGGTTGATAAACTTGAAGAGTTTGCAACATATAATGACAGTCTTGAAGAGATCTTTGAAAACAAAGAGCAAATTGAAGTGTCTAAATTCTATGAAAAATTGCCTAAGCCACATGCTTTAGCTGTTCAGGAATGGTTAGATGACAAGATTTATTACAGAAATACTGACGACGACATTCAGGAATAAACATCATGTCTTCAATACTAAGTGGCAAAAACATACTATTAGGCATAACTGCTGGTATTGCTGCTTATAAGACAGCCAGTCTCGTTAGACTATTCATAAAAGCAGGCGCAAACGTAAAGGTCGTCATGACGCCTGCTTCTAAAGACTTCATTACACCTTTAACGCTTTCAACATTATCCAAAAACCCTGTCCATTCTTCATTTACAAATGAAGATGATGACAATGCTATGTGGAACAATCACGTAGAGCTAGGTCTTTGGGCAGATTTTTTAATTATCGCCCCAGCAACTGCAAATACATTGTCTAAGATGGCAAACGGTACATGTGACAATTTGTTGATGGCGACCTATTTATCTGCAAAATGTCCAGTTTATTTTGCGCCAGCAATGGATCTGGATATGTACAAGCACCCATCAACCACCAAGTCTTTTGAGACTCTTTTTTCCTTCGGAAACGTGATGATCCCAGCAACATCTGGAGAATTGGCAAGTGGTCTAGTTGGTAAAGGGAGAATGGCAGAACCTGAAGATATCGTTGTTTTTATAGAAAATGATATTTTAAGTAAACTACCATTGAAAGGTAAAAAAGTATTAATCACAGCAGGCCCAACTTATGAAGCTATTGACCCTGTTCGGTTTATCGGAAATCACTCCAGCGGAAAAATGGGTTTTGAAATTGCAAAGGCAGCAGCTAATTTTGGAGCTGAGGTAATTTTGGTTTCTGGTCCATCACATCAAATAGTAGAGCATAGTTTAATTGATGTCATTCGTGTCACCAGTGCACAAGAAATGTATGATGCTTGTCATAATCATTTCGAAAACTCGCATATTGCCATACTTTCGGCAGCGGTTGCAGATTATAGACCAAAAAATGTTGCAGATCAAAAAATAAAAAAGAAAGAACAAACGTTTACTATTGAATTAGAGAAAACAAAAGACATCTTAAAATCTTTGGGAGCAATTAAAAAAGATCAGTTTTTAGTTGGTTTTGCATTAGAAACTAATGATGAGTTAGAACATGCAAAAGGGAAGTTGGTCACAAAAAATCTGGATTTAATAGTTTTAAATTCTTTAAATGACAAAGGAGCAGGTTTTGGTGGTTCAACAAATAAAGTTACTTTTATAACTGCTCACAATGAAATTATTGCTCATGAGCTTAAATCAAAAACCGAGGTAGCTCAAGATCTAATTCAGCAAATTTTAAAACAAACACATGTATAGATATTTATCCATTCTTTTAATATTAGTAGTTACAACGTCTTGGTCACAAGAATTAAATTGTAATGTGGTTGTCAATGCTCAACAAACTGGTAATGAAAGTAACCAGGTTTTTAAAACTCTTGAGCGTCAATTAAAGGAATTTGTAAATAATACACAATGGACAGATAAATCCTATAAAAATCAAGAACGTATAGATTGCGGTATGGTAATTACCATTAATGATTATGATACAGATCGTTTTCAGGCAACTATTCAAATTCAAAGTTCTAGACCAGTATATGGTTCCACCTATGGTTCTCCGGTTTATAATTTTAATGATAAGGATTTCGATTTTCAGTATTTAGAATTTCAGAATTTTGTCTTCAATCCAACGCAATTTGAATCTAATCTGGTTTCCGTTATTGCGTTTCATATTTATATGATTTTGGGTATTGATGCAGATACATTTAGCCCAAATGGAGGTGATGAGTATTTTGCACAAGCACAAACTATTTTGAATTATTCACAGCAAAACAATGCTAAAGGTTGGAAACTTGAAGATGGCAGACAAACCCGTTTTATTTTAATTGACAATATATTATCACCAACTTTTAAGGAGTTTAGAGATGTTTTGTATTCATACCACAGATCTGGATTAGATCAAATGAGTATTGATCCTAAAGAAGCAAAAGAAGGTATCGCAAAGTCCATAATGACATTGCAGTCTATGAATAATAAACGACCAAATTCATTTTTGATGCGTGTCTTTTTCGATACAAAATCTGACGAGATAGAGCAAATCTTCAGTGGTGGTCCAAATGTTAAAGTGTCAGACTTAATTGCTACTTTGTCTAAGATTGCACCTATGCATTCCTCAAAATGGCGAAATATAAATTTCTAGACTTATAGTGTTTATCCCTTAAAATTTCAGTAATTTCATACTGTAGATTTTACCACCTTATGCTCACACAACTTACGATAAAAAATTACGCACTTATTGATGAACTTCAAGTAAGTTTCAATAACGGTCTTACCATTATAACAGGAGAAACCGGTGCAGGAAAATCGATTCTCTTAGGAGGCTTATCTTTAATTCTAGGGAAAAGAGCAGATATTGCCAGCGTAAAAGATCCATCTAAAAAATGTGTGATTGAAGGTGTTTTTGATATCGCCAAATACAATTTAAAAGCCTTATTCAAAAAACAGGATTTGGATTACGAATCGGTAACCATTATAAGGAGAGAGATTTTACCATCAGGTAAATCTAGAGCATTTATTAACGATACGCCAGTCACTTTAGACAATTTGCAACAATTGGGAGCAAGACTAATAGATATCCATTCCCAACATCAAACGCTGCAATTGACAGATGATGATTTTCAATTTCAGATTATTGATGCCCTGGCAGAAAACACTAAAAACTTAAATCAATTTACCGCAGAGCTAAAAAATTATAAATCCATTTCTTCGGAAATTGAAAAGCTCCAAAACCAAAAAACAGAATCCATAAAAGAACTGGATTACAATCTCTTTTTACTAAAAGAACTTGAAGACGCAAAACTAGTAGCAGGTGAACTGGAGTCTTTAGAATCTGAATACGAGACGCTCAACAACATAGAAGAAATAAGAGAAAAATTGTCACACTCAAATGAATTGCTCAATAACGAGGAAGTTGGAGTATCTGTCAATTTGAGAGAAGTGAAACAACAGCTATCAAAACTTAGAGGTTTTGGCAAACAATATCAGTCTATATATGATCGCATTGATAGTAGTCTTATTGAACTGGACGATATTTTTGCTGAAATTGAAAATCTCGAAGGTCAGCTCGAAGCAGATCCAAACCGATTGGATGTTGTGAATACCAAACTTCAGATCATTCATAATCTAATGCAGAAGCATAGTACAGCTTCGGTTGAAGAACTAATAACAATAAAGGAGGATTTGCAGGATAAAGTCTCTATTACCGAAAATTTGGATGCTCACATTTCAGAAAAAGAAAAAGAGAAAGAACATTTGAATACGCAATTGTTGGTTATTGCAAAAGACATTACCGGTCGAAGAACTAATATTATTCCGAAGTTGATAAAACAGTTAGAATCCATTTTAGAAACACTGGGTATGCCAAATGCCAAATTTAAAATTGAGCTGCAGCCCTCAAAATCATTTTTACCAAACGGTAGGGACGAACTGCAATTTTTATTTACAGCAAATAAAGGGTTACAGTTTAGTGATTTAAAAAAGTCTGCTTCTGGTGGAGAATTATCTAGAATTATGCTGGCGATAAAATCTGTCCTTTCCAATTATACTCAGTTACCAACCATAATGTTTGATGAAATAGATACTGGAGTTTCTGGTGAAATTTCTAATAAGATGGCGATAATCATGCAGGATATGAGTAAATCAATGCAGGTGTTTACGATTACGCATCTTCCGCAGATTGCCTCAAAAGGTGACCATCACTATAAGGTTTTTAAAGAAGATGTTGATGATGTCACTCAAACACAACTCAAAAAATTAACTCCAGATGAACGTATCGTAGAAATTGCTCAAATGCTTGGAGGCACAAAGGTTTCAAATTCTGCATTGGAACATGCCAAACAATTACTCAATTAATACTATATTTGAAACTATAAAATCAACTCATAATTTAATTACAAAAGCATGTCATATAATTTATTAAAAGGAAAAAAAGGAATCATTTTTGGTGCACTAGACGCAAATTCTATTGCTTGGAAAACTGCAGAACGTGTGCATGAAGAGGGCGGAACATTTGTATTGACAAACGCTCCAATTGCAATGAGAATGGGACAAATTAATGAATTGGCAGAAAAGACAGGTTCGCAAATAGTGCCAGCAGATGCAACTTCAATTGAGGATTTGGAGAATTTGGTTGGGAAATCTATTGAAATTCTTGGAGGTAAAATTGACTTTGTGCTCCATTCTATTGGGATGTCTGTTAATGTTAGAAAAGGAAAGGCTTACACAGATCAAAATTATGATTGGACCCAAAAAGGGACAGATGTCTCTGCGATGTCATTTCATAAAGTGATGCAGACCTTATATAAAAAGGATGCGATGAACGAATGGGGAAGTATCGTTGCCTTGACCTATATGGCTGCTCAGCGCGTTTTTCCAGATTATAATGATATGGCAGATAATAAAGCCTATTTAGAAAGCATAGCGCGTAGTTTCGGTTATTTCTTCGGAAGAGATAAAAACGTAAGGGTCAATACCATTTCACAGTCGCCAACACCAACTACCGCAGGTCAAGGCGTAAAGGGATTTGATGGTTTTATTTCATATGCAGAAAAAATGTCCCCTTTGGGTAATGCAACAGCTTTGGATTGTGCAAATTATACGATCACATTATTTAGTGACCTAACAAAACGAGTAACGCTCCAAAACTTATTTAATGATGGAGGATTTAGTAATATGGGAGTGAGTGATGACGTAATGAATGCGTTTGTAGATAACCAATAAAAAATTTAAATTAGAAATATCAATACCGATAGTTTACGCTATCGGTTTTTTTTATGTCTATAATTGAGATTAGATGAACTGTATTAAATCTAGATAAGTAATGCCATAATGTAGGAAGTATATTAAAAATCATGTGGATAGTTAAAAATTTTAAGATTATAACGGTGAAATTAGGATGAATAACTTTGATTGGTCGATGAAATATTGATTTCATCGATTTGTTTTAAGATTAGTTAACCTTATCTTAAAATCTTATTAACTTGGAGTACTAAAAATTAATTAATAACTAAAAACAAATTTAAGTATGAAAAAAATTACTTTATTAACTTTAATGATGCTTTGTTTTTGCTTCTCTTTCGCGCAAGTGGGAATAAGCGAGAACTTTGATAGTGGTTTACCAGCAGATTGGACAACTAATTATGCCAATTCACCAAACGGAGCTTGTGCTGGTAATTCTGAAAGAGGGAATTTGTGGTCCTATGTTCAATCTGCCGATTTGACATCTCCAAATTTTGTTGGAGCTTCTAATGGCACAGACATGACAATTTCTTTCGATTATAAGATAGTTAACTATAACTTTAGTAATCCAACTGTAGCAACTCCAGCTGGATGGGGAACTGCAGATATTCAATTTTCAATAGATAACGGTACCACTTGGCAAACTAATGTAACTATTGATGATTCTAACCATGTTGTTTCCAATGAATGCGTAACATTTAGTACTTCTATAGAAGCTTCTTTTCTCCCTGCCGGCAGTGATATTCAATTGAGAATATTCAATACATGGGCTTCGGGAGACTATTATTTTTATGTAGATAATTTTGTTGCTGCGCAGGTAGCAGCAAATCCACCAAATTGTGACTCTGTATTGAGTGAGACTGTTGATGTGTCAATTGATGGTGATATTTCATGGAGTAGTGCTACAGGAGTGCCTACAGGATATTTTATAACAGCAGGAACTACTTCTGGAGGGAATGATTTAGCAGACAATGTTAATAACATGAATAGCACGTCCTACGAGTTGGGAACTCTAGCTCAGGGTACTACGTACTATGTTACTATCACACCATATAATGCAAATGGTAGTGCTTCTGATTGTGTGGAGCAAACATTTGTGACTGATACATATGTTGAAGGCGAGATTTGTGAGTTTGCAATTGACGTAACGCTACCTTATAGCGAAGCATCGGGAACAACAGCTGGATTTGGTGACGACTATACTGGTTCTCCTGGATCAACTGGTTGTGGAACAACTTCGTCATATTTAAACGGAGATGATATTGTATATTCTTATACTGCAACTTCTGATACACAAATAAGTATAGATTTGACTCCTGAAGCAGGTAATACGTGGTCTGGAGTATTTGTTTACACAGATTGTGAAGATATTGGTACAGCTTGTGTTGCTGGCGTTGGGTCAAGTAATACAGATGTTAGAGAGATTGATTTAGACGTTACATCTGGCGTAACGTATTATATCGTTATATCCACGTTTGCTGCACCACAAACTGTAAATTACGGTTTGGAAATTTTCGAAAACACTTGTGTTGATGCTACTGCAACATATACAGTAGTTAATGACTGTGATGTTTCTGGTGGATTTGTGATTGATGTTGAGATTACCGATTTAGGTTCTGCAACTTCTATAGTTCTTTCTAATGATCAAGATTCTGAAACGTTTACAGCAACAGCTGTTGGTACATTTCAATTTGGACCATTTGTGAATGGGACAGATGTTGTAATAACATTAGATGACCAAAATGATGATGATACTTGTACGCTAACGAGTGATGTTCTTACACAGGCAGCATGTCCTCCCGAAAATGATGAATGTGATAATGCAATTTCTCTGACGGTTAATGCTGATTTAGAATGTGGAGAAGTAACCTCAGGAACTATCGCTAGTGCAACAGCATCTAGTACAGATCCAACAGCTTGTGGTGGTACTGAAGATGACGATGTTTGGTTTTCTTTTGTAGCTTCTAACGTGACTCATAATATTAGCTTAATTAACATTGCAAATGGAACTACAGATTTGTATCATTCGGTATGGTCTGGAACTTGTGGTTCATTAACTAACTTAAGTTGCAGTGATCCAAATACAAGTGTTATAAGTGGTCTTACAATTGGCGAAACATATTTATTGAGAGTGTATTCTTGGACGTCAACAGCTGGGCAAACATCAACATTTGATGTGTGTATAGGCACACCAGCACCACCACCTGCAAATGATCTATGTGAGGATGCTTTACCATTACCAATATCAGATGCTTCTTGTAATAACTCTATTTCAGGTACTACACAAAGTGCTGGAGCGAGTACTACTGGTTGTACTGGAGGTAGAGATGTATGGTACAGTTTCACTGCTTCTGAAACTAGAGATTATGTAATTACTGAAACTGAAACTTTTGATTCTGGATTTTCTTCTACATATATAGCAGCTTATGAAGGTACTTGCGAAGCATTGACTCAAATTGGAAGTAGTACAAGTTGTACGTTTTCAGGTGATTTAGTTATTTCTGCTATATCAGGAACAACTTATTACATTAGTGTAAGAAGTTCTTCTTCAACTAGTTATGTTGAATTTGATTTATGTGTGTATCCAGAGCCTACATGCTTTGCTCCTGAAGATTTAGCAGCTACTTTTGTTGCGCCAAATTCAGCGGATATTTCATGGACAGCTCCAACAGATGGAACTGTTCCTGCAGACTATAACTGGGAAGTTGTACCACAAGGAAACGACCAAGGTGTAGGCGTTATTTCTAGTGGAACTACCGCAGATTTATTTGCTACAGCTACAGGCTTAGTATTAGACACTATGTATGATTTACGTGTTCAGTCTAATTGTGGAGCAGGTGATTTAAGTGCTTGGTCTGAGCCTTTTACATTCAATGCTGGTTATTGTATACCTTTTGCGACTAGTAGTTCTTCATTTATAGATGATTTCTCAACCTCTGGAGATAACATGAACATATCTAATTTAGGATCAGGTTTAGCAACTGATAATTATGAGAATAATACGGGTACAATGGCTGTAAGTGGAGCGCAAAATGATGTTATTGATTTTGAAATAGCAATAGTTGGTGGTACGATTGGAGCTGCAGTATGGGTTGATTGGAACAACGATTTTGTTTTTGATACTTCAGAAGTTTCATATAGTACAACAAGTTATGGAAATGGTCCTTTTACAGGGGCAATCACAATACCAGATGGTGTTTCTAATGGAGACTACAGAATGAGAGTTCTAATTGATTGGAATGATAGTAATCCTGGTGATGATGACGCATGTTCATATGGTTCTTCAACAGCTCCAAGAGGAGAAACAGAAGATTATACTGTTACAGTAGATTCTACATTATCTTTAGGTGATATTAGTAATCAATACAATTTTACATATTTCCCTAATCCAGTTAAAAACACGTTGACTTTAAAAGCTCAAAATACTATTGACTCGGTTTTGGTACTTAATATGCTTGGTCAAGAAGTAATGAAAACTTCGCCAAATAGTTTGAGTTCAGATTTAGATATGTCTCAATTACAAACTGGAACTTATTTTGTTCAAGTTTCAATAGACGGACAATTAGAAACTATAAAAGTTTTAAGAGATTAAAATTTTTTTAGAATTATATAAAAAGACCTTGCTAAATGCAAGGTCTTTTTTTTTATTTAAAAAATCCTTATTAAATCGTTCTAAAGCAAGGCTGTATGTGGTTTAGCGATTATTTTTTCCATTTTAACGATTATACTTCATTCGTTCATATATATAGGAGAAAAATTATAATTTTAGGACTTAATAAATAATAAACGATATGAAAAAAATTACTTTTATCTTATTTGCTCTAATTTGCAGTTTGGGATTTTCTCAAACATTTACAGCTAATGGACCATATGATATTCAAAATGGTCAAACAGGAACTTTATCTACATGTGGAACGTTTGATTTATCTATACCATTAAATGTTTCTGGGATTGGTACTTTAGGTACTACTAATGTTTTACAAAGTGTTACTCTTAACATAACTCATACTTATAATGCTGATATTGAAATAAGTCTTCAAGATCCATCAGGTACAGTTACTGTTTTGTTGACAGATAGTAACGGAGGAAATGGTGATGGTTTTGTAAATGTTGTTCTTGAGGATGGATCTCCAGAATTACCAAGTGGCAATGCAAGTCCAATAACAGGTACTTTTTCACCTGATGAGCCTTTAGCAGGTTTCAACATTGGAGGTGTTTCTGCAGATGGAGACTGGATACTTTTGGTTTGTGATAATGCTAATGGAGATGTCGGTCAAATCGATAATTGGTCCTTAACATTTGAACCTGCTCCTACATGTGCTGATCCAACAGATTTAATGGCTACTCCAACAAATGCTACAACAGCGTTATTAGAATGGAACCAAGTAGGACCTATAAGTTCATGGGATATTGAATTGGTAGATATAACTGCTTCAGAAACTGCTACAGGAACAGCTACATCGACAGGAGTTTCTAATCCAACAACCTTAAATGCGTTAACACCATCAAACGACTACGAAGTATATGTTAGAGCTAATTGTAGTGGATCTGAAGTATCTAATTGGGTTGGTCCTATTCCATTTACAACACCAGCAGCATGCGAAGCTGTCGCTACGGTCGCAATTGATAATGTGACTGATGTTAGTGTAGATTTTTCTTGGGATGCTCCAGAACTTGGAACTCCAGTAGGTTACAATTGGGAAATTGTTGAAGATGGTTCAGGACAAGGTGGAACCGTTATCGCAAATGGAAGTACACCAACGACAAATGTATCTTCTGGAGACGTATTAACTCTCGACACAGATTATGATATTTATGTTCAAACAGATTGTGATACTGATGGAACTAGTGTTTGGGCTGGACCATTTGGTTTCACAACTCAACCAGGACCTATACCAGCAAATAATGATTGTCTAGGTTCTGAAACTATAACTCAAGAAACTGATATTGCTGATGCTTCTTCAGCCACTTCAAATGCAGGAGCTATTGTTGGAGCAACGCCTTCAGGTTTAGCTGCTGAGACTTGTAACGATTTTACTGGTTCAGCAAACGATGATGTTTGGTATGTATTTGAAGCATTAACAACTAACGTTAATATTACCTACGAGGCTAATTTTGATGCTGTAGCTATTTTGTATTCAGGGACTTGCGGTGTGTTAACAGTTGTAGATTGTGCTGATGGGACAGGGCTTAATACTCCAGGAGGTACAGTTGTAGAAGAAATTAATGCTACTGGATTAACAGTTGGTGAAATTTATTATACTAGAATTTATCAATTTAACACGTCTAATACTGCTGGTAAAACCTTTGATCTTAAAATCTGGTCTCCAGATACTTTGAGTACAGAAGAGTTTGAAAACGAAAATGCTTTTTCATATTTCCCTAACCCAGTTAAAAATGAGCTCACATTAAATGCTCAAAAGAACATTCAAAATGTTTCTGTTTATAATATGTTAGGTCAAGAAGTCTTAAGAATTGAACCTAATACTGTAGATACTAATATTAACATGAATGGATTACGTCAAGGTGCTTACATCGTGAAAGTGACTATTGATAACGTTACAGAAACTGTAAGGATTATTAAGCAATAAACTTAGCTTAAAAAAGATTTCAAAAGCCACCGTAAAGGTGGCTTTTTTGTTTTCTTTACTTACCTTTGGTTTATGAATGCATTAGAGTTTTCATTTATAATTCCTGTCTACAATAGACCAGATGAGATTGAAGAACTACTCCTTAGTTTTAATGCATTATGCAGTAATATTCCTTTTGAAATTGTAATTATTGAAGATGGGTCAACTAATGATTGTAAATCTATAATTGATCAATTTACAAATGATCTCAATATTTCGTATTACTATAAAAAAAATTCAGGTCCGGGAGATTCCAGAAATTTTGGAATGACCAAAGCGAATGGCAATTATTACATAATTTTAGATTCCGATTGCTTGTTGCCACCAAATTATCTAACAATAGTTCATTCATTTTTATCATATAATTTTGTGGATTGCTACGGTGGTCCAGATGCTGCTCACAGTTCTTTTAACAACCTTCAAAAAGCAATAAATTTTGCGATGACCTCGTTTTTAACAACAGGTGGAATAAGAGGAGGAAAGCAAGTAAATGAGAATTTTCAGCCAAGAAGTTTTAATATGGGTTTATCCAAAAAAGCTTTTATTGACTCTGGTGGATTTGGATCAATACATCCAGGAGAAGATCCAGATTTATCGATAAGATTAAATGATTTAGGCTATAAAACGGTATTAATAAAAGATGCACTTGTATATCATAAGAGAAGAATTTCTTGGAAAAAATTCTATGAACAAGTTAATAAATTTGGAATGGTTCGACCTATTTTAAATCAATGGCACCCAAATACAAATAAATTAACTTATTGGTTTCCAACCTTGTTTATTATGGGTTTATTAGTATCTTTTATTATGTTTTTTTTAGGCATTAAACTACCTTTATTTGCCTACGCTTTTTACTTTACTCTAGCTTTTATAATGGCTTTGACATCAACAAAAAATGTATGGATTGCAGCTCAATCTATTTTTGCTATTCTTATTCAGTTTTTTGGCTATGGATATGGTTTTATAAAATCTACAATTGCAATAAGATTATTAAAACAAAAACCAGAAGAGGTGTTTCCAAAATTATTCTTTAAAAATGTTAAATAGTTTATATAAAAAATTTCTACAATCGTTAAAAAACAAAAAACTAAACGTTTTTGGGATATTCTTTTTATTGTCTTTATTTATTTTATTGATGACAAAATTGTCTGAGACTTATGTTGAGACCATACCATTTACTGTTACCTATAAAAACCTTCCAGAAAAAAATATAATTAACCTAGACACATTGCCAAGTGTAGATGTCACTGTTTCTACTTATGGTTTTAAGCTGCTCTCTTATTATTTCTATAATCAGGATTATGAGCTGGATTTTAAAAAAATTGCCAAGGACAATGACAACAATTATGTTTGGTTAGCTAATAATGGGATCTACGATTTTAGGCAAAAGTTAGGAAAATCGGTAGATGTCATTTCTATAAAGCCAGATTCTTTAATTTTACCTTTTGGAACATTAAGTGTTAAAAAAGTACCTGTGGTATTAAATTCCAGTATTAATTTTGCTTCTGGTTATGATTCTCTAAAAGGGATTGAAATTATACCAGATTCTGTCAAGGTTATTGGTCCTTTAGCTGAAGTCAATACTATAGAATTTGTAGAAACCGAGACATTGAATCTTGAGGACTTAAAAACAAGTGTAAACTCTAGTTTGGCATTGGATTTTTCAAAAACTTCGGAAAATTTAAAACTATCACAAGACAATATAAAAATCAAAGCAAAAGTGGAAAAATTCACTGAGGGTACAGTTGATATACCTGTCACTTTGTTGAATTTGCCTAATGACGTTGTTATTAATTACTTTCCGAAGCAAATAAAAGTTTCATACTACTTGAGTTTAGAGGATTATAAGGACGTAAAAGCATCAGATTTTAAGATTGAATGTGATTACAATGATGTTATAAATACTGAAAAAACTTTTTTCAAACCAAAGCTTATTGTAAATAGTGATAAAGTGAAATCTGCCAATATGAAACAAAATAAAATTGAATACATTATAGTAAAATGATTATAGTTGGTCTTACAGGCGGAATAGGAAGTGGTAAAACAACCGTAGCTAATTTTTTTAAACAATTAGATATTCCTATTTATATAGCAGACGTTGAAGCTAAGAATTTAATGGTTACTTCTAAAATTATTAAGAGAAGATTAATTGAATTGTTTGGAGATAATGTTTATGAAAACAATAAGCTTAATAAATCCTTAATTTCTGAAAAAATCTTTAATGACTCATCTTTTTTAAATAAGATAAATGCCATTGTTCACCCAAAAGTTGCTTCTCATTTTAAGCGTTGGTGTAAGAAACAAAATTCACCCTATGTCATTAAAGAAGCAGCAATAATTTTTGAACACAAACAAGAATCTAAATATGATTATATCATAACGGTTACTGCAGACAAGCAAGAGCGCATAAACCGAGTTATCAAAAGGGATAATTCTTCTAAATCAAAAATTGAGGCTATAATAAATAATCAAGTTAGTGACGAGGAAAAAATAAAAAAATCACATTTTGTTATCATAAATAATGATATTGAAAGCACACAAGATCAAGTCATAAATACACATAAATCTCTACTGAAATTAATTGCAAAAACAAAAATTTAACATATTTGTTAATGTAAGGTTAAACAGCAATCATACTAAATGTTAAACTATTAAATTTGGATGATGGGTAAAAAGCTATTCATTCTATTGGTGGTCTTGATGAGTCTATCTCTCATTGGGATTATATTCGTTCAAGCATATTTTATTAACAACACGTTAAAAAATGAGGAAAAGCAATTTACCTCAGACGTTATTCGCTCTTTAAGTTTAGTCTCTAAAGCAATTGAAGATAAAGAATTATTGAGCTATGATAGATTATACAAAGAGGTTATTAAAAATGGTAGAACGCCAGATACAAGTGAAATAAAACAACTTTTGATTTTTGACTCGTTTAGTGAAGAGACAAATCAAGCAACACGTTTTAAAAATATCATTTCTGAAGAAAGCTTTAAAGTTCCATCACTGTTCTTTGACATTGGTACAGATAGTATAGATATAAAAAGATTTACAAGTTTTAGTGAGACCAACGTGTTCGAACGAAGTCCCATTGATGGTCAAATTAATATAGATCCAATTCAAACATTCAGGGATTACAGTACCATGGATGAGCTTGGGCGTAGTTTCTATAAAAAGAATTATAGAGCGGTATATAAAAATTACCCAGTATACAAACGTATTTCTAATGAAGAAGTTTCAGAGTTATTGACTTCTCAGTTTATGGTAAACGGTATAAAAACCGAATTTGAATATGCCATATACGATAAAGATTTATCAACTAAAATAAGATCAGATAATTTTGATCTTAGTCCAGAAACAACAATAGGTATCCCTGTTTTTTTAGATAATGAAAATAGAAGTGACTTTTCATTATATGTAGATTTTCCAGATCGTAAAAAGTATTTATTATCTTCTATTTTGGGAATGATTTTATTATCGGTTTTGTTTACATCAATCATTATACTGGCATATTCTAGCGCCATTTATCAATTAATAAAGCAACGTCAAATTTCACAAATCAAGACCGATTTTATTAACAACATGACCCATGAGTTTAAGACACCTATTGCTACAATAAATTTGGCATTAGATTCAATAAAAAATCCTAAGATCATTGGTGATCAAGAAAAAGTGATGCGTTACCTACAAATGATAAAAGATGAAAATAAACGTATGCACGCACAAGTTGAAAATGTATTACGAATATCTAAACTGGAAAAAAACGAGCTTAATATAAGTAAGGAAAGGGTAGAGCTTCACGACTTAATAGAAGATGCGATAACGCACGTCGAGCTTATAGTAGAAGATAGAAGAGGTTATGTAAAAACACATCTCGATGCAGATGACCCAACGGTATTGGCTAATGAAACTCATTTTACAAATGTTATTGTCAATATTTTGGATAATGCTATAAAATATAGCGATGATGAACCAAAAATTGATGTTTATACTGAAAATGTTGGGAATAACGTTTTGATTAAAATTTCAGATAAAGGAAATGGGATGTCAAAGCAGGTTCAAAAGAAAGTGTTTGAGAAATTTTATAGAGAACACACAGGAAATGTACACAATGTAAAAGGTCATGGTTTAGGCTTGGCTTATGTAAAAAGAATAGTTGATGACCACCAAGGTCATATATCAGTAGAAAGTGAAAAGGGAAAAGGCAGCACATTTATAATAAGGTTGCCATTAATATCATAAATTATGGAAGAGCAAAATAAAAAAATACTCTTAGTTGAAGACGATCCAAATTTTGGAACCGTACTAAAAGACTATTTAAATATGAATGATTACGACGTTGTTCATGCTAAAAACGGTATGGAAGGTTTCGAAAAATTCAAAAAAGACGATTATGACCTGTGCATATTAGATGTCATGATGCCTTATAAAGATGGATTTACTCTAGCTAAAGAAATCAGAGAAAAAAATACAGACGTGCCAATTATTTTCTTGACAGCGAAAGCTATGAAAGAAGATGTTCTTAAAGGATATAAAGTAGGGGCAGATGATTATTTGAATAAGCCTTTTGATAGTGAGGTGCTGTTAATGAAAATTAAAGCAATCATACAGCGAAAAGCGACAGATACCATTGCAGATAGCAAACAATTTGAATTCAAAATCGGTCGTTTTGATTTAAATTCAAAATTAAGATTCTTGAAATTTGATGGCAAAGATCCAATCAAATTATCACCAAAAGAAAACGAGTTATTGCGTATGTTGGCGCTACATGAAAACGATTTAATGCCTCGTGAGTTAGCCTTAACAAAAATTTGGAGAGACGATAATTACTTCACATCTAGAAGTATGGACGTATATATCGCTAAACTTAGAAAGTATTTAAAATTAGATCCAAATGTTGAGATTCTCAATATTCATGGAGAAGGATTTAGACTAGTCGTTAACCAGGACGCATAAACTTTTTAATATTACATAAGAGCTAAAGTCAATCAAAAATGGTTGGCTTTATGCTTTTAATATCGCTTTGTTAATAGCTTCTACAATATCTAAAACATCGGTTTTAAAGTCAAACCAGAGCGTTTCACCATTTCTCTTAAACCAAGTTAATTGGCGTTTGGCAAAGCGTCTTGAGTTCTTTTTTATCTCCGAAACTGCAAATTCCAAGTCCCATTCTCCCTCGAGATATTTAAATAATTCCTTATAACCAACAGTATTTAATGCATTTAAATCTTTCTTCGGAAAAAGTGCCTCAACTTCTGTCAATAATCCATCCTGCACCATAAGATCAACACGTTTGTTGATACGGTCATAGATAATTTCCCGATCTGCAGTGAGACCAACTGTTATAGTTTTAAATTCCCTTTTTTTGCTTTCCGAAGTTAAAAAAGAAGAATAAGGCTTTCCGCTAGACAAACAAACCTCTAGGGCTCTTATGACCCGTTGCGGATTATCAAGTGCAATTTTGTTGTAGGTTTTCTCATCCAATTTCTTAAGCTGAAATTGTAATGCTTCAAGTCCGTCGGTTTTAAGTTTTGTATTGAGTTTATTTCTAATCTCCATATCGACTTTTGGCAATTCATCAAGACCCTTAGTAACCGCATCAACATAAAGTCCCGAACCACCAACCATAATGACAACCTTATGTGATTCATGCAATTGTTCTATTTTTGAGATAGCGTCATTTTCGAAGTTGCCAACATTGTAATAGTCATCAATTGAAATATGTTTTATGAAATGATGTGGTGCAGCTTTTAACTCTTCGTTTGTTGGTGCAGCGGTACCTATTTGCATTTCTTTGTAAAACTGTCTGGAGTCGGCAGAGATAATTTCAGTATTAAAAAAATTGGCTAATTTAATACTTAAAGCAGTCTTACCAATTGCTGTTGGACCAACGATTGATATTAAAATTGGTTGATTTGAATTGATGGTAATATAAATTTAGAATGGGTTATATATGTAAATTATGACCGCAACCATAGCAATATTCTGCCTTGTCTTTATGATTTTGCTTATGGCAATTACTGCAGATTTGGGTGTTGAGTTCTAATTCTTCTGGTAATTTACCGTCTTCAATTTCTTTGTCTTTTTTGTTTGCGCTTCGTGCGTATTCCGCAGAAACAATACCAGTTGGTACTGCAATGATACCATAACCCAAAATCATGATAATTGAAGTGATAAATTGCCCTAATGCAGTTTGAGGTGCAATATCACCAAAACCAACCGTGGTTAGTGTTACAATACACCAATAGACACTTTTAGGGATGTTGGTGAATCCATTTTCTTCACCTTCTACCAAATACATAATCGTACCAAATATTACTGATGATATGACTACTGCGAATAAAAATACGAGAATTTTTACACGACTCGCAATTATGGAATCTTTTAATTGATTTGAAGCCCCTAGGTATCTTGCCAGTTTTAAAATTCTAAAAACTCTCAATAAACGAAGCGCTCTCAAAGTGACAAGTGCATGCGAACCGACAAATAAAAACGATAAATACATTGGTACTGTTGAGAGAAAGTCAATAATACCGTAAAAACTAAATATATATTTCCAAGGTTTCCTAACTGTGATTACTCTTGCTATATATTCTAAGGTAAATAAAATAGTGACGAGCCATTCTCCATAATACAGAATGTTATGGAATCTTTTGTCTATGTGGTTTACACTTTCAAGCATCACAAGTGCAATACTGGCGAGAATAAAAATAAGAAGTACTATATCAAATAATTTTCCAGCAGGAGTATCTGCCTCATAAATTATTTCATGAAGTTTATCTTTCCATTGGGGATGAGAATTCTTAGTGGCCATTAGATCAAATGTACTAAAAAGTTTATTGTTTCTTTTTCAATACAACTAAAGAGTTTTTTTGAATATCTACTATAGTCGCAAAATATTGTTTTAATGCATCATAATATGCTGAGTCATATATGGGTTCTTTAAAGTAATATTTAAAGAATATAGTAACGGAGTCTTCATTGCTATTTACACTATACACCAAAGTTCCTGTGTTATTTGGCAGACTTAAACTTATAGATTCTGGAATGCTAACAACCTCATAATTTTCAGTTTTTAGTTCTACGGAGTATAAATAGGCATCTTTATAACCAAAATCTATCGGGTAATTACGCTCTTGAAGCTTTAAAGGGTTTTCAGTGTACGATGAAAATACAAAGGGATTTACATAAATATTATCTCCAATACGCTCTGGAAATTGTGTTATCTCAAATTTTTCTGTAAAATCCTGTTCCTTTTTTTGAGGGTTTTCAGCTTTATAATTCAAAAATTCTAATGATGGATACGAGTTAACATAGGTATTAAGGTGACTCTCTGGATTGTCAAAATAACTTTCTTTTACACGCAATGCGTGATATCCACTCGTGTTGTTTTTTATTTCACCTGTAATGTTTTCAGTTTCATCAATTTTAAGACTTACTCTTAGTTTCTTGTAACTTGGGTCATTGGCATTAATTTCAATCCAAGTACCACCATTTTTTAAATCTAATAATCTACCATATTGATTTAGACACCTAAAAGGCAATTGGCCAAATGATAAGTATTTATCTGTAGCATCTAGCATATAGGTTTGATCATCGATGGTAACTTGAACTATAAGATAGTTAAAATCTGATAATACTGGAAAAATCCTAGTCGCAAACCCATTGCTTCTTGTGGACAATAATATAGGTTTAACATCAATATCGTTAGCATCCATTAAATTATGCAATAAAATATTGATTTCTGAAACGTTTCCAGATTTGTTTTCGATTAAATCTTTAACAGATACATCTTTGAAAATATTGTACTGTTTGTCCCAAGTATAATTGTCTAACATATAATTATAGATAGCCTGAGCTTTCTTCAATTTATCGTTTTCATTAACAATAGTATCGCTTAATAAATCTTTTGTTACACTACTTTTTTTGAGCTGTCTGCCAATATCTTTATCGCTTTTTAGTTCGTTATCAACTGTTTCCCACGTTTTGGTAATGTTATCAACACGTCCATCAAAACCTCTAAAGACTTTGAGTTCATATTCTATCCTTGCGAGATAGTTTTCCTTTGTTGTCATAAATTTTTCAGGAATAAAAGCAGGAATATCCTTCATCACATAAATGTAATCTCCACAATCTGAAGCACCTGCTCCTAAAACTTGCAGACAATTTTGTCTAAGTGACGACGTGTTAGTATGTAGTTTTTTACCACCAACCAATTTTATATTGTATTCCCAATTACCAGGAATACTAGGTCTATATTCGCTGTACAATTTGGGAATATCCTCCTGAAAATACCAGCTTTTATATTTAAACATAAAAGGAGATTCTAATGTGTAGCTGTACACAATTACAGAGCCTTCTTTAATATTTGGAAAGGTAAATTTTACTATGGTGTAATCTTCGTTGTATTTTTCTTCAAAAATAGATGACTTGTCTAGCTTTGTTTGTGTGACTTGTCCGTTTTCTATGTTATAAACCGTAGCTTTAATATCATCTACGGTTTCTTTTTTAATTCCGTTTCCATAAAGATAAATCGTCTCAGTAGCGTTATCAAAACCACTTCTGTTTAAAATTTTGAGTTTTTTCTTTATTTCAGAATTTAATAAAAAGGTTTCCCTATCTACAAAGCTTTTACCAGTTTCGCGGATAATTAAAGCATTTGCTGTGGAGTCTTTTGCGTAGACATTTAATTCAATATCTTGTTTTGTCACTTCAAAGCCATTAGCGTTAAAACCTGTTTGTGCTTGAATATTTGTTGTAGTAAGTAGGAGTATTGCAATTCGTAAAATTGAGGTCATTAATATATTAAGTTTAGATAAGTATTGTTTTAATACGTTTATTTTTTCTCAAATAACTTTGAATAATATGTTGTGTGTCCCTATTGTTTTCCATTGGCGTAATAATAGATTTGAGAACCTTCACGTTATTAATTTGATGGTTGAGGTCATAAAAACCTAAGCCTTTAAATGTACCGTTTTCAATATAAATAACGCTTTTTTCATCAATATCACGACCTTGGTCTACGATGGCCATGTTTTGATTTGCATAACTGTTTTTGGAAATAAGTTGCTCAACGCGAGCATTGTATATTTCTTTAGACTCTTCTAAAATACAAGCGCCATTACATTTTTTTATGGTATAATTAAAGCAGTTGCTTTTTGAATTGCTAACGCCAGTCATGGTTTGGCATAGCTTATATTCTTCAGTAATTTTATTTATAAAACTTTTACCACTTTGCAGGTTACTAAAAGTGGTTATAAACGATTCTTGATCATTCACTTTGGAAACCTTTAAATTAAGATAACCATTACGATCAAAAAAAGTATATAAGGCATGAGTAAAGACTGTTTGTTTCAAAGCTCTATTAAAAATGGGCTTATTGCGTTTTATTTCTTCATTTTCTTTTAATAGCGCAATCAATTCATTACCTGTTTTTTCGTAGGTTACAGATCTGGCTAAAAGTTGAAGTTTTTTTGATTTACCACTCCTGTTTGTGAAATGTTGATTGATTCGGTGCTTTATATTCTTGCTTTTTCCAATATAAATAATCTCTCCATTTTCATCATGTATGTAATATACTCCTGTAACAGAGGGTAAAGCATCAATAATCGTTCTGTGCGTGTCATTTAAGCGATTAGGGATGTCTATTTTGACATTATCCTTAATGATGTGTTTGTCTAAATCTTTAGACAAGATCATTTTAAATAATTTTACAGTGGCCATAGCATCACCATTGGCACGATGCCTATCACTAACAGGAATACCGAGTGAGCGTGTTAATTTACCAAGACTGTAGGATGGCTGATCGGGAATAAGCTGTTTTGAGAGCTCAACCGTACAAAGGGTTTTTCTTTTAAATCCAAAACCAAGTCTTTTAAACTCCGTTCTTAAAATACGATAGTCAAATTGTGCATTATGGGCAACAATAATACAATCTTCAGTTATTTCTACGATACGCTTTGCAACCTCATAAAATTTAGGAGCTGTTTTGAGCATATTGCTATTAATACCTGTAAGATTCACCACAAACGGTTGGATTTCGCGCTCAGGGTTAATAAGGCTTATGAATTTGTCAACCACTTTATGACCGTCAAACTTATAGATGGCAATTTCTGTAATGCCCTCTTCATTGTACTTGCCACCAGTGGTTTCTATGTCTAGTATTGCGTAAATTTTTTCTTATTTTTCTTTTCGCCAAAACTTAAAAGTAGATAGCGAAATGTAATTAATTAAATGTTTTCTTCAGAAATTCTTAAATTAAAAACAATCTTTAATTATCATAATCCCTGGCTCCAAATATACTACTTCCAACACGAATCATGTTACTTCCACAGTCAATAGCTATTTTATAATCACCACTCATTCCCATAGAAATAATTTGTAAATCGCAGTTGGCTGTTTCTAATGGTTTTAAGTCCTCGAACGTCGTTTTTAGCTTCTTGAATTCTTGTTGAATTTGATTGGTGTCATCTGTAAACGTTGCCATTCCCATAAGTCCAGTAATGCTAACGTTATTTAGTTTTTTAAATTCTTCGGAAACCAATAATTTTTTAGCATCTTGGGCAGACATCCCAAATTTGCTGTCTTCTTCAGCAATTTTTATTTGAATCAAACAATTGATAGTTCTATCATATTTGGCTGCTTGTTTATTGATTTCCTTTAATAATTTAAAACTATCCACTCCATGAATTAATGCAACAAACTCAGCCATATATTTGACCTTGTTTCGCTGCACGTGACCAATCATGTGCCATTCAATATCTTTTGGCATCTCCTCATACTTATCTGCCATTTCCTGGATTTTATTTTCACCAAAAATGCGCTGACCAGCATTATAAGCTTCCATTAAATCAGAAACAGGTTTTGTCTTGGAAACAGCAACAAGCGTGACGTCTTCTGCTAGTTGGGCTTTTATGCTGTTAAGATTTTGTTTTATGTCCATAAAATGTTTTGTTATGTTTTGGTGCAATAGTTTGATTCAACTACTTAAAATAAAAAACTTTACTTTTTTTAAAATTCATATATAGTAACACCACTTCTCAGTTTTGGTTCAATAAAGGTGCTTTTTGGAGGCATTTTGAGACCTTCGTTGGCAATTTGTTTAATTTCTTCAATGTCTACAGGAACCATACCAAACCCAACCGCATAATCAGCAGAATCGATAGCGCTTTTCACATTGATGACATCTTTCTTTCCGTTGATGTAGCCCATGCGAACATCATTGCGCAAATCCTCAATTCCCAGAATAGGCTGTAAAATGGTTTTGTATAAAATCTGGGCATCTAATGCATCCAGCGAGGATTTGAAGTTATAGAGGGTCTTCCGAAGATATAAAGAATAAAACTCACCATCTAAATACATGCTAAAATGGTGCTTTTTTGTAGGTTTATAGGGCATAATGCCTCTGTTTTCTATTCGGAAAATGGTGTCTAACTGTATCAAGAATTCTTCTTTAGTCAATCCGTTTAAATCCTTGACCAATCGATTGAATTCATGAATTCGCAATTCAGACTCTGGAATTAAAAATGTCATAAATTGATTATAAGATTCTTTTCCGGTATGATTTGGATTTTGTGATTTTTCGTCTTTGTATAGTAAATATGATGACGCAGATCTGTGGTGACCATCTGCAATATAGATGGTTGGCATCTCTTCAAATTCTTTTTGAATGACAGCAATTAAGTTGGAGTCTTCCAATTTCCAAAGGTAATGTGTATCTCTAAAAGTGGTAGTGAATTCAAATTCTGCACGCTCTTTTTGGATGTCATTGATGATGCCTGAAATCACTGTATTATCAGGATAGGTGAGTAGCACAGGCTCTGCATTGAAGCCAACGGTTTTTAAATAATCCTTAAAAATACGTTCGCGATATTCAATAGTGTTTTCATGTTTTTTGATGATGTCGTTCTCATAATCCTCTGCACTGGCAGCTGCGATAACTCCATTAAAAACTTGTTTGTCACGGTCTACGATTTTGTAGATGTAATAGCTTGGTTTTTCATCATGAACAAAAATCTCGTCTTCTTTAAATTCTAAATATCTGTTTCTAACCAATTGATAGCGGTCTGTACCTGCAATTTCACGATCATATTTATAGCCAGGATTTACGATGTGTAAAAATGAAAACGGATTATAATCCAACCGAGCCTCACGCTCTGCCTGCGTATAGGTTTGATACGATCTTGAGGCCACCAAACTCACTTTATCTCTCGTTGGTCTCACTGCTTTAAATGGAAGAATTTTTGCCAATTAGTTTCTGTTTTTATTAATAAAATCTGTAGGATTCAAATATCCAGTAGTATCTCTTGAATAACCTGGACCAATACCTAAACCCACAGTATCTCTAATTTCTATATGAAGGTGTGCAAAATATAAACCGTTACAATTACCAATTGTTGCAATTTGCTCACCTTCTTTTATAAACTTATTTTGAGTTACAAGAGTGGTATCGCAATGCGCGTATAATGATTCATATAATTTATCGTCATGCAAATGCACAATTTTAATCACATTTCCCCAGCCACCACCATAATCTTTTACTTCACTAATATAACCATTTGCTGGTGCATAAATAGGGTCGCCTAAATCACTGTTTCCACCACCAACTCCATTCCAGTCGTCTCCAAGATGGTTATTTTCCTTAAATTTTTGTGCGTTGTAATAACCACGAGCATTAGGTTTACCAACAGGAAAGTCAAATCCGTTAGATACAAATCCTGGATGGTCATTAAAAAGTTTGATGTAATCTGTTTTTTCTTCGGAAATCTTAACTGCTTCAACCAATTCTCTTTTTTCTTCGTATAAATTAGAATCTTCATTTACAACTTTCCCTTTTTGTTTGCAGCTAAAGAGCGCAATTAAAAGAAAATTATAAATAAAGAAGAATTTCATGACAATTGAGTTTTTCGAATTGGTAATTAAACAAACCTTTGAATATGAGAATGTAATTACTTTATAAACTGTTTTGAAACAACTTCAGCTTTTCTGCTTTCAGAATAATCATAAAAACCTTCGCCAGATTTTACCCCCAGTTTTCCTGCTTGTACCATATTGATTAATAATGGACAAGGTGCGTATTTTGGATTTTTGAATCCGTCGTACATCACATTCAAAATCGATAGACAGATATCAAGACCAATAAAATCTGCCAATTGCAACGGTCCCATAGGGTGAGCCATCCCTAATTTCATCACCGTATCAATTTCTTCAACACCTGCAACGCCATTGTACAACGTTTCTATAGATTCGTTTAGCATTGGCATTAAAATACGGTTGGCAACAAAACCAGGATAATCATTAACCTCTGTTGGTACTTTGCCCAGCGTCTTGGATAATTCCATGATGGTATTGGTGACTTCGTCACTTGTATTGTATCCACGAATGATCTCTACCAATTTCATAATTGGAACAGGATTCATAAAATGCATTCCAATAACCTGTTCTGGACGTGATGTCACAGCAGCAATTTGGGTGATAGAAATTGATGATGTATTGGATGCTAAAATGGTTTCGTCTCCACAAGCTTCATCTAATTGTTTAAAAATCTTCAGTTTTAAATCTATATTTTCGGTTGCAGCTTCAACAACAAGACTTGCATGTTCAACACCAGAAGCAATATTTGTAAATGTTGTAATGTTATTAAGTGTGGACTGCTTGTCTTCTTCGGAAATTTTCTCTTTAGATACCATTCTGTCCAAATTTTTGGCAATCGTATCCATTCCTCTTTTTAATGAGTCTTCACTAATGTCTATTAATTGTACTTTAAATCCAGATTGAGCAAAGGTGTGGGCAATTCCGTTTCCCATTGTTCCTGCTCCTATAACTGCTATATTTTTCATTTTAATTTTATTTTCGTTCCCAAGACTATGGGAATCAATTTGTTTGAGTTTTATCTTTTCCGAAGAAAAGAATATGTTATTTCTTTTTATTATTGTTATATATGGTACCCACCATTGAAAAGATCAATAAAACACTAGCTAGTGTTTGCATCCAGAATCCGTTATCAAAACTATCGTTAGTTATAATATTAAGGACAATTAATATTATGCTTACAACAATTAATATAATAGGTAATTTCTTTTTCATGATCCATTATGCTTTAATTTGGATGTACTATGATATATTGAAATAGTACCCTAAAACTGATCAATAATCATTGTGGCAACACGCAATGCCTCTGTGCCATCGTGCAAAGTTACGATTGGTGTTGTGTTATTATTTATGGCATCTGCAAAAGTTTCAAGTTCATCTAAAATAGCATTGTTGTTGGGAACTTCTGGATTGTCAAAATATATTTGTTTTTTGATGCCTTCTGCATTTTGCAGGATCATATCAAAATCTCCAGGGGATTTTGGAGCATCCTTCATTTTTACAACTTCACACTTTTTCTCCAGAAAATCGACAGAGATATAGGCATCCTTTTGAAAAAAACGTGTCTTTCTCATGTTTTTAAGTGAAATACGACTCGCAGTAAGATTTGCGACACACCCGTTTTTAAACTCTATTCTAGCATTAGCGATATCTGGAGTGTCACTAATTACAGAAACACCGCTTGCCGAAACATTTTTAACTTTAGAATCTACGACGCTCAAAATAATATCAATATCGTGAATCATTAAATCTAGAACTACAGGTACGTCTGTACCTCGCGGATTAAATTCTGCCAGACGATGAGTTTCAATAAACATCGGGTTTTTAATTTGATCCTTTACAGCAATAAAAGCAGGATTAAAGCGCTCTACATGGCCTACTTGTCCTCTAATATCGTGCTCAGCCAGTAAGACTCTAATATGTTCTGCTTCTTCAACTGTATTGGTAATTGGCTTTTCAATAAAAATATGTTTTCCATATGAAATAGCTTTTTTTGCACAATCGTAATGTGATAAAGTAGGGGTTACAATATCAACCATATCAACAGCTTTGATAAGCTCATCAATAGATTTAAAGTATTTATAACCAAACTCTTCTACAACTTTTTTAGCGTTTTCCTCATCTGCATCATGAAACCCAACGAGTTCATATTTTTGAGATTGATTAAGAAGTCTTAAATGAATTTTTCCTAAGTGACCAGCACCAAGTACACCAGCTTTTAGCATTGTTTTTCGATTTTTATCAAAAATAAGATTTTTCAAAGTTTTTTATGTGAAATCTTTAATAAATAATACGTGATTTTATGTCGTTGATAATTCGTTTCATTTTAACTTTCAGTATAAAAATGTTTCAGTTATTTTTACCTAGCAAACCTAACTACTTTGAAAGATACAACCAAACATCAAGGCTTAAGACAACAACTCGTAAAAACGTTAATTAAGAAAGGAATTTCCGACGAAAACGTGTTGGATGCTATTGGTAAAATACCGAGGCATCTTTTTATGGATTCCGGTTTTTTAGACCACGCCTACCAAGATAAAGCATTCCCGATCGCAGCAGATCAAACCATATCACAACCTTATACAGTTGCGTTTCAAACGGAGTTAATGCAAGTAAAAAAAGGAGACACCGTTTTAGAAATTGGTACAGGCAGTGGTTATCAAACTGCTGTTTTATGTTTGCTTGGCGCCAAAGTGTTTAGTATTGAACGTCAAAACGAGCTCTATAAAAAGACGAGTAAGTTTTTGCCAAAATTAGGCTATCGCGCCAAAAAGCTCATTTTTGGAGATGGTTATATTGGTTTAGAGAACGAAGCGCCTTTTGATAGTATTATAGTCACCGCTGGAGCGCCTTTCGTGCCAAAGCCATTACTAAGTCAGTTAAAAATTGGAGGTCGTTTGGTCATTCCCGTGGGAGATGATGTGCAGATTATGACCTTATTTATTAGAAAAGGTACAAAAGATTTTGAACAGCATGAGTTTGGAGAGTTCAGATTTGTACCTTTATTGGAGGATAAAAATTAATGTTCTTGTAAAAGCACAAAATTGTTAGAATGTATTCATCTTTTAAAAAAACACATTCAATCTTTTACGATAAAAAAATATAGTATGAAAAAAATCACTCTCCTATTTACAATTATTACTCAATTAATAGTTGCTCAAAACTACACCGAATACGCAACAGGTAACACCACAGATATCGATACTAACCATGAATTTGGAATCTGTATGATGGGTGGAGCAAGTGAAAACGACAATGCCATGATATGGTTTTTAGAAAAAGCAAATGGAGGAGATGTTGTGGTTTTAAGGGCATCTGGAAGTGATGGCTATAATAATTATATGTATTCCCAATTGGGAGTAAGTATCAACTCGGTAACGACTTTTGTATTTAATAACGAAGCAGGAGCCATAGATCCTTACGTGCTTCAAAAAGTGGAAAATGCTGAAGCGATTTGGTTCGCTGGAGGTGATCAATACGATTATGTAAGTTTCTTTAAAGACAATGCAATGGAAGATGCGCTCAATACATTTATCAATACAAAACAAGGCGTTATTGGTGGGACGAGTGCTGGAATGGCAATTTTAGGAAGTGCTTACTTTTCTGCGGAAAATGGTACAGTCACAAACGCTCAGGCGCTATCAAATCCGTATGATAACCGTATGACTTTGGGATATAATGATTTTTTAGATATACCATTTTTAGGAAACGTAATTACAGATACACACTACGATGATCCAGATAGAAGAGCGAGGCATTTTACATTTTTAGCGCGTTACGCAACCGATAACCCATTTTCATCTTCTGGGATTGCTTGCAATGAATACACATCTGTTTGCATAGATCAATTTGGAGAAGCTCACGTGTATGGTGATTACCCAAACTATGATGAGTTTGCCTATTTTATTTTCGCAAATTGTAACAATAACACGTATTGGCCAGAGACCTGTGTTGACGGACAGCCTTTAACATGGGATAGAGAAGGAGAGGCGGTAAAAGTTTACAAAATTCCAGGTACGCAAACAGGAGAAAATTATTTTAACCTTACAGATTATACCAACGGTTCTGGAGGTAATTGGGAAAATTGGTTTGTAACAAATGGATCATTTTCTACAAGTCCGTCTTCGAATCCTTTTTGCAGTGCGTTGAGTGTTACTGAAAATGAAACTTTAGAGATTTCTGTAGGTCCAAATCCGTTTAGTGATGTGATTACCATAACATCTCAGCTAAATAAATTTGACGTTAAACTCTACGATATCTTCGGAAAGCAGATCGCCCAATATAACGACCAGTCTCACATAGAAACCACAAACTTAGCGACCGGATTGTATTTTTTACAAATTTCTTCGGAAGGTTTACAACAGACTTTCAAAATGATTAAAGATTGATAAAATTCATTTCAAATTAAAAAAACTTCAATCCAAACAAAATCGCATCACTTTGAAATCCGCTTTGGTAAGAGCGCACATAATCCAATCTTAAAAATCTAAATTTCCCCCAACCAATATTATCTAAACCAACCGTATATTCTTGGTAAGGTTTGTTGTCTGGAGTTGCCAATGCATGGGCCCCAACTACCAAATTAAAGTTGAGCTTTTTTAATAAAGGCACTTTTCCGAGGAGAAAACCATTAAAATCATGTTCTGCATGCATTTCTAAGTAAGAGTCATTCGTACTTGCTGCGTAATACGGTAAATTATTGAATACATTTAGGTAAGAGCCAGAGCCAATTTGAGTTTGATTGCCATTAAAATGTTGGTAATCTACAAACGCAATATCCTCTGCATTAAAGAATTTGCCCGCTTTTATGTTGTAATCAAAACTCCCTTTATCTGCAATATTGAAACCTTGCGACACACGAATTTTAACTTGGTCAAAATTATAATCGTCAACAGATGATGCAAATCCTTTTTCGTAACCAATGTTTAATGTTGGGTATTTACTGTTTGGAAGATTGAACTTCCCATCAGGATAGCTTAAATAGTTCTGTGCAAAATTAATACGTGCATCTATCGAGAATTTCATGATGTTGTGAGTGTCAAAAGGCGCAATACCATAAGCGGTTTCATCTAACGGATTATTGCTTGTATATTCTCGATTTTCTTGTGGATACCACGATTGATCTGTCGTGTTGAATAATGCTTGTCGTCTTTGATAGCCTAAGCTTGTATTAATTCTAAACCCATTAAATAACTCATTAGAGTACGAGGCTTGTGCGTAACTGTTTTCGTAAATTTTCATGAAGTTTTGTTCAGAAAACATTGAAAAGGCAGTATTTAAAAGTTTTGAGATAGGCTCGCTAGAATTAAATTGTTGTGTCGTTACACCACCAGAAACGGTTAAATAAGGCCTGCTTTTATTATTGAATTTATAGGTTGCGTAGGCTGTTCCTCTCAAACGGTCATCACTAAATCCATAATTTAAATTTCCGCCAATGGTTAAAAAACGCTCAAAATCATCATAGTTTTTTCTGTAAAACACGCCAACATTTGCATTCCAGCCTTGAACGGTATTAAAACTTATGGCTTGAATGGGAGAGGTGAAACCGGTACTCCAATTTTCGTAAGTGTTTCTATACGTATAACCTCCAATAATATCACCAAATTTAAATTTGTTTTTGACCGTATCTACAGAATCTTTATAAACCTTAGAATCCTTCACGATTTGAATACTGTCCTTTTTGATATAATCTGTAATTTCTTCGGAAGTAAGAGGAACAGGTCTTGTTGCTTTCCAAAAAATGGAATCTTTCTTATTTGCTTCATCTGCAAAGGATACAATTTCCCTTGTAAAATCCTTTCGGGTGAGACCTGGATTGAATTCGTAATTACTGTACACTGCGGTAAAACGACCATCGCCCTTTATTCCGAAGAGACCATATTTAAAATCGATATTTTGAGAGATTTTTGCCCAGATTTTATCAGTTTCAGAATATGAATAATTTTGCGTAATCGTTATTTTATCTACCGCTGGTATTCTGGCCTGCGTTCCCGTGATGTCTAATTCCGCAGCATAAATAGTCCATTGGTCTTCAACAATATAAATAAACCCATCAAAAACAGGATCGTTTTCTCGTTTTGGAGTGGCTTTAATCTTATTGATGAGGTTACCTCTGTCGTCATAAAAAACACCTTCCAGTTTGTAACGATAATAGCCAAAAGCGTTGTTGGCTATAGGAGAAATTATTTGGTTACCAAGTTCTATAGTGTTTTCGTACAAATCAAACTCAACATCAATGGCATTATTAAAACTGAAACCATTATCATCACCACTAACTTTTGATGCTATGATCTTTTCCTTTAATTTGTTAGGTCTTAAGAACTCGAGTTTAGAGACGGTTTCAGAGAGGTAGATCACTCCACTTCGAGTAGAATCTAAACCACCACCAAGATCGCCAATTTCGGTACCTAGAATTTTTTCTGGAGCGTCTTTGATACGAATCAATCCACGAGAATAGAAATCTGCTTTATAGCTATTTATTTTTTCCAGATTTTCCTGACGCTTGGCAATTGCTGCTCTAATTATTTTGTTGGCTGGATTTTCTTCGGAATTAATAACAACCTCATTTAGAGATACTTCTTCTTCAACCAATGTCGCATCTAAAATGTACGGAAATGATGAGATTTCAACCCTTTTCTTTACCGTTTTGTATCCTAAAAACTGAAAAACCACTGTATAGTCCTTTGTTTCTGAAATGTTTAGTTCGTAATTTCCATCTTCGTTACTGGTCGTGCCAGTATAGGTGTTTTCTATGTAGATGTTTACGAATGGTAAAGGTTCATTTTTATCATCTGTAACAGTCCCTTTAATTTGGGAAAAGGATAAAAAAGTGCATAAAAGAGTTAGTGTAGCGAGTAGTTTGGTTTTCATAAAATAGAGTTTTTTTTATAAGACATTCACGGTTATGTTTATTCTTATAATTAAAGTTGATTGATGGTTATATTTACATAGACGCACTTTTAGGGGTAAAGGTTGCCTAACGATGCCAAACATAGACATTTTATTAAATGCGTTTTGTTAAACAATCATAATTAAAACGAATAGTTATGTTAAATGTTCACTAAAAAAAGTCTGACAGGAAAGAAGAATTATTTGTAGATTTTTTTGATTCGATCCAGGTTACGCTTATTGTCACGGTCTTTAATAGAGTCCCGTTTATCGTATAATTTTTTACCTTTTCCTAATGCGATCTCTAATTTGGCTAAACCTCTGTCGTTGATAAACAATCGCAATGGTACAATCGCATTACCTTTAATATTGACTTCCTTTTCAAGTTTTTTAAGTTCTCTTCTGTTGAGTAGAAGTTTACGTTCTGCTTTTGGTTTATGGTTGTAGTAATTGCCAAAGACATATTCTTGAATGGTCATATTAATGACAAACAGTTCTCCACGATCATTAAACTCGCAAAAACCTTCAGCAATTGAGGCTTTACTGTCTCTAATAGACTTGATTTCTGTTCCTGTAAGCACAATGCCAGCTGTATAAGTATCGAGAATTTCGTACTCAAACTTAGCTTTCTTATTCTTTATGTTTACTGGTTTTTGCATAGAAAACAAAGGTAAAAAAATTAAATATTGTAGATGTTATTAATTACCTTGTTTCTCGACATATTATTTTAATATTCAAATTATGAGATACCTATTCTTTATTGCTCTGTCCTTTTTCTTGCTGAATTGCAAAAACGATGTAAAACAAGATGTTTCCGAAGAAAATGAGACCGCACAACATATTATTGATAAGTCGATTGAGGTTTCTGGAGGAGAGGTTATATATAATTCTAAAATTGAATTTGATTTTAGGGATGTAAATTATAAAGCCATAAGAAACGATGGGACATTTTCTCTAACGAGAATTACTGTTGATGGTAATACCCGTATTGTAGACTCATTGTCAAATGATGGTTTTGATCGTAAGGTAAACGATGAGATCATTGAAATACCCGATTCTATGGCTTTAAAGTATTCAGCATCGGTTAATTCTGTCCACTATTTTTCGATGTTGCCCTTTGGATTAAATGATGAAGCGGTTCAAAAAGAACTATTACCACCTGTTACTATAAATGATAAAGACTACCAAACGATTAAAGTTACTTTTAAAGAAGATGGAGGTGGAGAGGATTTTGAGGATGTATTTTTTTACTGGATTGATAAGAAGACGAATAAATTAGCTTATCTGGCTTATTCTTTTGCAGAAGAAGATGGGATGGGATTGCGTTTTAGAGAAGCTTTTAATGAACGGTTTGTCAACGGAGTTCGGTTTGTGGATTATAATAATTACAAACCAATGGATAAGTCAATAAAGCTCACAGATCTACCAGAGTATTTTAATGATGATAAGTTAGAATTGTTATCTAAAATAGAGTTGAAAAATATAAGTGTAACGCCTATTTAACCGTTTTTAGTTCATCTGTAATCTTATCTTCGGAAATTGTTACAATAAACAATTGGCTATTATCATTATCATCAATATC
Organism: Psychroserpens sp. Hel_I_66; assembly: GCF_000799465.1. NCBI lineage: Bacteria > Pseudomonadati > Bacteroidota > Flavobacteriia > Flavobacteriales > Flavobacteriaceae > Psychroserpens > Psychroserpens sp. Hel_I_66. The sequence goes on along the minus strand of NZ_JUGU01000001.1, from coordinate 1,468,736 downwards.
CTCGTACTTTTTATCTCCCAAAATCATGTTTACAAATGCTGGAGTCGTATTGCTGTGACCAACAATTAGCACTGTTTTGCCTTTGGTTGCGTTTTTAAATTCTTCGGAATATAAAGTGCTTGCGTCGTAATCTAAAACATCTAGATTTTTTTGTTCGGCAGTGGGCTGTGCGGTTTGTTGTGTACGGTTATAGTTGGTAGCATAAACAGCATCGAGGTTGATTTTTTTGAAGTATTTAGCCCATTTCTTAGCTCTTTTTTGGCCTAGTTTATTTAAATCTGGATTTCTATTGGAATCATTTCTTCTATCCTTTTCAGCATGTCTAATGAAGTAATAAGTAGTCTTTTCATTGCTGGGCTTAACGTCATTATTGGATTTGACATCTTGAGCACAAGATTGAAATGAAAGAATTATAACTATTGCGAGGGAGAGAACGGATTTCATAATTTGAAAATTTGTTGATTTTCAAATATAACCACTCTTATCTATAAAATTGTCAAAGGAAGGTTAAAGTTAATGTTCCATATTTGAATATTCATTTTCGGATATGACTACTCCTTTTGAAGTCCCAATACGATCTGCGCCAACCTCTATATATTTTTTTGCAGTTTCGTAATCGCTAATACCACCAGAGGCTTTTATTTTGCACTTATTTTTTACGGTCTTTTTTATAATTTTTACCGCTGTAAGTGTGGCTCCGCTTTTAGTAAAACCAGTGGATGTTTTAATGAAGTCTACATTGGCGTCTGTACAAATTTCAGAAGCTTTTACAATACCGTTTTTAGATAACTCGCTAATTTCTAAAATAACCTTTAAAGGTATTTTGCCAATAGCGCTCTTGACATCTTTAATGTCTTTAAAAACTTCTACGTAATTCTTGCTTTTAAAAAAACCAAGGTTGATGACCATGTCAATTTCGTGGGCACCATCGTCTATAGCTTGTTTGGACTCAAAAACTTTTGCTCTGGTAGAATTAGCCCCAAAAGGAAAACCTACTACAGCACAAATTTTAACATCAGTGTCTTTTAATAATTGATTGGCTAATGGCACATAACAACTGTTAATGCACACTGAATAAAATTTATGTTTTTTTGCTTGATTGCAATGCTTAATAATATCGCTCTCAGTTGCAGTTGAGCTTAACAGAGTATGATCTATATATGAGTTGATATTCATATTTAAGTAGATTGAATGATGAATTATTATCGGGTCTTAAAAAATGATAAGAACCAACCGTTTTGGGATTTATGTAAATTCGGGAATTAATAGCTGCGCCAAAGTTAATAATTTATTCCAAAATGCCTAAAAAAATATCTAAAGATTTATTTCCAAAATAATGACTTTTTAACAAGTTTTAAACAAAAAGAAAGCCTTTAAAAAAGGCTTGAGAGAATTTTAATACGATTTATTTTACAGGTTTTATTGAATAACCTGCTTTTCTCAATAAATTTATAACACCATTTTCTCCAGATAGATGTCCAGCACCAACCCCAAAAAAAGTAGGTTGTGATTTTGAGAAAGCTTCAATCTTAGAGATCCAATTTATGTTTCTATTATCCAGCATTTTATCTTTGTGCTTTGTTGTAGATAAATTTTTATCCTCTTCCATCATTTTTCCCATGCCTTCAATATCTTGATTCTCATACAGGGTTAACATTTTTTCAAATGTGGCTTTGTCATATTCTAGAGAATCTTTAGCAGATCTCAACAAATCAATAGCTTGATCTTCATAAGGGATGTCATCAAAAACACTCATTTGTTCTTCTATAGTTTCTAAGCCTAAAACCTCTTCTTCTTGTTCGTGTGCAACCTTCATTAATTCCGCTTCATATGATTGTACGGGACAACCCAAAAGTTTTGGATACAACATAGCGGTAATAAAAAAGGGCTTGAATGTTTTCATCATTTTAAGAGGCATGCCAATGTTCTCTAGAGTAAATTTTTCAAGAATTTTATAGTCTTCTTCACTAACAAGATCATTGATAGTTTTACCATCTTTCATGTATAAACCTTTCATCATGCCCATTTGCATAGATGGATCGTCCATATCCAGTTCTAAAACGAGAAGTGTTGTGTCATCCAATGCCTGTTTAACTTTCTCGCTTAAGGTAGCGTCACAGGTCATATGAATAGTCCCATATAAATATGAAGATTGGGTTAATCCATTACCAGATATTTCCCAGAGTAAAGAATTTTTAAGTTCTTGACCTTGTACTGTAAATAACCCAAGAATAGACAATAGAAGTGATGGTATTATTTTTTTCATAATAAATAGATGTTTCTGTATTGGTACTATTTTCTTCGGAAATGTTACAAACCAATAACCAATTGTTTTTGATATTATGATTTGTAAGTACCAAGGCATTATAAAATTCAATAACATTTTAAGCTAATAATTTTGCCAAAATAGTTAGTATTCACGGATGTTATAGACTCAAATTCTCAATAGACTTTTTTACCTTTATAAAAAATTGATATGGCAGATTCATCTATAACAATAGCTAAAGATTACGATTTAATTTGTGTTGGAGCAGGAATCATGAGCGCAACTCTTGCGGTTATGGCAAAATTGTTTGATCCTAATATGAAGATCCTTATTTTGGAAAGATTAGATGATGTGGCTCTAGAGAGTTCTGCTGCGTGGAATAACGCAGGAACCGGTCACTCTGCACTCTGTGAGTTGAATTATTGTCCGCAAGAAAACGGAAAAGTCTCCATTGAAAAAGCAAAGGACATATGCAACCAATTTGAGGTTTCCAAACAGTTTTGGTCTTATTTAGTGTCGCAAGGTTTAATAGAAAAACCAGAAGATTTTATACAAAATGTCCCTCACCACAGTTGGGTTTACGGTGAGGACAACGTTGACTATCTTAAACAACGATATGAAGCCATGAAAACGCATTTCATGTTTGATACCATTGAGTATACAGATCGTTTAGAAAAAATGAAAGAATGGTTCCCTTTAATTGCTAACGGTCGCTCTTCCGAAGAAAAAATAGCAGCAAGTCGCATTGAAAGGGGCACAGAGGTTAACTACGGAAATTTAACAAGACAACTCTTTAGCATCCTCGAAACTGAATTTAACACTAAAGTACAGACCCATCATGAGGTGTTGGACATTGATCCCGATGATGGCGTGGAATGGTCTGTGATTGCCAAGGACCTAGAAACCAACCAAAAAAAATACTATGATGCACAGCATGTTTTTATTGGAGCAGGAGGAGGCAGTTTATTGCTTTTACAAAAAGTTGAGATTGATGAAAAAGAAGGTTATGGTGGCTTTCCTGTAAGTGGAGAATGGCTGGTTTGTAATAATGAAGAGGTTATAAATCAACATTATGCCAAGGTGTATAGCAAAGCAGGACCAGATGATCCACCAATGTCAACGCCTCATTTGGATACCCGTTTTATAAACGGGAAACGGGAATTACTTTTTGGGCCATTTGCTGGTTTTAGTCCAAAATTTTTGAAAGAAGGATCTATGTTTGATTTGTTCAAATCAATTAAATTAGATAACATTTCTCCTATGCTGGGTGCGTTTTGGCACAACCTTCCGCTTACAAAATATCTTATTGAGCAATTGGCAATGTCTCACGAGGATCGTATGGATGACCTTCGGAAATTCTATAAGGACGCCAAAAGTGAGGATTGGGAAATTAAGGTGGCTGGACAGCGCGTTCAAATTATTAAAAAGAACGAATTTGAAAGTGGAGAACTACAATTTGGGACAGAGGTCGTAAGCAGTAAAGATGGTAGCATTACGTGCCTGCTTGGCGCCTCGCCTGGAGCGTCTACTGCTACGCATGTGATGCTCAATGTCTTGGATAAAGCATTTCCAGAAATTTTAAATTCTGAAAAAGGAAAACAATTACGAAAAGAAATTGTTCCCACTTGGAATGTTGAGGTTACCGAAGAATTGTTTAGGGAGCAATTAAAAATTTCCGAAGAAAAATTAAAGCTTTAAATTTTAAAACGGTATTAGGTTTAAGGAATATAAATCTTATTTTAATTATTTGACCTCAGATGTTTCTCTTTTGCCCAAATGGCTTTGCACCCAACTTATAGCGTCTGTCAAGCTATCAAAAATCTCATAAGGCTTGTCATAAAATTGACGCTCATATTCTGCGTTTTTACGCATTGTAGCTGTTTTAGGAATCATTGCAATGGCAACTAAATTAGGGATTGCCTCTGTTTTAGGATAGATAAGCGGATTGACGGAATAGGATTTTACTCGATTTGAAATATAAACCATGTCTTTGCCACTAAAGTGTTTTTGGACGATCTTGTTAAGGAGATCATTGTGCTCTGGCTCTACAACAACACCCTCTTTAACTTGATTGATGATAAAATTATCGAAAATAAAAATTTCAGCATCCTCTCTTTCAATGTATTTAATAATACCCATAACTATGTTTTTAGTTGCTATTAAAAATAGTGAAAAGCTAAAGAACTTTTTAGCTCAATCCAATAAAAAAACAGCGCTCAACTTAAAAAGTATTGCGCTGTTCTTTACTAACCAACCACTTAAAAGACTGTAACACCTTGAAAATGTTACAGCAAATCTTCATATTTTTTAGATTTCTTCGGAAACCATACTAGCTTCATTTCTAAAGACTAATTTGTCATCGAATGAATCTAAGAGAATAATACTATCTGTAGTGACTTTTCCAGATAGGATTTCTTTACTAAGCTCATTTAAAACTTCTTTTTGGATGACACGTTTTACGGGTCTTGCACCATATTCTGGATTGTAGCCTTTAACCGCTAAATACGAAATCGCCTCTGGTGTTGCATCAAATGTTATACCTTGTTTTGCAATCATTTTTTGCACTCCCTTTAATTGTAAACCAACAATTTCTTTAATGTTTTCCTGGTTTAACGGAGTAAACATAATGGTGTCATCAATTCTATTTAAAAACTCTGGTCGTACGGTTTGTTTCAATAACCCGAGAACTTCCACTTTTGCTGCCTCGATTGCAGAATCAACATCTTTGGTTGCTTCAAAACGCTCTTGTATGATCTGGCTTCCCATATTTGAGGTCATAATTATTATCGTATTCTTGAAATCTGCAACACGACCTTTGTTGTCGGTCAATCGACCTTCATCCAATACCTGCAATAAAATATTAAAGGTATCTGGATGTGCTTTTTCAATCTCATCCAATAATACGACCGAGTATGGCTTTCTTCTAACCGCTTCAGTTAATTGTCCACCTTCGTCATAACCAACATATCCTGGAGGTGCACCAACTAATCTGCTCACACTGTGGCGTTCTTGGTATTCGCTCATATCTATTCTCGTCATGGCATTTTCATCATCAAAAAGATATTCTGCTAGTGCTTTGGCTAATTCCGTTTTACCAACACCTGTGGTTCCTAAAAATAAGAATGTTCCAACTGGTTTTTGAGGATTCTGTAAACCTGCTCGAGATCGTCTCACAGCATCACTAACAGCAACAATAGCTTCTTCCTGCCCAACCACACGTTTATGTAATTGATCTTCTAGTTTTAAAAGTTTCTCACGATCACTTTGTAGCATTTTGGTAACAGGAATGCCTGTCCATTTTGCCACAACTTCCGCAATATCTTCGTAAGTCACTTCTTCTTTTATGAGAGAACTTTTGTTTTGATTTTCTTTAAGCTCATTCTGAAATTTTTCCAGTGATTCCTGAGCTTCTTTTATCTTTCCGTAGCGAATTTCAGCCACTTTTCCGTAGTCACCATCGCGCTCAGCACGTTCGGCTTCCAGTTTGTACTCTTCAATTTTGGACTTTATGGTTTGAATGTTGTCAACGACCTCTTTCTCGCTTTTCCATTTGGCATTGATCTCATTTCGTTCTTCTTTTAAATTTGCCAGATCCGAACGTAAAGATTTTAATTTTACTTCGTCCTTTTCACGTTTGATGGCCTCAATCTCAATTTCGAGTTGCATGATCTTTCTATCCAAAACGTCGAGTTCTTCTGGTTTTGAGTTGATTTCCATACGCAACTTAGACGCAGCCGCATCCATTAAATCAATAGCTTTATCTGGCAGAAAACGGTTGGTGATATAACGTTCTGAAAGTTCCACAGCACCAATAATTGCTTCATCTTTAATACGAACTTTATGGTGCGTTTCATATTTTTCCTTAATACCACGAAGTATCGAAATAGCACTTTCGGTATCTGGCTCATTGACCATTACTTTTTGGAAACGACGCTCTAAAGCTTTGTCTTTTTCAAAGTATTTTTGATACTCATCAAGTGTTGTTGCACCAATGGCACGCAGTTCTCCACGAGCCAATGCTGGTTTTAGAATGTTTGCTGCATCCATGGCTCCTTGTCCGCCACCTGCACCAACAAGTGTGTGAATCTCGTCAATAAATAATACGATATCTCCATCACTTGTGGTTACTTCTTTGATGACCGCTTTGAGTCGTTCTTCAAATTCTCCTTTAAACTTAGCACCTGCAATCAATGCTCCCATATCGAGCGCATAGATTTGCTTATCCACTAAGTTTTCTGGAATATCGCCATCTACGATTCTATGTGCTAAACCTTCAGCAATCGCAGTTTTACCGGTTCCTGGCTCACCAACTAAAATTGGGTTATTTTTTGTTCGTCTGGATAAGATTTGAAGTATTCTTCTTATTTCTTCATCACGACCAATAACAGGATCCAGCTTACCGTCTTTAGCTAACTGGTTTAAGTTTTTAGCGTATTTATTGAGTGAATTGTAAGTTTCCTCTTGGCTTTGGGATGTCACGCGATCACCTTTTCTCAACTCTTCAATCGCAGCATTCAAACCTTTTTCGGTTACGCCTTGATCTTTTAGCATTTGGGCAATTTTACTATTGGACTTAAAAATCGCTAATATTAAATGTTCTACGGAAACGTAATCGTCATTCATTTTCTTAGCAACAATAGACGCTTCGTTAAGTGATTTGCTGGCTTCTCTTGAAATTTGCAATTCTCCTCCCGAAACTTTTGGGAAATTTTCCAATTGCTTATCCAAAGCCAATTTTAAAACGTCAATATTGACATTAAGTTTTTTCAAAATAAATGGCAATACATTTTCATCAACCTCAAAAATAGCTTTTATGATATGCTCATTTTCTATTTGTTGATGTCCCAAGCTCTGAGCAAGTTGTTGCGCTTGCTGGATTGCCTCTTGGGATTTTATGGTATAATTATTAAAATTCATTATATTTTATATTTTAAGTTGTCACTTTGAGCGTAGTCTAAAGGTTTTTTTAGTTTAAACTTTTAAGTTTTCCACGCAATCAATTGGACGGTTTGTTTATTTTTACATAAACAATAAGTCAATAACCTTACCAATTGGAAAACGTTTAATCTAAACGACAAAATGACCGTTTTTGTCTTTTATAGCGTGACTTTTCGTCAGTTTTTAAGATGTAATCGAAGATACGACTTATAGCTTATATAATTAACAGGATTTCCGTGTTGATGGGAATCAAAAATTAAATCTTGATGGGAATATTCAAAAATATGTTCGGTTCTTCAGAGCCTAAAGAAGAAAAAGTATTGCCTTGGCAACCACTAACAGAAGTATCACAACTGAGTGACATTGAAAACCGATCACAAACTAAAACGCAAGTCATATTTAAACATTCCACCACCTGTGGAATCAGTAGAATGGCAATGAAACAGTTTGTAAGCGCTTATGATTTGGATTCAAATATTGATTTATACTATTTGGATTTACTAAGCTATAGAAATGTTTCTAATGAGACTGGGTATAAATTTCAAGTGATACATCAATCACCACAACTTTTGGTTATTAAAAACGGTACAGCAGTTGCTCATGCAAGTCATGGTGAGATTGCTGAGGTCGATTTAGGTAAGTATGAGTAATTTTTTATTTCTAGTTGAAATAAGAAAAATATATTTGAAGCCTTGTTCAATTTATTTTTGCCCCATTTACATTTTTTTGTCGCTCATATAAATTCTTATCAACTAAATTATCAATAATTTTTTATCTTAGTTACATTATTTATTTAGTTAATAAAAAAATGAAAAAAGATATAATCAAATTTAGTTTAAAAGCAGCGGTAGCACTTTTTGTTCTTGGTGTTGGCACCAAAATAGGAAAGGATGCCATCGAGAATTTAAAAGATATACAAGACGCACGAAAAATTTCAAAAGATGGAGGAAGATAACGATATTGTAGATAATACATTAAATGTAGTGAGCGATTCTATTGGCACGTTTGATCACACACTTGGTAAATTGCCTGTTTATAAAAGCGGTCATAAGGTAGGTGGATTAATAAGCAGACTTATAGATAAATTTGTTGATAGATTTCCAAGCTCTCAATAAAAACAATTTTAAGATTTAGCTTTTCAATATATTTTAGCTCTTATTAAAAATAAACTCCCACACCTTTATGGATGTGGGAGTTTTCAATTTAGAGACAAATCAATTAACTTCTTCTCATTTTATAAGAGTTAATTATGTTTTTTAATTTCAGTTTTAAATCTTCTCCTGTGTCAAATACCATTTGGGCATCTGTAGGGAAGTGGAGTCTTCTATTTCTTGTCAACTCATATTCTTGTCTGTCAAGAGCACGTTGATCTCCTCTAATACTTGCATACCAGTGCTCAAATACAAATTCACTATCAATTGGGAATGCATCTAAAGTTTGATTTGTTCTCAAATCTGTGTAAACCACATCTGCAATGACTTGTGTAGATTTAAACTGATTTGTGATAAAGTAACGCGCTTTCACATTGACAATTTTATCAATCTTTATTTTATTGCCTAAACTGTCTACCATTAGAGTTCCATTGGCATCGGTTTGGTATTCCCAACCGTCAACAATATTTTTTTGCTTTAGCTCTTGTCGAGAGTTGACTTGCTCTGGCGAAATATTAATTTGCTTTAACTGCAATTGCATCGCGTAATCATAGTCTAATTCTTGAACTGGATTTGCATGATAAACCGTCCAAAATTGATTTAATCCATAGGTGTCAAAGTTCAACAAGTCTACTTCTAATTGCTGCGGAATGATTTGTCTGGTTTGGTTTTCAATGGACACCATCACATAATCTGTTCCTTTTGCATGAGCTTCGGTCATAAGGCTTCTCGTTTCCTCAAAATTAGGATTGATACGTTCTATATAACTAAAGATATCATAAGCTTGTCTTGCGTTATATTTATCTTCGGAATCTAAAAGAGCGATACCTTGATCGATTAAATAATCGGACGTTTTGTATCTATAATCAACGATTTCCGAAGAATAATTATTAAATTTTAAGTTGAGGTTTTTTCCATTGATCTGCAATGGCATCACACGTTTTATAGCATTTTGTCTTGCGTCTAAATCTAAATAGATCTCGTAAATTGTTTTGTATTGCTCAGGGTTTCCATCTTTTTTTAAATGTGCAACATCTTGTAGATCTTCCTCTAAAACTTTATAGTAGGCCTCTTCAAGCATGACGATGTAATCTTGCTTGCGCTTTTTGTCTTTGTTGTTTTCGAGTTTTTGTAACGCGTCATTGATAGCTTGGTCATAGTTACCATGACTGATTGCTTTTTCAATTTGTTTTCTTCCGCTACATGATGTTAGTACCAGAAGAAGTACTGTTGTGAGTAGTAATTGCTTCATAATTCTGGATTTTAATTGATTTCTATAATACTAGGAATCCAAATTACGTGCCAGACTTGAAAAAGCGGTTTGTTCTCTAAAATTTTCCGAAGATGTAAAATGAAAAAAGCTTGAAATTAGAAGGGAAATCCTCCTAAAATCAAGCTTCAATATTCTAGTTCGTATTTTTTTACTTTTTCTTCTTTGGATTAAAAACCGGTAACAATTGTGTTTTTACCTGACCAAAACCTATGCGTGTGCCATCTTTTTCACAATGTCCTCTCATAATCACGGTATCGTAATCGTTTATAAACTTACGCTCTGTGCCATCTTTCATTTTTAATGGTTTTGTGCCTTTCCATGATAGTTCTAACATTGATCCATAAGAATCTTCGGTAGGTCCAGAAATGGTTCCGCTACCCATCATATCTCCAGAATTTACTGGGCAACCATTTACAGTGTGGTGTGCCAATTGCTGGGACATGTTCCAGTACATGTATTTAAAATTAGATTTACAAACAATGGTTTCTTTAGCACCCTTTGGTTGTATTGCTGCCTCCAAATTAATGTCAAAACTCTTGTTGCCTTTCGTTTGAAGATAATCTAAAGGTTTTGGGTCTTGTTTTGGACTGGCAACTCTAAAGGGTTCCAAAGCATCTAAAGTCACAATCCAAGGTGACATGGACGATGCAAAACTTTTTCCTAAGAAAGGTCCTAGTGGTACATATTCCCATTTTTGAATATCGCGAGCAGACCAATCGTTAAATAATACCAAACCAAAGATATATTCTTCAGCTTCTTCAATTGGAATCGGTTCTCCCAAATCATTGGCATCTGTTGTAATAAATGCCATTTCCAATTCAAAATCCAATAATTTTGAAGGACCAAATACTGGTGATTTAGCACCTTCTGGCATGGTCTGACCTTGCGGACGATGAACCGGTATTCCTGAAGGAATAATAGATGAGCTACGACCATGGTAACCCACAGGCATGTGAACCCAATTTGGCATTAGCGCATTTTCTGGATCTCTAAACATTGTGCCCACATTGGTTGCGTGCTCTTTACTTGCGTAAAAATCTGTATAATCACCAACTTGTATTGGCAGTTGCATTTCAATTTCATCTAAACGAAATAAAATGGTCTCTTTATGTTTTGTATTGTTTTTGAGTTTATCGTTTTCAGCATCAAAAATCTGGGCGATACGATTACGTACCAAACGCCAAGTTTTACGACCATCTGCAATAAAATCATTTAAGGTGTCTTGCAGAAAAATATCGTCGGTCAAAGGGATGCCTTCAAAATATCCTAATTGATGCAACGCGCCAAGGTCTATGGCAGTATCACCAATTCTAGTGCCAATTGTGATGATGTCGTCCCGAGTTAAAAACACTCCAAAAGGAATATTTTGAATGGGAAAATCTGAATTTTTACCTACATGTAACCATGAGGTTCTATCTGGATTATTTGCTGATAATGGCATAGCTAAAGTTTTTTTGTTGGTTCTATTAATCTATTCAAACGTACATAAAATTTTAATTCTAAAAGAATAAAATCAGTAAAATGTAAGCCTTAATTTGATGTTGATAACATGCTTATAAATGCTATTGTAAATATATATTTTTGAAATGATTTCACTAATGTATTTCTTATTTTTGCTAAAGTTTAACACAATTGTAATTTCCGTAGTTTTTTTACTTCGGAAACTTTAAAACTCATAACATATGCAACGCGATTCACAAATTTTTGAACTTATAGACGCAGAAAAAGAAAGACAAATCAATGGTTTGGAGCTTATCGCTTCAGAAAATTTTGTTAGCAAACAAGTCATGGAAGCTGCAGGATCTGTATTGACAAATAAATATGCCGAAGGTTACCCTGGAAAACGTTATTATGGAGGTTGTGAAATTGTTGATGAGGTGGAACAGATCGCTATCGACAGAGCAAAAACATTATTTGGTGCTGTGTATGCAAACGTGCAACCACATTCTGGCAGCCAAGCAAATACTGCTGTTTTTGCAGCTTGCTTAAATGCTGGAGATACAATTTTAGGTTTTGATCTATCACATGGTGGTCATTTAACACACGGATCTCCTGTGAATTTCTCTGGTAAATTATACAATCCAACCTTTTACGGTGTAAAAAAAGAAACAGGTCTTATTGATTATGACATGCTTGCAGATGTTGCGCAAAAAGAAAAACCAAAATTAATTATTGCAGGTGCATCGGCTTATTCAAGAGATATAGATTTTAAAAAATTTAGAGAAGTTGCAGATAGTGTAGGTGCACTTTTATTGGCAGATATTTCGCATCCATCTGGTTTAATTGCAAAAGGTATTTTGAATGACCCATTACCACATTGCCATATTGTAACGACAACAACACATAAAACGTTGAGAGGTCCAAGAGGCGGATTGATATTAATGGGACAAGATTTTGATAATCCTTTTGGTTTAAAACTGAAAAACGGAAACCTCAAAAAAATGTCCTCTTTATTGGATTCTGCTGTCTTTCCTGGAAATCAAGGTGGGCCTTTAGAGCATATTATTGCAGCAAAGGCGATTGCTTTTGGTGAGGCGCTTTCCGAAGAATTTATGCATTATATGCTACAAGTTAAAAGTAATGCTGCTGCAATGGCAAAAGCATTTGTAGGTAAAGGTTACGACATTATTTCTGGCGGAACAGACAACCATATGATGCTTATAGATCTTAGAAATAAGGATATTACTGGAAAAGAAGCAGAAGAAGCTTTAGGGAAAGCCGATATTACGGTTAATAAAAACATGGTACCGTTTGATGATAAAAGTCCGTTTGTGACGTCTGGCATTAGAGTAGGTACTGCTGCAGTAACAACCAGAGGATTGAAAGAAAGTGATATGGAAACCATAGTTGGCCATATCGATGAAGCAATAATGAATTATCAAAATGACTCTAAACTAGAAGACATTTCAGAGAAAGTAAATGTGATGATGAGTGGTAAACCTTTGTTTGCGTAATTCAAAATAGATGTCATGCTGAACTTGTTTCAGTATCACATAAATACATAAATAATAAAAAAGCCTGCTCTAAATTTTAGAGCAGGCTTTTTTTATTTTCTTCGGAACTATTAATCCTCAAAAATAACACTCTTATAAGCACCCAAATCTGGAGGTGATTGTCTTGGCATTCCTAAAATATCATTAGCAATAATAAAAGCAGGACTTCCAGCATTATTTGCTGCAGAATTTTCGCCAATCATCAACATATTTTCAAAAGGTAATTCAAAATCTGGATCGCTATTGAAAATACAGTTCTCGTAAAGCTCACCGTCGCTTAGGTTGTAATTTTCACCCGCAAAATTGTTGCTATTGTCTTGAAAGCGAATAAGACAATTAGTGAACTTGAAATTAAAATCAAAACCGCTAGTACTTGAGATTTCGTCCAAAATGAGTTCAGGATTGTCATTTCCGTAGATAATACAGTTGTTAAAATTAGCTTCGGTTAAATTATTGCCTTGGTCAATATTATCTTGATCTGTGATATAATTATTGAGTAATAGGGAAGGAAATTGTCTTCCGCCAGTATTCCAGTAATTCGCTATGGTGCAATGTGTGAAATTATATCTTCCGCCAAAAGTTCCTGCAAAAGAGGATTGTCCGCAATTGTTGAGCACTACATTTTCCGCAGAAATAGAAGTTGCTCGTGCTAATATTCCGAAGTTACTAAAATTATAAATCTGTGAGTTTGTAATTGTTAACTTGTTGTCTATTTCATTTTGATTGCCCTCGCACAATATACCAACAGTGCCATTTTTTATAGTCGCATAATTGATATCGTTATCTACACTACCGTTGTAGAGCCAAATAGTTCCCCATTGTCCTGGAATATCTTCATACAAAGGTTCTAAACGGTCACCTTGAAAAATCACTTCGTTTTCTAAAGCGTCTTGATCTGCGCTTAAATCACCATTGATTTTTAGAGAGGCGTTATTTGTAACCAATAATCCAGAATTTGCGTGAAAATGCACACGTGCTCCAGCTTCTACCGTGAGCACATCACCATCGTCTACAGCTGCATAACCGTAAATCACGTAAGGTTTCTCGTTTGTGAACGTAAGCTCGTCATTTTCTAGAAAACGACCTTGTAATGTAGTTTCATCTGGCGTTCCATCTCCATCAACATCAAAAGTTAGGGTTTCTATGACTCCCGTGGTATTATCTCGATCTGGATAGATAAAAACTGCGTCTTTAATTAACGTTACCAACTCCACTTTTTGCTGGTTGCTGCCACTATCAAACTCAATGGCATCTGTATATAAAAACTCTAAACTGTTTAGGGCAAGCGACTCGATATCTGCGGTTGTCTCTACAAAAATAAACAGGCTGTCATTTGCTAAAAGCTCTACATTATTAAATTCTTTTCCTGCGAGACCATCTACGTTTAACCGATAATTAGAGGCTTCTCCTTGTCCTAATCTTACGGTTGGGATTGAAATATCATTATCACTACGATTATACACTTTTAAGTTATAAGTGCTTGATCCAATATTTGAAAAAATGGTATCCAAATAAATAGTGTCTTTAGAAAACTCAAGTCCTCCAGTGCTTGGCGCAAAATCGAAATCTTTTCTACAAGAGCTCCAAGAGATCAATATGCCAAGTGTTAGTAGAAAGTATATAATCTTTTTTATCATATTTTATAACGTCTTTCACGAATGAGTAAAATACCAAATGTGCCTTTGGCAATACAAATATAACTTTTGGAGTTTACTTTTATTATTGAAGACTGTAAAATGTTTAAAATCTATTCTTTGGTATGCTCTTTAAGTATGTTTTTAAATGCTGTACTATGTATTAAAAGTGCATCTACTAATTTAAACTCGTTTTCTTTTTTGAGTATTGAAACTTCGAGTTGTTGTGCAGAAAAATAATCGAAAAATAATTGCTGATAGGGTTTTGGAATATCCAATTGTGACGATAAAAATTTTTGGTTAAAGTAGGTGTTGGTCTCAAAAAGTGTGACTAAATCTTCTGGAGTGACATAGACCACATCTGGTTTTTTGTTTTTGTTCTTAAATAGGCTTCCAATTAATTTGGCAACCGCAATTAAATCTAAAGTTGGCTGGAGATTATCACCACTACCAAAAGTTCTTTTCTTGTAAGCAATTTGTCCTTGCTTGGCAGTTGTATTTTGCAATCCCAGAGAATCGAACATTTTTTCCTGTACTTTGGTGACTTCTACTTCGTCCAGTTCGTTGGTGATTTTTTTAAGTTCAATCACCACATCATTTTCAAAATAAGGTTGGGTAAGTGTTATGAATTGTTGTTCGTGAAAATAGGAGTTGATCACTAGTACATCACTTAATTGCGCTTCAATTTGAAATGCGCCTTGATCGTCAGAATAGGTTAAGATATTTTGGGTTCTATTAATGATTTTCACACCTTTAACCGTAGCCTCATCATCGTAAATTATGCCTTTAATGATTTGCGCTTGACTTATAATAGGAATTAATAGAAAAACGAGAAATTTAAAAATTTTCAATAGTTGAGATTGTTGATTGTTCTCTCAAATAAAAGAAATTTCCGAAGAAAGAAACTATAAATTAAGAGAGTTTAACAGGATGACAATCTTGTTTTAACTAAAAAGTTGTATAATATCTTCTGGAATTCTCGCAGGTTTGTTGTTCTCGTGAGACATAAAACACCAAATCGTTTCTGAGGTAGTTAACAACTTATCGGTGTTTTTATTATAAACTTCTACGATTCGTGTTGAGCGCACACCTTCAGATTTTTTTACGTAGGTTTTCAATCGCAGCACGTCGCCTAAAAGTGCCTCTGCTTTGTATTGGATGTGGTGGCTTACCAAAATCCAATAAAACTCATCCCTGGTTTTTGGATTGGTTTTCATTTCCCAGTGTGATTGGGCAATATCTTGAACCCACTCCACATAGCGAACATTGTTGACGTGACCTCGCTCATCAATAACATCTTGAGCAACTACAATAAAATTTTCGTGGGTTTGCATTTTTAGATTTTTTTCTTCTGAAATATAAAATTACAGATTAATCCTTTCTTCTGAAAATATTAGAGATGTTATATAATAGTTTACCTGTTGTGAAGCGTTCAAGTTCTCCATTTTTGATTTTTTTGCGTTTTTCTTTTCTGGCTTTTTGTCTTAAACATTTATTCATTTTAGTATAATCTGGATAGCCAGCATATATTAAATTTTCACCGCAATCACCAGGATCTTCATTCATTTCCAATTTATAATATATATTCTCATCTAAAGTTTTTCTAAAATTTTTCATACCCAAAAAGCCAAATATCAATTCATCTCCATTTACAGCATTAATTGTAAAATTACCATCAAAATCTGTTTGCGTTGCTGCTTGAGTGCGAAGATTTACAACCGATACTCCTGGTAGAGGTAAACCGTCTGTTTTTGAAATAATAGTTCCTTCAATTTGTTTTTCATTAAAAGGAATATCGCTAATTTTTTCTGGATTTGAGATGATCTTTATTTTACCAATTTCGGTCGGTGATGTTATGCCAGTTAAAAGAGGATTTTTTAAAGCTTTTATTTTTAAATAAATATTCTTTTTGCTGAAATTATCTATTACAACTTCTAAAGTTTCGTAATCTTCGTTTTCAATAATTATAGTATTACCCAATTCTGCCTTGATCGTGAATTTTCCGTCATTATAGGAGAGTGTAGTAAATCCAGTTTCTTTAATTGTAATTCTAGAATTTTGAATAGTTGATTTTTGCGAATTAAAAATGGTACCGTGAAGGATCTTTTTATTTAAGATCGATATTGCCGATTTACCATTTATAGTTTGCTTTTGTAGTGTATCTCTTTGGATAATTTTGGGCTCTCCTTGTGCTTCGACATCCTGCGTACCAAAACTTAAAAAGGCAAAAAGGGTGGAGGCAACGTACGATAGATAATTGTTTTTCTCTTTTCGGTTTAAAACTAATTCTCTGTTGAGTTGTGTAGATTTAAATCGCCCACAAACTTTCCCTTCATTTAAAAAGGTTTTTACAATTTGCTCGTCGGTTTTGGTCGTAAAGTCGAATACCGTTTTTTCGCAAGATGAACAATGGCGACCTTGATCTTGAGGTGTCATTTTTTGCCAATCTTCGTGGCAAGGCTCTGGGATGTTGATGTTTAGTGCTGTTCTCATAACTCAAAGAACCAAAAGAAACAACGAATTTAAAAGCAGGAATGAGCGAACACTACTTTTGAGTGAGTGAAGTGATTTTTATGTTACTTCTCAAAAACTTCAACCTCAAATAATTTGTCCCAACGTTTGCCAGTGATGAAAAGCGTTTTTGATTGAGGGTTGTAAGCGATACCGTTTAAAACGTCCAATCCAGCATGTTGCGTTACTAATTTGTGCAAAGGTGAAAAATCGATCACACCTTCTATAGCACCGTTTTCGGGATTGATGATCGCCACACCGTTTTTTTGATAGCGATTGGCGTAAATCTTTCCGTTAACGTATTCCAATTCATTAATTCCAACAATTTTTCCTTTGTTGGTATAAACTTGAATTTTTGAGTCTTCGGTCAACGTTTCGGGATCAAGAAGCCAGATTTGTTCTGTACCATCAGATTTGTAGATATGTTCTCCGTCATTGCAAATGCCCCAACCTTCTTTACTTTTTCCGTAGGTAAAACTGCTTTTCTTTTCAAAAGTTTCCACATCATACACAAAGCCAATATTTTCTTGCCATGTTAATTGGTAGATCTTATTATCTAAAATTGTTAATCCCTCTCCAAAATATTGGTCTGGTAAATCGGTATTTTTTAGTACCTCACCCGTTTTATAATCTACTTTTCTCAACTTAGACTCACCGTATTGACCCGTACTTTCGTACAATTCTCCGTTATGAAATTCCAATCCTTGAGTGTAAGAAGTGATATCATGAGGGTACTCGTTTATAATTTTATAACCAAACACTTTAGGTGATTGATTGTTTAAGATGGTGAGTGTAGTTGAGATTTCTTCGGAAGAATCGCCAACCTTAACCGTCGCATTTACAGTTTGCGTACCCAAAAGTTGGTCATCTAACATAAAGGAAGCATCAACTGGCTCTCCATTTAATTTATAATCTACTGATGAGATTTCTACTCCATTTGGGTTTTTGATAGAAAGCTTTACGGTTTCTCCAAGCGATACCACGTTGTTTTTAGCATTTGTGGTAATGGAAAGATTGGATTTTTGAGTATTAGAATTTCCGCAGGAAATAATAATTGTACTTAAAATAGTGATTATGAAAACTTTAATTGATTGCATTTTTGTTGAGATTTTAGTGCAAGTTATTTAATAAAATTCAGTTTAAAAAATGGTTGCAAAAGAATTAAAAGATTGTATCTTTGCATCGGCAAGTCCTACACAACCAGCTCCTGCTTAATCCTCCAGGTCGGGAACGAAGCAAAGGTACGCGGTCGTAGCGGTGTGATGTAGGTAGCTTGCCTTTTTTGATGAAACATTTTGACGTCTTTTTTATGAGACTGATAACGATAAAAAAGAGAGATTTGTTAGATAGAACTAGCAAATCTTTTTTGATTTTAACCAAACTTGTAAAATTCATTAGTAATTTTACGTGAGTTAGAATCTCAAAATGCTAATAGCAAATCGCTAAAAAAACCATTTTAAATGTCTAAAGTTGTTTTAATTACAGGAGGATCTTCGGGAATTGGAAAATCTATTGGAGAGTTTTTATCTCAAAAAGGATTTACGGTTTATGGCACAAGCAGGTCACCTGAACGGTATCCAGATTCTAAAATACAACTGGTGGCATTGGATGTGGCAGATGTGCTTTCCGTAGAAAAAGCTATCGAGACCGTCGCAACTGAAGCTGGTAGTATTGACATTGTCATCAATAATGCTGGCGCAGGAATTACGGGACCTATTGAAGAAATCCCTAATGATGAAATCAAACGGAATTTTGAAACGAATCTCTTTGGGCCAATCAATGTCATCAAGGCAGTATTGCCTCAAATGCGTAAACAAAACTCTGGTCTAATCATAAATATAACTTCTATTGCTGGATATATGGGATTGCCATATCGCGGTATTTACAGTGCGAGTAAAGGTGCATTGGAGTTGATTACTGAAGCTTTTAGAATGGAAATAAAGGATTTTAATATTCACATGACTAATGTTGCTCCAGGTGATTTTGCAACCAACATTGCTGCTGGTCGTTATCATGCTCCTGTAACAAAAGGTTCTCCTTATGAAAAGAAGTATGGTCAAGTTTTAAAAGCAATTGATGAAGACGTAGATAGTGGTGGAGACCCTCAAATGGTAGCGAAAGAGATTTTTAACATTATAAATACTCCAAATCCTAAAATACATTATAAAGTGGGTGCGTTTATGCAAAAATTCTCTATCATTTTAAAAAGAGTATTACCAGATAATGTTTATGAGAAAATGCTTTTAAATCACTATAAGCTTTAAAAACCGCCTAAGATTTTTAGGTGTTAATATCATTTAATAACATGTTGTTCTAATCGTGTTTGAAAATTGTAAATTCGTAATTGTAAAATATAAATCAACTATACGTTTTCTTTTTTCTGAAAGTACTTTCACTAATAAAAAGAGAATAAAAACAAATTTTCTATGAAATTTTTTATTGATACAGCTAATCTTGACCAAATTAAAGAAGCTCAAGATCTTGGTATTTTAGATGGTGTGACAACAAACCCATCATTAATGGCTAAAGAGGGTATTACCGGTCACGATAATATTATGAAACATTACGTGAACATTTGTAATATTGTTGAAGGCGACGTTTCTGCGGAAGTGATTGCTACAGATTACGAAGGGATGGTGAGAGAAGGTGAGGCGCTAGCAGACTTGCATAATCAAATTGTTGTAAAGCTCCCAATGATTAAAGATGGTATAAAAGCTTGTAAATACTTTAGCGACAAAGGGATTAAAACAAATGTGACCTTGGTGTTCTCGCCAGGTCAGGCATTACTTGCTGCAAAGGCAGGAGCAACTTACGTATCTCCTTTTATTGGTCGTTTGGATGATATTTCTACAGATGGTTTAAATTTAATTGCAGAAATTAGAATGATTTACGATAACTACGGTTTCGAAACTCAAATTTTAGCAGCATCTGTACGTCATACTATGCATGTTATTGATTGTGCAAAACTTGGAGCAGATGTGATGACTGGGCCATTAAGCTCTATCACTGGTTTGTTAAAACACCCTTTGACTGACATTGGACTCGAAAAATTTCTAGCAGATTATAAGAAAGGAAATTAAATAAGGTTTCAAAATAGACATAAAAAAAAACTCTTGAGTAGCAATTCAAGAGTTTTTTGTTTTTAGCTTATTTTGATACTAATGTATGCTCTATAATAGTATCAATCTCTGTACTAAACAAATCGGTATTTGGTTCTATGATTATACCATTTTCATCTACAATGAGCACTTTTTGAGCATAAGCTATAGCGAATTTTTTAATGGCCTCATTTGGGTTTTTAAACATGTACTCGTTCTCTGTAGGATACTTTAGTAAACTTAAAGTCTGTTTCCAAGAGCGTGTATCCATGTCATTTATATTTATGGCAATAAAGTTCATGTCAGGATATCTCGATTTTAGACTTTTCATCATAAAGTGATTGTTACGATAGCTATATTTGAAATTTGAGGACCAACAGTAAATAACGGTTGGAGCATTGATAACCTCATGAAGATTTAAAACTTCATTGTTAAAATTTACAATCTCTATGTTAGGAAGTTTGTTGCCTGGATATAAGCTTGTGGTAGAATTCACTAAATTGTCAATATAATCCTTATCATCATCGTCTGTGCTTTTTTCCATAAAGGAATCTAACATACTTTTAGACTGTGCTTGATTAGAACTGTTATATACAAAAACACGGGTAGCGTGCTTAAGCACATAGTTCTTGATAACTTCATTTTCGATAACACTATCAATTAACCTTAGTTTTTCAAGGTTGTAATCTAGGGCTTGTCTGTTAAATTTGTGATGGTTCCCGTCACGATAATAAGTATTTAAAGCAGTATTATGAAAATACCAATCCATAAATTTATTATAGGAATACACACGACTTAACTCAATGTCGTTAAAATCAACCTCTTCTCTGTAATCATAGAAATCTTCCGGTAAATCCTTAAAATGTATGAGTTTATTATTTCCGAAGTAACCAAAAGGATATTTTTCCTTAATGGTATAGTAGCTATAATCTATCCCAGCCTCAGCAATTTTTTTAAATAGGCTTGAGGTTTGCTGGGTTTCAATAAAGCGCTCTAGATTTTCTTGTCTCTGTTGTTGGACCGTACGAATGTGTTTTTCAAATTCCTCTGGCTCTAAATGTTGAAGTTTATTGAATTTTTTGTTCTCAATTTCATTATTTAAAAAGGCTTTAATGAGATAATTATTTTTCTTTGATCCGTCACCAGTATAAACCAAGGATTCATCAAAATCATTGGTATTGAGCCTCAACATAATACTATCTTTTGGCTCAATTAAAAGCGTTTGAAATTCACCTCCATGTGTAAAGGAATAAAGCCCAGCCTTAAGATTCTCTATTTTATGAATAAATCTATTGTTGGCATCAAGCATTATAGTGTCACGATCTTTCTCATTACTAAAGAGTGTCACATAATTATTGTTGGGGTTGATGATTTCACCACCAAAATAGGCTACATCACTAACTTCAGAATTAGTGTCGCACCCAATAAAAAGAAAACTTGATAATATGCTAACTATAAGTAGTTTCATAGATTGTTAGAGTCGTAGGACATTTTAATTGTAACAAAAATAAAGGTTGCGTGTTGTAAGTCTTGTTAATACGTTGTTAAATATTGATTTTACTAACACTACGACCATAATGCACATTAAAAAATTACCCTATTTATTTTCATACAATCGTTAGAATTCTCTACTTTTGCAACCTGAAACTTTGAGCATTATATTTTCTTCGGAAATACTAAAACTCAAAAACTTGTAACTTAAATAAAAACAGTATGTTAACAGTATCAAATCTTTCGGTACAATTTGGAAAAAGAGTTCTTTTTGACGAAGTAAACACAACGTTCAATAACGGGAATTGCTACGGGATAATTGGAGCAAATGGAGCAGGCAAATCTACCTTTTTAAAGATTATCGCAGGAAAGCAAGATCCAACATCTGGACATGTACATCTTGAGACAGGAAAGCGAATGTCTGTTTTAGAACAAAATCACAACCTTTATGATGAGCACACTGTTTTGGAAACCATCATAATGGGTAATAAACCTTTATTTAAGTTAAAGACCGAAATTGATGCACTCTACGCAGATTATAGTGATGAGAATGCAGAGAAAATTGGAGAACTTCAAGTGCAGTTTGAAGAAATGAACGGTTGGAATGCAGATAGTGATGCTGCTGCAATGCTCTCAAATTTGGGCATCAAAGAAGAGTACCATTATACGTTAATGAAAGATCTGGACGGTAAACAAAAGGTAAGAGTCCTTTTGGCTCAGGCTTTATTTGGTAATCCAGATTTATTGATAATGGATGAGCCAACAAATGATCTTGATTATGAAACCATCTCCTGGTTAGAAAACTTTTTGGCAAATTATGATAACTGTGTAATCGTAGTATCTCACGATAGGCACTTTTTAGATTCAGTTTGTACACATATATCAGATATTGACTTTGGTAAGATCAATCACTTCTCTGGTAACTATACTTTTTGGTACGAATCATCACAATTGGCAGCAAGACAGCATGCCCAGCAAAACAAAAAAGCTGAAGAAAAGAAAAAAGAACTAGAAGAGTTTATTCGTCGTTTTTCTGCTAACGTTGCAAAATCAAAACAAGCTACAAGTAGAAAGAAAATGATTGAAAAATTAAATATTGCAGATATTAGACGCTCAAGTCGTCGCTATCCAGCAATTATTTTCGAGCGTGAGCGCGAAGCTGGTGATCAAATATTGAATATAGAAGGGTTATCTGCTTCCTTAGAAGGAGATGTTTTGTTCAGTAATATAGATATCAACCTTAACAAAGGGGAAAAAGTAGTCATGTTCTCTAAAGACTCTCGAGCAACGACTGCATTTTACCAAATTATAAACGGAAAAGAAAAAGCAGACTCTGGTAAGTATTCTTGGGGAGTGACAACAACACAATCCTATTTACCTTTAGACAATAGCGAATATTTTGATAATAACTTAACACTTGTAGATTGGTTGCGCCAATGGGCAACTACAGAGGAAGAGCGCGAAGAAGTTTACATTCGTGGCTTTTTGGGCAAAATGATCTTTAGTGGAGAGGAAGCTTTAAAAACCTCCAATGTACTTTCCGGAGGAGAAAAAGTACGTTGCATGCTAAGTCGCATGATGATGGTAAGAGCAAACGTTTTAATGCTGGACGAACCAACAAACCATTTAGATCTAGAAAGTATTACAGCATTTAACAACTCACTTAAAAACTTTAAAGGCACCGTTTTATTCACGACCCATGATCACGAGTTTGCACAAACCGTTGCAAATAGAGTTATAGAATTAACTCCGGGCGGAGTTATTGATCGTTACATGACTTTTGATGAATACATGAGTGATAAAAAGATTAAAGAGATGAGAGACAAAATGTATGCAGTCACAGCCTAGATTTTATCAATTTTTTTCTCTTCGGAAATTTTAAAACTTAAGATTCAAGCTCCTCTTTAACACTGGAGATAACTTTTTGTGCTTCCTCAAGTTCATCATTGCTTACATAAAGCTCTTGATAGCCTTGTATCGAAGCACCAAAACCTGCAAGTCTTCCAGATTCAGACTCATCTTTTATAATGGCATTAATTCCAGCGCTGTTTAAGCGATCCATTGCCAATTGCACAATTATAAAACTTCCTGAAAAAATCTTTGTATATGAAGTATCTGACATAATTCTTTTATTTAGTAATTAAGTATAGGTTGTTAATTCAATTTATAAGTTACAATAAATGTTTCATATTTTTCAGTATAAAATTTACTAATGAATTAGGCTACATTAGTGTTGATTTAAATACTGTAAACGATCTATTTGTTTTTTTACTATAAACAAGCCTTAATCTTAATGTTGAGTTAATTGTCTGTTAAACGGGTCATCTTAAAAAACCATATAACTCTAAACAGCGTATCTAAAGCATAACAACAATTAATTATACACTTAAATAAAAGAACATGAAAACATCAAACAGATTATCAAAATTATTGAGTATTGCTTTAGTAGCAGGTTTTATGATTGCAGGTCAAAATGCAATGGCACAAGAAACTAAAACTAAAAAAGAGAAAAAGGAAATGGCTAAAAAAATGGACAAAAAAGAAAAGATGTCCATGAAAGTAGATAACACAATGAAGCCAAGTGGAGATTACGTTATAGTAGGCGATGCAAAAATGTTTCCAACTCGTAATATTATAGAAAATGCTGTAAATTCTAAAGATCATACTACTTTGGTAGCAGCAGTTAAAGCAGCAGGATTAGTAGAAACGTTGTCTAGCGAAGGACCATTCACGGTATTTGCTCCAACTAATGAAGCTTTTGAAGCATTACCTAAAGGTACTGTTAGAACGCTCTTAATGGAAGAAAACAAAGATCAATTGAAGAACGTTTTAACGTATCACGTGGTATCAGGTAAAGTAAGTGCTAAGGACTTAGCAATGCTTATCAAAAAGAATGATGGTAAAGCAAAACTTACAACTGTATCTGGTGGTACATTAATCGCATGGGAAAAGGACGGTAAGATTTATATTTCTGATGAAAACGGTAATTCTTCACAAGTAACAATAGCAGATGTAAATCAATCTAACGGAGTTATACATGTTGTAGATGCAGTGGTTTTACCAAAATCTTAATAATGTATTATATTAGATAATAAGATAATTTTATTATTTGAAACTTAAAAAACCTGTCAATTTCATTGGCAGGTTTATTTATTTATAATCTTAATAATTTCGTTTTCAGCAATCTTGATAAACTCTCAATAGTTAAAATTTCTTTAATAATTTTTATTTTGTTTAACTATGTGTTATTTTTGTTAAACAAATTAAATGTTATCTACACAGGTAATTTTTTGATTGATTTAGTTAGGTTGTTAAAAGTCATATCCTTTTTAGGATATGACTTTTTCAGTTTTATTGAGCTTTGATTTTTCCGCTAAGCATTCATCCACTACTCAATATAAGTTTTGTCAATCATTATATAAAATATTATAATCTATTTCTATTGTAATTTCAGTTGTAAATTTTTTAACTTTAAAGAATTGATAATTATTTAAACAAAATCTTATTATAATATGAAAAATAACGGAAATTCAAACTCAAACGTTTGGGATATCAATGAGTCAGATGCTGGGCAATGTCCTTTCTTAAGCGGTACACAAAAAAGAACCGCTGGAAATGGAACTAAAAACCGAGACTGGTGGCCAAACGAGTTAAAATTAAATATCCTACGCCAAAATGGGACACCATCTAATCCTATGGATGAGGATTTTAATTATGCAGAAGCTTTCAACAGTATCAATTATGCAGAGTTAAAACAAGACGTTATTGATCTAATGACAGATTCTCAAGACTGGTGGCCTGCAGATTATGGTCATTATGGTCCATTTATGATTAGAATGGCTTGGCACAGTGCAGGTACGTATCGAGTTGGTGATGGTAGAGGAGGGGCAAGTTCTGGTACACAGCGTTTTGCGCCTTTAAATAGTTGGCCAGACAATGGAAATTTAGATAAAGCAAGGCTATTATTATGGCCTGTGAAAAAGAAATATGGTAAAAATTTGTCTTGGGCAGATTTAATGGTTCTTGCAGGAAATTGTGCATTGGAGTCTATGGGATTTAAAACATTTGGTTTTGCAGGAGGACGAGAAGATATTTACGAACCAGAACAAGATATTTATTGGGGAAGTGAAACAGGTTGGTTAGATAATGATGAGCGTTATGATACAAGTGATGGTGATTTAGAAGGACATTTAGGAGCTGCTCATATGGGATTAATCTATGTGAATCCTGAAGGACCAAATGGAGATCCAGATCCATTAAAATCTGCGCATGATATTAAGATTACATTTGGTCGTATGGCTATGAATGATGAAGAAACCGTTGCACTTATTGCAGGTGGTCATACCTTCGGAAAAACGCATGGTGCAGCAAACCCAGATGATCATGTAGGTTTCGAGCCTCATGGAGCATCTATCGAAGAAATGAGTACAGGTTGGAAAAATAGTTTTAAATCTGGAGTTCTGGATGATGCAATTACTAGTGGTTTAGAAGGTCCATGGACACCAAACCCTACACGCTGGGATGATGAATATTTTGATGTACTCTTAAATTACGATTGGGAACTCACAAAAAGTCCTGCTGGAGCTCATCAATGGACACCAACAGCAGCATCAAATGCAAGAATGGCACCAAAGGCAGGAGATGCTAATGGAAAACAGGCATTAATGATGTCTACAGCAGATATGGCACTAAAAATGGATCCAACATATTTGGAAATTTCTAAACGTTTCCATAAAGATCACAAAGCATTAGAAGACGCTTTCGCCAGAGCTTGGTATAAGCTAACACATCGTGATATGGGACCGATAGATCGCTATTTGGGACCTGAAGTTCCGAAGGAAGAATTATTATGGCAAGATCCAATTCCGAAGGTAAACTATAAATTAAGCGAAAATGATGTTTCTAACTTAAAGAAAATGATTTTAGCATCAGAGTTAACTATTTCTCAAATGGTAACTACCGCTTGGGCTTCTGCTTCAACTTATAGAGATTCAGATAAGCGTGGTGGTGCAAACGGAGGACGTTTACGCTTAAAGCCTCAGAGACATTGGGAAGTCAATAACCCGAGTGAGTTACAAAAAGTAATTTCTGTATATGAAGCTATCCAAAACGATTACAGTGGTACAGTATCCATTGCAGACTTGATTGTAATTGGAGGTAATGCAGGTGTTGAGGAAGCTGCAAGTAATGCTGGTCACAGCGTAACTATTCCTTTTTCCTGCGGAAGAGGTGACGCGTCACAAGAACAAACAGACTTGGAGTCGTTTGGATATTTAGAGCCATTGGCAGACGGTTTTAGAAACTATATAAGAAAAGATTTAAACGTAGCTGCGGAAGATTTAATGATAGACAGAGCTAATTTAATGACTCTTTCTTCACCAGAAATGACTGCCTTAGTAGGAGGTTTAAGGGTTATTGGAGCAAATTATGATGGCTCAAACCACGGTGTTTTTACAGATCGTGTTGGTCACTTAACCAATGATTTTTTCGTGAATATTCTAGATTTTACATATACATGGAGTGCAACTTCAGAAGATGATCGTTTTTTTGAAGGACGTGACCGTAAAACAGGAGAGGTTAAGTTTACAGGAACTCGTGCAGATTTAATCTTTGGTTCTAATACAGAATTAAGAGCTATTGCAGAAGTTTACGGAGCAGACGACGGAGAGCAAAAATTTGTAAAAGATTTCGTGAAAGCATGGAGCAAAGTAATGCATTTAGATCGTTTTGATCTAAAATAAAACGCAGTTATCAATTTTAAAAGAGGAGTGGGTTTTGGTGCTCATTCCTTTTTTAGTTTAATATAAAATCTTATGAAAAACATTGAACTCCTTTTTGAAGCTATAAGAATCAAGGATAACGAGCAACTCAAGTCGCTTCTAAAAGAACAACCTGATTTAGCGAATGTTAGAGATTCCAGAGGGTTTACACCTTTAATATTTGCTACTTATTTTGACAATGAGGTAGCAACCAAAATCTTAATAGAACATAATGCGGACATTGATGCAAAAGACCATACGGGAAATACAGCATTAATAGGAGTGAGCTTTAAAGGAAATGAAAAATTAGCAAAATTATTGATTGAGAAGGGTGCAAATATCAACGCACAAAACAATTTGGGCACCACACCATTGATTTTTGCAACCACATATAACCAGCAAAATACAGTAGCGCTGTTACTAGATCACAAAGCAGATAAAACAATACAGGATAAAGAAGGTAGAAAAGCAATTAATTATGCTTCGGAAAAAGGCTATCAAGATCTTGTAGCGCTTTTACAATAGACTGAGCTAAAGATAGAACACAAAAATACGGTTACTCCCACAAGGAAAATAACCGTATTTTTTAAATCTAAAAAATCTAAGAGATCTAATTATCTATTGAACCCATCACACGTTTCATAAAAGCATTTAATGCTTCCTTTTTAGGTGTTCCAGATTTAATCATTTTTTGAACTTCAAGAGCACCATACATATTTGAAATCAGTTCTCCAATAACATCCAATTCTTCATCTTTTAAAGAAGAAACTTCTGTAAGGTTTTCTAAAGTCTCTATTGTTTCGACAATAAAGTCCTCGTCGTTATCTTCAATAAATTGAGATAGATGCTTAATTACTGGTAACTTCATTTACTAAATCTTTTAATACGTCAAACTTGTTCGTTTGCGTTTGGTTTATGAAAGCTCCTTTTTGAAATGTTGCGAAAGTTGGTAGATTATCAACTGTAGCTAGTTTTCTTGATTCCGGAAATTTCTCGGCATCAGCCATAATAAAGGTGATGTTCTCATTTTCCGAAGATAACTTTTTAAACTTTGGTTTCATGATTCTGCAGTTTCCACACCAAGTGGCAGAATACTGTACAATTACGGTGTCATTTTGCGATACTATTTCAGCTAAGTTATCTTGTTCTAATTCTTTTATCATAATAAAATTTTGAATCCCAAATTCCGAAGTAAAAAATAATTACATTTTGGAATTTGGGATTTTGTTTTGGTGATTTTTAGTTCAAGTGCGCTTTTAAATATTCAGCAGTGCCTTTTGCGTTTGCTTGCATTGCGTCTTTTCCTTCTTCCCAGTTTGCAGGACAAACTTCTCCTTTTTCCTGGACGTGGGTTAAGGCGTCAATGATTCTCAAATATTCATTTACATTTCTACCTAAAGGCATATTGTTTACGCTCTCATGTTGGATCGTTCCTTCTTCGTCAATGATGTATGTTGCTCTGTATGTTACATTGTCACCTTCAACAGTGTATAATCCTGTTTCGTCGTTGTATTCAACATCTGTTGTATCTAAAATACCTAATGCAGAGGCAAGGTTTCTGTTTGAATCTGCTAATAAAGGATAAGTTACACCTTCAATTCCACCATTATCTTTTGCTGTGCTTAACCACGCAAAGTGAACCTCTGCAGTATCACAAGATGCACCAATTACAATGGTATTTCTTTTTTCAAATTCTGCTTGTGCAGCTTGAAATGCGTGTAATTCCGTTGGGCATACAAAAGTAAAATCTTTTGGGTACCAAAATAGCACTACTTTTTTATTGTTGTTTTTTGCTTCTTCAAGAACGTTGAGTTTGAAAGTATCACCCATTTCGTTCATAGCGTTTACATTTAAATTTGGAAATTGTCTTCCTACTAAAGCCATATTTATGTTTTAATTAAAGTTATTATTTAGAACAAAATTAAAGCATGCAATAGCTTAATGAAATAGAATTTGATTATAAGAAACTATAAAATTATAGTATGAAAATATGGCTTCAAAAATACACATCATTTTGTGCTGATTTGATAAAGAAAGGATGTGTAAATTATCAACTGAATAAATACAACTACTTTTTAATGAAAAATCAATTTCATTTATTCTTGAGTTGCCTAATCTTTATAGAAAATGCTGCGAAGATTAAAGTTGTAAAAGGACTTAACCAATTAAATATAGCGTACATGAAATACTCACCCACACCCACACCTAAAACACCAGATTGATAAGCGCCACAGGTGTTCCAAGGGATTAAAACAGAGGTTACTGTACCAGAATCCTCAAGAGTTCTAGATAAGTTTTCTGGCGCAAGCCCTCTATCGTGATAAGCTTGTTTGAACATTTTTCCCGGGATTACCAAAGCCAGGTACTGGTCTGATGCAATAATGTTTAATCCCAAACAACTTGCTACTGTACTTGCAAATAAACCAAATACAGATGTTGCCACGGTAAGTAGTGCTTTTGTTATTCTAGATAAGGCGCCAATACCATCCATAATACCTCCAAAAACCATGGCGCAAATTATGAGGTAAATGGTCCAGAGCATTCCTTCCATTCCACCAGCACCAAAAAGCTGTTTAAGTTTATCAATAGTTAATAATCTGCTCAAGCTATCGGTTTTTAAAGCTAATGTGCTTTGATCATAATTAGCATCTTCAAAAACTTGTTCCAATTCTGTTTGGGAGAAGTTTTTCTCAATACCACCATCACTTAAAAGTGCTTCTAAATTTTCATTGTTGTTGATAGCCTCAATATCTTGGTCATTGAGTTTTGCTATATATGCGGAATCATCAATAGGAATATTAGTATCTGTAAAAACTGAGTTTACAATAGTTTTAGATTTAGATCCCGTTACATTTTCTATAACATCTGGCTGAAAAACAAGCGCGAAAACAATAGCTAAAATAACACCTGTGCCCAACGCAATAAGTGGTTTTGTTTTCATCAAAATTAAGGCAACTACAGCGATAGGAACTAAAAACAACCAAGGTGTAATATGAAATGTAGCATCTATGGTTTCAAGAATTTGAGAAATATCTGCATTTCCAGAAGTATCGATTGAAGCACTAATTATTCCGAAGATAATCAAAGTAATTACTATCGTAGGCACAGTCGTCAATGCCATATATTTAATGTGCGTAAACAAATCGGTTCCAGCCATTGCAGGCGCCAAGTTTGTGGTATCACTTAGAGGTGACATTTTATCACCAAAATAAGCTCCCGAAATTACAGCACCAGCAATCATACCTGGGTTAATACCCAGAGCTGTGCCAATGCCAACCAACGCAATACCAACAGTTGCAGAGGTAGTCCATGAGCTTCCCGTTGCAATAGAAATAACAGCAGCAATGATCACAGAAGCTGGCAGAAAAATCTCAGGACTCAATACTTTTAATCCATAATAGACCATTGCAGGTATCACACCGCTAATCAACCAAGTGCCAGCAAGTGCACCAACCAAAAACAAAATCATAATTGGTACGAAAACGCTTTTTAGGTTTTCCCAAACCTCTTTTAGCATAATCGATATTGAGACTTTATTAAAAAAGCCAACCACAGCAGCAACAGCGCCTCCAAGTAATAAAATAATTTGATTTGTATATCCTCCAAACCATTCTTGGTCTTCAACAAAAAAGATATTGTAGGCTAGCATGCCCATTAATATCACAACAGGAATTAGTGCTTCAAAGAAATTAAGTTCCTTATTTTCAATAACATTTTCATTTTTAGCTTCAATTTCTGAAATATTTTTGTCGTCGCTCATCTGTTTTTGTGTCGGTTTTCACTTGTAATGTTACAATAATGTTGTCTATTCTGCAAATCATAATAGTTGCGTACATTTACATTTCAATTCTAAAAAAATAAATGGATTCATTAACTCAAATTGTTTTAGGTGCTGCTTGTGGAGAAGCTGTTTTGGGTCGTAAAATAGGGAATAAGGCTTTATTTTTTGGAGCCATTGGAGGGACGATTCCCGATTTGGATGTGTTCTTCGGAAGGTTATTCTATTCAAACGAAATTGATATTATGCTATTTCACAGAGGCTTTATGCACTCTATTTTATTTTCCATTTTGGCTGGATTTTTATTGGGATGGCTTGTATACAAATTGTATAATAACGGAAATCGTTTAGGCACAACCACAAAAAAAGATTGGATTCTGTTATTTTTCTGGTCATTATTTACGCATCCTATTTTAGACTGTTTTACGCCATATGGCACACAATTATTTGCTCCTTTTTCAAATTATCGCGTTGCATTTAATAATATTGCTGTTGTAGATCCTCTGTATACTGTACCTTTTTTGTTAAGTATGATTGTTTTGATGTTCTATAGTAGAGAGCATCATAAACGTAGGTTTTGGATCAAGATTGGCGTAGGAGTAAGTTCAGTATATATGATTTTTACCATTTTTAATAAGCTCTACATAGATAGTGTGTTTCAAAATTCTTTAGCTGAAAAAGGAATCGTTTATCAAAGGTTTAGCGCTCAACCTTCTATTTTTAATAATATTCTTTGGTACGGAATTGCAGAAACCGATAGCACTTACGAAGTAGCGTATTACTCATTGTTTGATACAACGGATAGATTTTCTGAGTGGATGACATTTCCGAAGAAAAGAGATTTAAAAGAAGACGGTTATGCAGATTTAAAATCTTTAGCTTGGTTTAGTGACGGTTATTATAATGTGGAGCAATTAAATGATAACGCGTATGATTACAAGGATTTACGTTACCCATTGGTTGAAACCAGAGAAGGTTACAAGCCTGTTTTTAATCTAAAATTGTACAAAACTGAAGATCGCTTAAATATGAAACCGTTTGCTCCAGAAATAGACGATCTTGAATTTACTTTGAATGTCATTTGGGAGCGAATTAAAGGAAAATAAAAGCCTTCCAGAATTATCTGAAAGGCTTTATGTTTTTTGTGTTTATGCTAAAACATCCTCAGCTTTTAAAATTTCTAGTTCTTCCATACATGCACGCATCATTTCAAAAGTACGTTCAATATCTGCATCCAGTCCAATAGAAAAACGAATTAGCCCATCACTTAAGCCCATTGCCTTTTGCTCATCTTCAGGAATTTCCGAAGACGTAGAACTTCCAGGAGCAGAGAATAAGGTTTTATAAAATCCTAAACTTACTGCCAAGTAGCCTAGGTTTTTCTCTTGCATAAGTTCCATGAGTTCGTTTGCTTTGTCGAGGCTACCAACGTCTATGGTGAGCATACCTCCAAATCCGTATTTTTCATTCATCATAGATTTGAACAACTCATGTGATGGATGTGATGGTAATCCTGGATAAACGGTTTTTAATCCCGCCTGCTCAAACTTTTGAGCTAAATATGCGCCATTTAAACTGTGTTGTTGCATTCTAATGTGCAATGTTCTCAAGTTCTTTAATACGGAAGCAGATCGTAAACTGTCCATCGTAGAACCTAAAAGCATAGAAGCTCCATCGTTTACATTTCTCAAATCATTGATAAATTCTTGAGTGCCACAAACAACACCACCAACCGTATCACTTGAGCCATTTATGAATTTTGTTAAACTATGGATCACTATATCTGCACCTAATTTTGCAGGAGAGATTGATAATGGGGAAAAGGTATTATCTACCACTAACTTTAAGTTGTGACGTTTTGCAATCTCAGCAAGGCCTTTAATATCTGCAACCTCCAAAAGTGGATTGCTCACCGACTCACAATATAAAACCTTCGTGTTTTTAGTAATGGCAGCCTCAACGATATCTAATTTTGTTATATCTACAAAAGAGGTTTCAATATTAAATCGAGGTGTAAAGTTTTTTAAGAAAGCATACGTACCTCCATAAATTGTTCTACTGGAAACGATATGATCACCAGCTCCACAAAGTTGCATTAAAACAGGTGTAATAGCTCCCATGCCAGAAGCAGATACGTTTGCAGTTTCGGTCCCTTCCATGGCAGCAAGTGCTTCGCCTAAATATAAGTTGGAAGGTGAGGAGTGACGAGAATATAAATAACAACCATCTGCATTTCCCTCAAACGTATCAAACATTGTTTTTGCTGAAATAAAGGTATAGGTTGACGAATCTGAGATTGAAGGATTAACGCCTCCAAACTCTCCAAAGTATTGTAAATCCTGTATGTTATTTGCTGGTTTAAATGCCATTTTTATAATTTTTATTAAATTAAAATTCATATCAAATATGATGATAATTAGATAAAATATCAATGTATATTAGAATAATTAGAATATAAAACTATAATAATGTGATTATTTAGTTATTTTTGTTTTGCAAACCCTATTAGTAAATATCAAACTGAAAAAATTTCAAATTTATGATTCAATTAGATGCTATTGATAAAAAATTACTTAAACTTATTCAAGATGATAGCAAACAGACCAATAAAGAGCTTTCGGGTAAATTAAACTTATCTGTAACTGCGGTTTATGAACGTATAAAAAAACTGGAGCGTGCTCAAGTGATTTCGGGATATGTCGCATTGGTCAATAAAAAGGAAGTTGATAGATCTTTCGTTACGTTTTGTAGTATTAAATTATTGCAGCATACTCAGGATTATGTTGTTCAGTTTGAAAAAGAGGTGAAAAAGTTAGATGAGGTTCTTGAATGCTACCATATAAGTGGTGATTATGATTATTTGCTCAAGGTCATTGTTGCAGATATGGATGAGTTTCGTGAATTTATGGTTAAAAAATTAACCACAATAAGTCATATAGGGAGTACACACAGCGCATTTATGATAAGCGAAGTAAAACATACAACTGCAATTAGTGTGTAATTTTAATGGTTATCTTTAAGCATGCAATCAAACGTTTACAAGCTCACAGAGTTTTTTATAATTTTTATTTTAGTTCCGTTAAGTTTCTCCATAACATATCCCTTAGCGATAAAAATGGGTATCGGGATCTTTGGTTTTATGTATGTTTTGTTCGTGTTGTTGCGGGTCGAAAAAAACAAATTTAAAATTGCGCCACATCTTAATTGGAGCATGTTTTTTAAGTACACATTCGTCCAGTTAATAGGTATTGCAATAGTTACAACGCTCTACATGTGGTTTCTGGATAAGCCAAATCTTTATGTCGTTGTGTTGAACAAACCATTATTATGGTTGTTTATTCTTTTTGTTTACAGCGTTTTTTCGGTATATCCTCAAGAATTGATTTATAGAACGTTCTTTTTCCAACGTTATCAATCGTTATTTAAAAATGATACGCTTTTTATTGTTTTAAATGCTACACTTTTTTCTTTGGCGCATTTATTCTTCGGAAATGTGCTCGTCATGTTCCTTACTTTTATTGGAGGAATACTTTTTGCAATCACATATAAAAGGACAAAATCAACACTATTGGTAACCATAGAGCACGCCATTTATGGTTGTTGGTTATTTACCGTTGGAATGGGCAGCATGCTCGGTTTTCCGTCGTAGAAATTTTCCGAAGAAAAAATTGTTGAGGCAACCATTTTATGTTTATTTGCGTCTGTAGGGTAAGGACCCTTAATTAAATTTATGATTAGATGAAAAAAATAATTTTAGCTTTTAGTGTTATTTTAGTAATGGCTTCTTGTGCCAGTGTAGAGAAACATAATTCGGAAATTACAAAATTACATCCTGTTGAGGATCTGCATAATGATATTGATAAGCTCTACAAGCAGTTGCAACGTCATCATCCTAGATTATATCAGTATACGACTAAAGAAGTTTTGGATTTTAAGTTTGATAGTTTAAAAAAAGCTATGACCGAGCCAATGGATAGTCGTACGTTTTATAAGCAATTGGCAACAGTCACAAAATTTGTTGGTCAAGGTCATATGTCGATTTCTCCACCTAGTGTAAAATTATCAAAAACAGAACGTAAAGAAAGGTTAAAAACACGTTATGACATTAATTATCTAGAGTTCGAGTATTTGGACGATAAACTGTTTATTGCTGATGCTGTAGGTAAAGATTCGGTTTTGATTAATGCTGAAATTTTAAAAATTGAAAACGAAAGCTCTCAAGATTTAATTGCGAAGTATAAGCGTTTAATCGCCTCAGACGGTTATAATACCACTTTTCATGATCGTGTTGTTGGCAATCGTTTTTTGAATTATTATGCGAGTGATAAAGGGACTTTAGATAGTATTTCATTCACATTAAAAAATGCGGATTCTACATCTGTTAAAATGTACAAAAGAAGACCTTTACGAGATAGTCTTGAAATTAAAAGAGATTCCATAAAACTGGATTCTATAAAACTTGTCAACGAAACAAAGCCAAAGCTCACAAAAGCTGAGCGAAAAGCAGCCAAATTAAAAAGAAAAGCTTTGAGAGAATACAACAGTAAATATGGTTTTGTACCAACACCACATATGCCAGAGGTTAAAAATTATACTAGAAACTTAAACTTTGTTGGTAAGGATAGTACTATCGCACTAATTAAAATAAAAGGATTCCAAAATGGAAAGTATGAAGGATTCTATGATGATACATTTAAAACCTTGGACTCATTAAATACCGAAGTGTTAATAATAGATTTAAGAAATAATTTTGGAGGTCGCTTAAACGAAATCGATTATTTCTATTCCTATCTCACAGATGAAAACTACACCTTTCTCAATAAAAGTGAAATAAATAGCAGGTTTCCAATATTGAAGAGTATGATGAGCAACTCCAATTCTATTTTGTTTAAGGTTTTTGTAGGCATATTGTCACCTGGTCTGGCTACTGCAGATATTCTTGCTGTAAGCAAAAAAGATGGTCAGTTGTATCGCAAGTTTAAATCTGCAAAGCCAAAGGAGCCTAAACCGCTAAATTTTAAAGGAAAGATTTATGTTTTAATAAATGGAAACTCTTTTTCAGCATCATCAGTATTATCAACCCAGTTAAAAGGAACTGAGCGTGCTACTTTTGTTGGCGAAGAAACTGGAGGCGCATATAATGGTACCGTAGCTGGACTATTTAAAATTTACGAATTACCCAATACTAAGGTGAGAGCCAGAATAGGATTGGCTCATATAGATTCTAAATATAAAACAGATGTAGATGGTTATGGTGTAAAACCAGATGTTGAAATCATACCAACATATCAAGATCGACTCAATAATGTTGACCCAGAATTAGAATGGGTTTTGAAAGATATTGAATCTAAAAAGTAAATTTTAAGTTTTAAAGAAATTAATTATTCCTGTCCATATATTTATTTATAAAGACAGGAATAATTTTTTAATCCGTTTTAGTCTTCCATTGTAAATCCTATTTTTACGGTCACTTGCCAGTATGAGACTTTTCCGTTATCGCCAATAAGACCTCTAGATTCTACGATTTCAAACCATCTCATGTTTTTAACAGATTTAGCAGCCTTTGCCAATGCATTTTCAACAGCATTATCGCTAGAGGTTTCCGAAGAACCCACAATTTCAATTTTCTTATACGTGTGATTACTCATGATATTATAATTTAATGTTCAGCATTAAGATACAAAATTATGATGGCTTCCACTCATTTTGGGTAAATCTAAATTCGTACTTTTGTATTCGATTTTTAAACTGAAAACCAAAACGATAAAAAATTCTTTATGAAATCATACGATGTAGCAATAATAGGTTCTGGACCTGGTGGATATGTAGCAGCAATTAGATGTGCACAATTGGGCATGAAAACAGCAATTATTGAAAAATATTCTACACTTGGCGGAACGTGTTTAAACGTAGGCTGTATCCCAAGTAAAGCCCTATTAGCATCATCCCATCATTACGAGGAGGCAACAAATCATTTTGAAGAACATGGGA
Source organism: Psychroserpens sp. Hel_I_66 (assembly GCF_000799465.1). Classification (NCBI taxonomy): domain Bacteria; kingdom Pseudomonadati; phylum Bacteroidota; class Flavobacteriia; order Flavobacteriales; family Flavobacteriaceae; genus Psychroserpens; species Psychroserpens sp. Hel_I_66. The sequence goes on along the minus strand of NZ_JUGU01000001.1, from coordinate 1,431,853 downwards.
TTGAGATCCCTGGTGATATCAAAGTCAATCTAGAGAAAATGATTGGTCGCAAGCAAGCGGTTGTTGATCAAACTACTGGTGGAATTGATTTTTTAATGAAGAAAAACAATATTGATGTGTTTGAAGGTCTGGGGAGCTTTATAGATGCAAACCATATTAAAATTGAAGGAAAAGATGCTCAAGACATCGAAGCTAAACATATTATCATAGCTACAGGGTCAAAACCTGCAAACTTACCATTTATCACGTTGGATAAAGAACGAATTATTACGTCTACGGAAGCATTAAAACTCAAAGAAATCCCTAAGCACATGATCGTGATTGGAGGAGGCGTTATTGGTTTAGAACTTGGTCAGGTTTACAGACGTTTAGGTGCAGAGGTAACCGTTATTGAATTCATGGATAGAATCTTACCAACTATGGATGCTGCGTTATCTAAAGAACTGAACAAAGTATTTAAAAAGGCTAAATTCAATATGAACATGTCTCACAAAGTGCAATCTGTTGAGCGTAACGGTGATGAGGTTATTGTTAAGGCTGAAAATAAAAAAGGTGAGATCGTAGAGTTTAAAGGCGATTATTGCTTGGTTTCCGTAGGAAGAAAACCATATACTGATGGATTAAATGCAGAGGCTGCTGGTGTGAAACTAACAGATCGCGGACAAATTGAAGTCAACGAGCATTTACAGACCGCAGTTAAGAATATTTACGCCATTGGTGATGTTGTAAAAGGTGCGATGTTAGCACATAAGGCTGAAGAAGAAGGTGTTTTTGTTGCTGAAACGTTAGCAGGACAGAAACCTCATATCGATTATAACTTAATTCCGGGAGTGGTTTACACTTGGCCAGAAGTTGCTGCAGTAGGCAAAACAGAAGAAGAGTTAAAAGCAGATGGAGTAGAGTACAAAGCTGGACAATTTCCGTTTAGAGCATTGGGAAGAGCCAGAGCAGGAGGAGATTTGGATGGATTTGTAAAAATCTTAGCCGATAAAAAAACAGACGAAGTTTTAGGAATACATATGATTGGCGCACGTTGTGCCGATTTAATTGCTGAAGCTGTCGTTGCTATGGAGTACAGAGCATCTGCAGAGGATATCTCTCGCATGTCACATGCTCATCCAACGTATGCAGAAGCCATGAAAGAAGCAGCCTTGGCTGCGACTGAGGATAGACCTTTACATATTTAAATAAGCACTATGAATATAAAAGTAATTTTTGTGCTTTTTCTATTATTCAGTTTCAGTGGATATGGACAGAATAAATATTTTGAAACCGAGAGGATTCAGAAAGTTTTTCTGAAAGAATGACTAAGTTATTTGGAGAGAATGAGCCTTCCGAAGCATTTGATGAAATGAAGGATTATTGGCCTCTAGCAGAGACAGAATTAGATTTAATTAAAGAAAAGACTTTAAAATGATTAAACATAATGGAGTCTAGGTTTGGTAAATCTATAGGGATTACTAAAGTCAAACATCTCAAGCTTGGAGATGTTGCATATAAAGATGTTTACTTTGTAAGATATAAAGTAATTGCGTTACGATTTATTTTCATTTACTACAAAAATGAAAATGGGTTGCTAATGAATTCATTTAAATTTGATGAAAACTTTGAAGAAGAATTTTAACTATAAAACGAACACATTGTGTTCGTTTTTTTTTTTTTTTTTTCTTTCTGTGGTTTTGATAATAAGTCGATTTTATGTCAACTTATTTCAGGATGGGATATTTAATTTTTAAAAAGCGAACTTACTAAGTTCGCTTTTTTTATGTTTAAATAGTTTGCTGTGTAACAATTTAATATCTTTAAAGACAAATAGTTAATTAGTTAATCAACCTCAACTACACCATTAACCTAATTTACTTTCTAACCAAAGTAAATGATTACATTATTTCGTCGTTTTAGGGAACGACTACTCTCCACCCAGTTTTCCGAAGCTTCTGCGAAAGCAGGAGACAAATTCTCGAAATATCTTATCTATGTTAATGGCAAAGTTATCCCTATGGTTATTAGTAGTCTCAACGCTTTTCAAATTAGTAGTTTAAAACAAAAACCAATTAAATCATGAAAACCAAAAAACCAAACTGGAGCAAATCAGAATTACAAATTTACATCATGCTACTCTGTGCCAATGCAGATAAAAAAGAAACAGAAGAAGAATTGGAAATGATCCAAAAAAAAACATCCAATAAAATCTTTCTAAAAATGCATAAAAAATTCCATAATCATTCTGAAAAAGAGCGGTTAGATAAAATTGAAAAGGTTATTGATAACCATAATTACAGTCAGATGGAACTCGCATCTTTTAGAAGAGAAATGTACAAAATTTTCTTTTCGGATTGTAGTTTTAGTATGATGGAAGAACGTCTAGATAGAACCTTGGATAATATTCTTTACTAAAAAACCAAATAAGCTTACCGCTTTCTCGGGAAATAAATATGATTAAATTTTTTAGACATATACGTCAACGGTTAGTTGCTGAAAGTAAATTCAGCAAATATTTACTTTATGCCATCGGAGAAATAGTGCTGGTTATAATAGGTATTCTTATTGCTTTAGCAATTAACGAAAATGTAAAAGATAGAAATAATCTAAAATTACGTAATCAATATATAATTCAGTTAGAAGATGAAGCAAACCGTAATATAATACGATTAAATGAACTTAATGATTTTACAATTAAAATGCTTAAAGAAATTGATACTTTAGGTAACATATTATATACCAAAGATTACGATAACCCAAAAATAGCAGAAAAATCAGAAATAATATTGCGTACTAATGGCTTAAACCCAACAACGGTAATCTATGAGAATTTGAAATTCTCTGGTGACCTAAAATTGTTTGATGATTTAAACTTGCGTAACGCTATTTCTGAACCTTACGAAACATTTAATGATATAAAAGTCGTTGAAGATTTAGATTTTGCCGGATTCCTAGATTATTATGAGAATTTTTTAATTAGAAATGTGAGCTTTTTTGAGATGCAGTTAACCTCAAAAAGTTATGCAAAAGAAATCCATTTTCAGAATTATATTATAGCACGAAGAACATCTTTAAATCTAAATAAAGAGGCCTATGAGAGGTCCATTGAATCCTTAAACAAACTAAAGACCATTTTTGCTGAATTAAAAAATGATAATTAGATGACCAAAATACAATTAGCTAAAATTTAGACTGTTGCATTTTATTATAACCATACGCTAACCAATGATTAAATTCTTTAGAAAAATTAGATACAACCTCTTGGAAACAGGCAAAACATCCAAGTATCTAAAATACGCCATTGGCGAAATCATCCTCGTTGTTATTGGGATTTTAATTGCGCTCTCTATTAACAATTGGAATGAAATCCGAAAGCAAAAAGAAACCACCAATTCAATTTATGTTATTGTAAAGGAAGATCTGATTAATGATATTTCAGAAATTAATCTAATTTTAAAATATCATGATGAGGTGAGAAAGCCCTCATTTGAAACCGTTTTAAACACTAACCTTACAAAAGAAGATTGGTTAAAAAATCCACAATATTTATCTGTAATAGATGGATTTAAAGATTTTTCCATTAATCAGCGTGGTTTTGAATTGCTGAAAAATCAATCTAATCTTATTGCAAACACGAAACAAAACCTAGCTTCAGAAATCAACTTGTTCTACAATCAACATCTTGTAGAAATAGATGTTGCAATCGATGAGTTATTCCGTGAAAATGTAGATATTAATAAAAATCTAAAAAAACATGATTGGTTTTCTTCTTTCTTACTGCACAAGGAAACTGAAGGCATAATAGATTACATTTCTAATAATACCATTGCAAAAAACGAGATAGCATTATACTATGTGATTTTTGATGTTTATGCACAAGAATTGAGAAATTTTAGAGAAAACGCAAAAAACATAATAATAAAGATTGATCAGCAATTAAAGGAGAACTAGAAATAACGAAAGCACAACAATGTTTCTACTTCATTATAACCAGCAATTAACCAATGATAAAATTCTTTCGAAAAATTAGACAAAACTTACTTTCAGAAGGAAAAACTGGAAAGTATTTAAAATACGCTATCGGAGAAATTGTACTCGTAGTTATCGGAATTTTAATTGCGTTACAGATTAATAATTTCAATAATAGTAGACAGGAAACAAAAATAGAACAAGCGTATTTATTGTCGTTACAAACTGAATATGAAACTAACCTAGAAAAAATAAATATTAGTCTTCAAGCAAATAAGGAACGAGTAAATGCAGTAGAGGATATGCTGACTTTATTTGATACTAATGTACTGGACACAATAAGTGATAAAGCTATATCAGATATATTGTATTCAGTTTTTTCTGGCGACGCAACCTTTCAACCCTCAAAAGGAGTATCAACGGATATTATAAGTTCAGGGAATCTTAATGTAATTAAAAATAAAAAACTAAGACAACGTATTGCTTCATTTGAAAGCAAATTGGATTTTTTAAAATTAATGCGAAATGCTATTAATACTTTAAAGAGTAAACTAAAAAATCAATTAAACAAGAATGGAAGTATCCGAAAGTTGTTGATGGGTAGAGGTCGTGAATTTGAACATAATTCAATTTCCGATTCAATTAACAATAGGCAAATCTTTAGTTTGATTGAATTTGAAAATAACCTTTTAGATTACTATCTAACAATTAAAGCAGCCAATGGACCAAGAGTTTTTGGCGGAATAAAAGAGCACATAGAACTCATTTTAGTTGGTCTTGAATCAGAAATAAAACTATGATAAAGTTTTTCAGACATATAAGACAGTCACTAATAATGAATAATCAAACAGAACGCTATTTCAAATATGCCTTTGGTGAGATAGTTCTTGTTGTTATCGGAATATTGATTGCACTTCAAATAAACAATTGGAACGAGAAGCATCAAGCTCAAAACAAGATGGTAAGTAATTTTCAAAACTTAATTGAGGATTTGGAAAGTAATAAACTTCAGCTATCAAATCTTATTGAAAGAAGGATAGAAATATCAGAAGGAGCTGGGTTATTGATTGATAACTATGAAAATCAAATCCAGGTTAACGAAAATAACTTTATTGCTTTACTCTTCCCTGTTCTATCTGAAAGAAATTTTAAAATCAATAGAAACGGAATTGATAAGGTTGTATCATCCTCTGCATATGAACTTGAACAGATGGAAACCATTAGAGACCTTATCAAATCATATATACAGATTAACAACACTCTAAACGCATTTGAAATAAAAGAAAATGCTGCGATTGAAAATATGGAAATGATAACTGCTGGAAATGGATACTTTAGAACTGTTTGGAAAACATTTCGCAAAAACAGATTTAAAACTACAACAGATTATAATAATCCAGATTTTGATTTTCTTAAAATTATGGAGAATGATGAACTATTATATATTTTGTTTCGGTATGAATTTGTAACTCAAACTGCGAGTAAACATTACAATGATCTCACTGAAAAAGGCGATGAAATCATAAAAGCAATTGAAGACTATAAAACAAAATAACTAAAGCACAAACCGCTTACCTATGATAAAATTCTTCCGTAAAATACGCTACAATCTTATGAGTGAAAACAAAACAGGCAAATACTTTAAATACGCCATTGGCGAAATTGTTCTAGTTGTTATTGGGATTCTCATTGCGTTACAGATTAATAATTGGAATGAAAATAGAATCAACATCAACTTAGAAAAAGACGTAATTGCAAAACTTCATATCGACTTTACGCAAAATAAAAGGACTTTAGAGGAATTCACAATAGGAAATAAAACTGAGATGAATGCCAACATGGAACTGATGAAACTAATTGGAGCCTCAAAAGAAGAACTTCTAAAGCACAACTTAGATAGTTTGTTTTTTATGTCTTTAGCAGCAAACGAGCTAGCTTTTGCTGATAATACGCTTAAAAATATTATGCAAAGTGACCAGCTAAATCTTTTAAAAAACGAAGATATTTCTGCGCTACTTTATAAATGGAATGAGCTATCAGAAATAAGAAAAACTAGAATGAATAAATTAGATGACTGGGCAAATGATAAGTTTATCCCTTATTTAATATCTAAAATTTCATTTAAGGAGATGGATGCTATAGGTAATTTAAAATGGACCGGTAAATCTAAAGTTAAACCTGATTATTATCCATTATTTCAAGAAGTAGAGCTTGAAAATTATTTAGATAATAGTCTTTGGTTGCATCAGCAAATTGTAGACCGATGTGAAGACACAATGATCTTAATTAATGAGATTATCAATGCTACAAAACCTTAGTCTCTATGATAAAATTCTTTAGACATATACGTCAAAACCTCATTGTGGAAAACAAAACAGGCAAATACTTCAAATACGCCATTGGCGAAATTATCCTCGTAGTAATTGGTATTCTCATTGCTCTACAGATTAATAACTGGAATGAAACTCAAAAAGGCAAAATGAAAGCTAGCACTATTTTGGAAGCAATTCGTTCCGATATGGTTAAAGATTTAGATCGAATAGAAGATTTAAAGCCTTATTGGGGAGAAGAAATATTATTCTTTAAGAAAGTATTTCCTTCTTATAAATATCCTATAGATATAGAGAATATTGTAGACTTAGATACTATTAACCAAGTGAATTATTCGACATTATTTGATTATGATGCACCATTTAGATCTAACACTAGCGCCTTCGATGCTATGATTGCTGATGGTAATTCTGACCTTATAACAAATGACACTCTATTTTCAAATATTCAAAAGTTCTATACTTTTAATGTTCCTACCAATGAAAATCTATTCGAAATTTTGAGGCAACGCTCATCAGATTTAAACTATAAATATGCACATGTAATAACTTATAAGCCCTATAAAAATATTAATGATTTAACGGATGAATATTTAATAGCAGATCTTAATATTTATTTTCGATCAAAGAATTTTTATTACTGGAGAACATTTATAATAAACCAAGAAAGTCTTACAGATATAATTGCTCAAATTGATAAGGAATTAGAACAATAGCTGAATTAAAATAACGAAAGCACAAGAACTAACCAATAAGATTCCCGCTTTCTCGGGAAACAAATATGATAAAATTCTTTAGAAAAATACGCCAAAAAATGTTAACCGAAAACAAGTTTAGTAAATATTTACTTTATGCAATTGGAGAAATTGTACTGGTAGTAATAGGAATTTTAATTGCTTTATGGCTAAACAATTTAAATTCGATATCTCAAAATAAAGAAAAAGGCGATATTATGCTATTAGAAATTCGGGATAACCTTGTGTCTGACACCCTTTTAATTAATGAAATATCAATTTTTAACGCAGAAAAGTATTCGGATATAAGTAAATTTATGCAGATTACTGCAGAAAAGAAATTATCCAAAGAACTTGGTGATAAAATGGTTCTACTTATGTCTGAAGGTAAATTATTCACCAATATAAGTTTCACACCTAATAGCACAGGCTACAAAACTCTAACCAACTCTGGTAATATTGAAATGATTTCCAATACAGAATTAAGAAATGAATTGACACAATACTATCTAAAAACTTCTATAGCAGCATTTGAAGAATTAATCAATCTAACTAGGTCTTTTAAGTATTATATTTTGCCCAAAGTTATAAATAAGACTTTTGTTAAAAAAGCTACTAATCTTGATTTTCACATACGAAACCTCGAAGACATTAAGCTTAATGAGGATGAAAAAATGGTTAGCGATATGCTTCTAATTCTAGCTAATATTAATCAAAACGAAGAAGCATTAGTAGAACTGAAAAAAGATTTGATTCATCTCATTGCATTAATTGATGACGAACTAAAAAAGTAACAATATATTAAATTAAAACGTTTATAAAACTGTTGTAATACTCAATAACCAACCAACAAGATTCTCGCTTTCTCGGGAAATAAATATGATTAAATTTTTCAGAAAAATACGATACGATCTTATAGAGAAAAATAAAACAGGTAAATACTTTAAATACGCTATTGGAGAGATTATCCTCGTGGTAATTGGTATTCTCATTGCACTTCAAATTAATAATTGGAACGAAAACAAGAAAGCAAAAGAAAAAGAACGCCAAGTATTAACCGAAATTATTTCAGATTTAGAATATACACTTCAAGATTTAGACCGAGTTCTCAATAAAAGAACCAACAACTTAAAAAGAACCATAAATTCAATTAATACCATAATTGATGTGCTTAAAACAGATAAACCTTATCATGATTCTTTGGCATATCATTTTAGAGCAGTTCACGCTTACGATGAGATAGATTTTAAAACCAGTGGTTATCAATCCTTAGTATCTATTGGCACTGACCTAATTGAAAGCCCAAAGATTCGTTCAGCGATTGGTAAGTTTCACACCTCTTCTATTAATGATACTCAAGGCAGTTTTGAAGAAGTTCACATGGATTTTTATAGCTATATGATGGATTATTACAGAAAGTATTTCACAACAATTATTGTTAGTAATTCTATTGACAAGATGGTTCCCAATGATTTTGAAGGACTAAAAAATGACAGCGAATACATACAATCATTAAATGCATTTTTAGGTGTTAACATCGCTTACTTCGAAACTTTAAATCAAGTCAATGATGAAGCAGAGCAATTAAAAAAAGACATAGAAAGTTATATAGAGTAGTAACGTTTCATTTCGCCCTTGATGAGGTATCCACAATTAATGAAATCCTGAATCGAGTTCAGGATGACAACAACATTTTAATATGATAAAATTCTTCAGAAAAATAAGATACAACCTCATGGAACAGAATAAAACTGGTCGTTACTTCAAATACGCCATTGGCGAAATTATCCTCGTCGTGATTGGTATTTTGATTGCCCTTCAGATTAATAATTGGAATGAAAATAGAAAGATAAATTATCAAGAGTTTGTTTATTTACAAGACCTAAAAAATGATGTTACTTTTGATATTAAGACGCTTAATGCAAGAGTTACAGATAATAATGAAATCGTACGTAATATTGATGCCATCTTAACACTCATTTCCTCAAAAAAAATGTTTACAGAACAAGATGAAGTATTACTTGCTGATATGACATTGAAATTATTTGGTGAATCTTATTTTATTCCCGAAAAAGGAACCATTAATCAAATACAATCGAGTAGTTCTGGTAGCTTTATAAAAAACAAAACCTTACGAGATCTTATATTTAGATATTATTCCAACGCTGAGAGAATTGAAAAAAACATGGAACAAAGTATTCAAATTTACCAACATCAAATTATTACTCCCACATTAATACATCCAGCAATAGCAAAAAAGAGCATGAATATAGATGCAGAAGTACCTCTATTAGATATGTCTCTGTTGATAAAAAATAATGATTATCTAAATGCATTAGCATTAAAATCAGTTGGCACTCAAAACCAAAATATACAGTATTTAAAAATTATAGGAAAAGCAGAGAAAATCTTATCGATTATTAATACCGAACTAAGTAATGATTAAATTCTTTCGAAAAATAAGATATAACCTCATGGAAACAGGAAAAACTGGTAAATATTTTAAATACGCCATTGGTGAAATTATCCTTGTGGTTATTGGTATTTTAATTGCTTTGCAGATTAATAATTGGAATGAAAATAGAAAAGCTTCCAATGAGGAATTAAATATTTTAATCGCTTTACAGTCTGATTTTTTAATATCAAAAAACCGTATACAGGAAACCATTAAAGTTCAAACTAATGCCATGAGACATAGTGAGGAACTTATTAAAATCTACGAAAGACAAAATAAAATGGAATTCGAATATTTTGATACACATTTAGACTCTTTAGATTACCTTATTTCTTATGGAGGTTCATGGTATCGTGCAGAACCTATAACAGGTGCATACAACTCTTTAATTAGTGCAGGTAAAATAGACTTAATTCAAAATCAAGATTTAAGACAATTACTAGCTCAATTTATTGCTGATTTTGAATCTGGTTTTGAAGACCAAGACACAGCCATGAGTCTACTTGATGTACTGAATAAAGAAACGACCCATTTCGTTTTAAAAATAGCTAGTAATAAATTTAGAGAGCGATTTAATTTTGAACCGAGAAGAGTTAATGAGTTAAACATTGCAGCATCTTTTTTTTCAAATGATGCATTTTTCGGCAACTTATATCTAAAATCTGCACTTGAATACAATAGAATAATTAGGCAAAATGAATTATTAAACCAGACAAATTCTATTCTCAATCTTATCAATCAAGAATTAAAGATAAAGTCAAATTAATAAAAGCAACAACAATAGTACGTGATTAAATTCTTTAGAAAGATGCGTAAATAGTTTTTTATCGAAGGTAAAACCAGCAAGTATTTTAAATACGCCATTGGCGAAATTGTACTTGTGGTTATTGGTATTCTCATTGCTTTACAGATTAATAATTGGCAATTTAACTCAAGTAACTCATAACTCCTTAATCAAATCAAAAATTCTTAGTCGGTTACTGTAATCGTATTCGTTGATGTCTCTTACAAAACAATATGGACTTATTTCTTCACTTTTTACTTTTTCTGAAAGCTCTTCAACAGTAAATGGCCCAAATTCCCTAGATTTTTCTATGTAATAAAACTTGTGTTCGTAAATAAGGTTCGTTACTTTTTGCTTGTATTTTTCCCTGAGAAATATTTTGATGTCATCAACGCTATTTAGATCTTCAGTATAATTTGTAGTATTTATGTAAAGCGCAAACTCCTGTTTATCTTGATGGTTGAGTACCAGTATGTCGTTATCTTTAAAATAGGCTTTTACTGTAATAGTGCCATCTTCGGTTTCTATAGAAAATACATTTTGAGAGTCAATCGTCCAAGATGTTTTTATGAGATAATCCTTTCTGGAGATTTCAAGAACATTGTTCTTTTTAAAAGTATAAGTCGATTTTTTTTTGGAAATACCGTTGACCAAAACCCATGAAGTATCAATAAATAACGATTCATAATGAACCGAATAATCAAATGGTTTTAAATTAGGGATAGCATTGTGTAGGTATTCTTTCATTAAAAAGCAGACTTAAAGTACATAGCAATTACTAAGGCAACGTCTAAAATACGTTTTTATTGAATAATCATCAAAATTTTTCAAGTTGCTTTAAAACTTCTTTTTTATAAGATCGACTAATGGGTAAGGATTGATTGTTAATAGTAATGTATTCATTTGTAAAGGATTGTATACAATTAATTGAAATAATATAAGAGCGATGAATCCTTAAAAATAAATGCTTTGGCAATTTGGCCTCAATTGCGCTAATGGTCTCTCTGGTAACGATTGTCTCGTTTTCCAAATGTATTTTGAGATAATCACTTAAGCTTTCAATATAAAAAATAGAATCATAATCAATCTTAATCATTTTACGGTCTGATCGTACAAACATAAAGTCAGAAACTGTTTCAATAGCACTGCTTGGAGTTGTCACGTTTCCGTAGATATCAAAATAGGTGTCCAGGGCTTTTTTTAATCTTTCAAATGAAATCGGCTTGAGTAAATAATCAACCGCTTTGAGCTCAAAACCCTCAACCGCATAATCACGATAAGCAGTGGTGAAAATAACTTTTATGTCACTATTAATGGATTTAGCGAAAGAAATTCCAGATATTTCTGGCATATTAATATCCAAAAAAACCAGATCGATATTACGATTGTTAATATGCTTAAAGGCGTCAAAGGCATTGCTGCAGCTCGCCACAACCTCAATGTTTTTTAATTTGGATAAATGCGTTTCGATGATTTCTCTGGCAATGGCCTCATCATCAACAATTAAACAAGAAATTTGTTTTGACTCAGACATTTGCTGCTTTTTTTAACCTCAGTTCAACTTCAAACGCCTGTGATGTATCTTTAATTTTCAAATTATGAGATTCTGGATAAAGGAGCTCCAAGCGCTTTTTTATGTTTTCTAATCCTATCCCGTGGGAAGTTGATTGCTGGTTGGTATTAGAATTATTTATTCGGAAATGTACCGTATCCTCAACCGCAATCAATTCTATATCAATAGTCAGGGTTTTATTTTTTAGGCTGCCATGTTTAAAACTGTTTTCAATAAACGGAAGTAGGAGCATAGGCGCAATGGTCGCATTTTTTGAGTCCAGTTTGATAGACATATTCACATTGAGCGTATCATGAAAACGCATTTTTTCCAAAGCGATGTAATCTTCAAGATGTTCAATTTCTTCTTGGATGAGTACAAATGGTTTTTCGGTTTGATATAGCAAGTAGTCCAGTAAATTGGAGAGTTTTAAAATCATATCTGGCGTTTGCTCTGCTTTTTTCAAAGCCAGTCCATACATTGTATTTAAGGTATTGAACAAAAAATGCGGATGAATTTGCATCTTTAGATAATTAAGCTCCTGTTCTTTTAATCTTAATTGCGCATCTAAAATTTTTGTCTCAAGAGCTTTTGTTTTTGCTGTTTGTTTTAAATTAAGTTTCAATAGTTTAAAAGCACTCACAACAATAACAACCAAGTATACAGCTGTACTAACGAAAATGATGTTTTTTGTTGCAGGATTCATATCTGCATATTCAAAATTCGAAATATAGATGAGACTAAAAAAGATAGAAACCATTAACAGATACAACGAAATGATAAGCGTATAGGTTGTGTAAAGCGCAAATCTCCAATACCTTTTTTTGATAAGATAATCTGGGATCAATTTATAGATAGAGACATAAGTTGTAGCAATTGTAATAGGCATTAAAAAGATTGAAAACGAAAGCGTATCTCTATAATTGGCATCGTTTACTCCAAAAAAATAGGTAAAAAAGAATAGAACACCACACCAAAAGAGTAGGTGAAGAAGTACTTGTCCTAATTTTATTAAGATGATTTGTTTTGTGAACATATACCTATTATCACTACAATAATACTATAATTTTCATCTCAATACATCACTTTAGAGACAAACAACCAATTTAGAACGGGTTTTGACAGTGCTGCTAAATCCAGTTGTAAATTGGTCATTGGTCGCAATTAAAACTGAGGTATGTAAGCAATGTTTAAGTTTGGCTAAGTTTAACTAAATTTGAAAACCATGATTATACAGACGATTACTTTAAAATCAGTTTACGCTCAAAGCATTGCTGCAAACCTTTTTATGGATGGAGGACCATTATTTATGTCTCTCATATTAATATGCTTAATAGTGTCTTTGATTTTTATTATTGTAGGCTTTATCAATACAAAAAAATCTGTTGCAACATCTAGAAAAATGACAAAACTCACAATAGATTCTAGCATCTTAGGCTTGGTACTGGGTTTCTTAGGATCTGTGATAGGTTTGATTTCTGCTTTTGATTCTATTGAGGCCTTTGGCAATCCAAGTCCAGAGATGTTTGCTGGCGGATTAAAAGTATCACTATTAACCGCAACTTTTGGACTTTTTCAATTTGTAATTGCAAGAATAGGGATTCTTGTATTGAGACTTATGTTACCTCCAGAAGATATTTCAGAATAAAAAAATATAAAAACATCAAGAAGATAATAAACAAGCGAACTGTAATAGGTTCGCTTTTTTTATAGATTAAATTTATACATTTAAAAAATTTTAAATAAGCTGTGACTTATTTTAAAAGCGTGTGTCTTAATACTGTATTATAAAAAAACATCCTCTAGTTTTTGCAACCCTCTATTGACATATATAAACTAACAGACGAAGAGCTGGTAAGTTCTATCGTTAAAAAAAAACGATACAATGCTTTTTGAAGTATTGTATGATCGTTTTTCGGGCTTGGTATATAATAAATGTTACGGTTTTGCAAAAGATGAAGATGAGGCAAAAGATTTAACACAAGATGTATTTTTAAAGCTCTTTGTTAAATTGGCTAGTTTTAAGGGTAAATCTAAATTTTCTTCATGGCTGTACGCATTTACCTATAACCATTGTGTAAATTATGTTACAAGAAATACTGCTAAAAAGTTTGAAAAACAAACTGTAGATTATGCCGAAATTGAAAATGTACCAGAAGATGTCGATGATTCTGGATTTGAAGAGATGCGGGTTGATAGGCTCAAACAAGCATTAGAACTGGTATCACCAGATGAAAAAATGATACTACTGCTAAAATACAAAGATGGTCTCACCATTGCAGAGATTGTAAGTATTTTAGATATTGGAGACAGCGCAGTTAAGATGAGAATAAAGCGTGCTAAAGAGAAATTGATAACCGTATATAATAACCTAAGCTAATGAAGAATCCTTTTAAAGATTTAGATCAGCCATTGAAAACAGTTCCACCAGAACTGAAATCTAAAGTTATGAACGATATCGCTATTGCCAAGCTGCTTATGGAATTAGCCGAGTTATTTTCTTACAATTTAGGTGACGTCATAGAAACGGTTATGAGTAAACGAGGAAAAAGCAAAAATTAAACTAATTAAACCAAATACTTTATTATGAATAAACTAACAAACTATACAGATGGAGCAATAGATTCAATGTCTGGTATGTGGCCAGAAATTGCAAAAATCGCAACCAATGTAATCATTGCATTAATTGTCATTATTTTAGGTTGGTTATTTGCTAAAATTGTTACTAAAATTTTAAAGAAGGCACTCAAATTAGCCAAGTTTGATAAACTGGATGATAAAATAAATGAAATTGAAATTGTTGAAGGAAAACAACTTAATTTCAATACTATAAAAATGGTTTCAACTTTTATAAAATGGCTAATCTACATCATGGTAGTTATTATAATTGCCGATATCTTGAATCTAGAAATCATTTCCAATCAAATAAGCGAATTCTTAGCTTACTTGCCTAAACTCTTTTTTTCACTTGTCATCTTTATTTTTGGGTTATTATTTGCCAATTTCATCAAAAAAGGACTTCAGTCGTTCTTGGAATCTATGGATTTATCTGGCGCAAAAATTATAAGTCAAATCGTTTTCTTCTTAATTCTACTCTTCGTTTCTATAACTGCCCTAAATCAAGCTGGTATTAATACAGATATCATTACCAGCAATTTCACAATGATTCTTGGAGCATTTTTATTGGCATTTGCATTGGCATTTGGTTTGGGGGCAAAAGAAGTTGTTGGAGACTTATTAAAGACATTTTATACAAGAAAAACATTTGAAGTAGGTAAACGAATAGAATTTCAAGATGCGATTTACGAGATAGAAGCTATCAATAATATCTCTGTCGTTCTAAAAAACACAAGTGGAAAAAAAGTTATAATACCTGTAAAGGATATTGTTGAGAGCCACATTAAAGTGGTTGATTAATATTATTAAAATTATATTTAAAAATCCCTATACAGAATCATGTAAAGGGATTTTTTTTTAGAAAAGGATTACAAAAGCTCATTGAGCACTTTAGCCAATCTAATTCCTGCCTTTTGCATCTGTGATCTTGCGATATCCAAATATTCGTAAGAATAACGACTACGTAAATTCTCTCCTTTTTCTGCGGAAGCGTAAACGCGGTTCGTTAAAATATGTGTCTCTGCAATCCAATCTAGAACAGTTCCCTTTTTGATGTCTTCAATTTCATCTTTAGAAAGATGCGACGCATTATCTGCTAATTCTGAGAAACTCATTCCGTAAGATTCAATCATTTGGGTATCCCAAACCTTATGCATATTTGAGTCTCTGTAGTTCCATTGTACATCAAAATCATTACCACCACGATCTTCTAACAAGCCTAAATGCATTGGTTGGTGAAGATCTCCAATTAAGTGAATGAGCATTTTCAAATAAAAGGTCTTGTCTTGGTCGCTAGAGCTTTTGTCTGTAATTATTTGCTTGCAGTAATTGATTCCTGTGAATAAATCACCTTCCATATTTTTTTCAGAAGACTCATAATTTGCATCCAGTGGCATATTAAGATAATGCCACGTTTTAAACTTATCGTAACGAGGATCTGCTTTGATCTCATCAACATAAGTCGCTGCAACAGCAAGCGATTCATGATTCAACAATTTTTTAAGCTTATTTCTTGTACTGCCTTTTAAATAATCATCAGCAATGGCACCCACCACACGATGACCGGTTTTTCCCCAAACGGGAGGATTTTCAGCAAAAACAGTAAAAATGGAAATTAATAAAAACAAGAAGGTTAACGTATTTTTCATACTAAGAGATTTGAGGGATTTGGGATTTTAATAAGGGTTTTAAATTAAAAGCGCAAATGTATAATATCCTCACATACAAAGCTAAATAATGTCAAAAACTATTCTAAATTTCTATTATATATAAGGGAAAGTAGGATTTATCTTAAAGAAATAAACAAAAAACAAGAGATACTATTTCTTATTTCGTTTATTATAATTTTTATCACCTCGGGTTTTAGGCTTCTTGTATTTTGCTGCAATTTTAAATTTGTAGGATCCGCCAAGGTTTTCTTTTTGGTTTTTGTCTTTCTTTTCATGAAATGCAGGACCTGGTGCATCTTCATCTTTTCGCTTAATTGGGTTGTTGCGTTCTCTAATTTGAGGTCGTTCTTCCTCAATAAGTTCTTTAGAAATTTCAACGTTTTCAGGAAAGTCGAGTAGTGTTATTTTTTTATCCATATAAGATTCAATCTCGATAATTGATTCTTGTTCTTTTTCCGTAGAAAAAGAAATCGCAATCCCTTCTTGTTCTGCACGACCTGTTCTACCAATTCTATGCATGTAGTTTTCTGGGTATTTTGGTGTATCAAAATTGATCACATGGCTAATGTTCTCAATATCCAAACCACGAGCCATGACATCTGTTGCAATTAACATTCTGTTCTCTCCAGCTCTAAATTGCTCAATACTTCTCAAACGGTAATTTTGGGTTTTATTAGAATGGATCACGCAGGATTGTTCTGGAAAACGTTCTTCCAATTGATCAAATAACAAATCTGCCATACGCTTGAAAGCAACAAAAATGAGGACTTTGTTGTAGGTCTCAGTATCTTGAAGTAGATGCTCCAATACATTTACCTTAGTATAAAAATTGGCAGCATCGTAGCGTTTTTGCTCAATATTATGTAAAGGTGTACCAGAAACAGCAACAGTTACTTTTTGGGGTTTTATAAAAAAGCCTGTAATTAACTCATCGACATCTTCAGTCATTGTTGCAGAGAACATGATATTTTGACGACGTTGCGGTAAAATGTCAAATATATTCAATAGTTGATGTCTAAAGCCTAAGTCTAGCATTACGTCTACTTCATCAATGACCAGTTTTTGTATCGATTTTAATTGTAAAACATGGCTTACAGCTAAATCAAACAAACGACCAGGTGTAGCCACAATAATATCTTGGCCTTGAGCAACAGCCTGTTTTTGAGTATTGATATTGGTGCCACCGTAAACTCCTAAAACCCTCACATTGATATAAGCAGCCAATTTTTTGATTTCATCAACTACCTGAACGACCAATTCTCTTGTAGGAACTAAAATTAAAATTCTTGGATTGTCCTGTTCAGAATATTTTAAATGTCGCAATATGGGCAGCATGTAGGCAAACGTCTTTCCTGTACCAGTTTGAGCAATACCAACAACATCTTTTCCAGAGGCAACCACATTAAATGCCTGTGCTTGAATAGGGGTTGGGTATTCAAAACCTAAATCGTTTATAGCGTTGTATAAAGGTGTATTTAAGTTTAAATCGGTAAAAGTGGTTTGTTGCTCCATGGTGCAAAGGTACTATTATTAAGAGGTATAACTAATCCTGATTTTCAGTTTCTTTTAAAAGTGCTTCAGCTAGTGGAATCCAGTTTTCAGAAAAATCATTCCAATTTAAATGAATCTCATATAGTTTCAAATCTTTTTTTTCAGACAGATCATAAATAGGGCCAATGAGAGCAAAATAATCCTCTATTGTTTCATTATAGGTATACGAGATTTTGGCACCTAGATAGGTATTCCCATTTTGCTCATATTCGTCAAGGATGTTAATATTATAGCCATAATCATCATTTTCATCTAGAAAATTTGATAATGATAGTTTAGCAAATGATTTAGAAATTTGATATGACTTTGGTACTTTTCTAAACTCACCAATATTGTGGTAAGCCTTCATTATATCATACCTAGAATATAAACTATCCATTAATTTGTTAACTAGTTTTTGTTCAATTGGGAGTTTATGGTTAATTCTCAAAGCTGTAGCCCTAGTCTTATACCATGGGTTGTTATCATTGTTTAAAATTTTATTTGAGAATCCGTCGATGTGATCACTGTTTATTTCAGGATGTTCCATTAACCTTAAATATTGATGTATTCTACCATTATAGGAGTAATCCATGTTTGTAGAATCATTTGCAACAATCAAATAATTATTTAAATCTTCTTGGGAAAACTTTAAAAGTCTATCAAAATTTTCTTTCACGATATTTAGGCTATCTTGTTTCATATCTAATATATCGTTCGTAATACTTAAAATGGATTGCCTGTAGTCTTCTTTATCCATTAAGGATATTAGCTTATCATAGTTAGAGATTGCCAAAGCAGAAGAATCCCTAAATGATCTAAAAACAAACCATTGTTTAGAGTTCAGATCTGTTGGCGGATGATTTAATAGCAAATCGGTATATACATCTATATTTTTTTCATTTCCCAAATTTTGAATGGTTGCTAATATTTCTGTTTTTAATTTATCATTCAATGAGGACCTGAAGTATAATTTTCTTAAATGTTCTAATGTTTCATCATCGCTAATAGTATTAAAAATCTCAATGATATTGAATTTTACAAATTCATTTATGCTATCATTTCCAAAATTAGTTTCTAAATGTTCGTATAACTTCGGAAGATCTCCTTTCTCAAATTCGTAATAACCAAAAGCACCTTGGGCTCTTAATTTGGTCAAAGAATCTTGAGCTTTTAAGTCTTTAAATATTAAATCAACTTTTGAAGCATAAATGTCGATTGTTGATTTTTTTGAAGTTGTGCTATAGCTATTAAAAATGCTATCTGTCATTTTGTGGCTGTATGTATCATTGGTTATATAAGCTGTGTATATTAGAAATTTATCATTTTCCAGCCAAATACGATGTTTAGACAATACATTGTTGGTTTTATTTTTTATCATAGCTTCAACACCATCTATGTTATTGATTTTTATAGGTTTTTTATAGACTATAGTATCGTTCCAGTTTTTGAGAAAATCTAAGTTGTCATCATAGAAACTTTCCAAGTTACTTACTTTAAAGTAGTCTCGTAAATCACCATAACTAAATTGATAGACATCACCAGAGTTGGAATTTGTTGTATAATAAGAATATGTGTTTTTGAGGTATGAATTTTCAAAATTTAATGAATCGACCGTGGTTTTATTGCGATTGAATTCCTTAATCTCAATTTCCGTATTTTCAATTTTTTTAGTTTGGAGAGGTATATTGGAAAATTCTATAAATTTGAAATTATTAAAATATGCATTATCCCTATCTACCATATCGCCTTCATTCAATTTTTGTTGCAACAGGAGATAGGTTCTATTACCTTTAAAATAAACCCTACAAATGGAATGGTACTTATTTTGAAATAACACCTCGTATTCTCGACCTTCGTATCCATCTAGATGAATTATTTTGGGTTCTGAGATAATCTTGCCATTAGAACTTAGATTTTCTTTAGTGGCTTCAAAACCATCTTCTGGTCTTTCCATGAAATAACCACTTGGCAAATCATTGTACCTAAAAAGATAATTATTTTCTTTCCCTGAATCAACATAATTATATAATTTAAGTAGATAATTTTCACCATCAGGATCTATTGGGTTGGGCGTTTCTCGAGAAATATCAATTGGTGTTCCTGGCAGATCAATAGAAAATGCACCTTCTTTAAATACTCTAGTTTCCCAGATGTTTTTAACTATTTTCTCTATCTCTTTTTTTGGAGTGCTAAATGATAAAGATTCAAAAAAACGATGTGATATTTTTGGAGAGATAATACCACTTTCGTTTTGTATAGAAAGAAAATAGAGAATTTGATCCTTAAATGCGAGTTTTGATTTTATAATCTTGCCATTTTCCGAAGAAATAGTATTATAAATATACTGTACATCACCATCTACTTCCTCACGATCTTCAATTACCTCGCCAAGATTTGATGTTGCAATATTGTTAATATACCCGTCTGCAATATTTCTAAAAGTATCATGGACATCAAGGTGTCTTAGGTCTAATCCAAACATCATGTATGTAGTATTATCAATAAATGATTGGTAAGTGTGAATTGTGAAACCTTCAAATTCCTCTTCATAATTAGGTTGCTGAGGAATTTCTACATCATACCCTAAATCTCTGTCTTCAAAATTGTACCAATCAATTTTAGAGAGATCGATTTTATAAGTATCTGCTATGCCAGTAAAATTAGCCTCTACAGGAGTAACTTTGTAACCTCGAAGTTTTAAAAGGTTTATGATGCCATTTTTACCTGGTAAATGAGCTGCACCAACTGCTGAAAATAGTGTGGAATTCTTCATAGTATCATCCATACTATTTACCATAACGTTGTTTCTGGCAATCATTTCTTCATCTTCATTTTCCCCATATCGATTTATGATTTTTTCAATTTCATTAAGATCACCCGTAAAATAGACCTCTTTCAATTCTTCTAGTATTTTATCTGTAGCGTCTTTTGTGTAGTTGAGTTGCTCTAGTATATAAAATCTTTTAGACTCCACACTGGGTAAGTTTTCATAATAATTAACCTGTGACTCCAGTGTTTCTAGGCCTATAATTTTTTTATTCATTGTTTTAGCCTGTCCAAATAAATATAGATCAACAAAAACCGATTTATCTGTTGTCTTTTCAGGTTCTTTATATAATAAGCCCAAAATAGTGTTGATGTCACTAATATTTGATTCTTCAATTGAATAGCCATTCACTTCAACAAAACGATCTGCTAATTTTTTATAATTTTCATCATTTAAAACAGATTTCAGTTCATCAATGGGATCTCTATAAAAATCTTTCTGTAGAACCATAGAGAACGCTGAGTCTGCATGAATTTCTAGCGCAAATTTCTCACAGCTCTTTATAGCAGGCATCACAGCATCGCTAAAATTGAAAGCGCGAATATCTTGAATGTGCATTGTGCCAAACAAATAGGAAGGCCCTTTTAAATCATTTCCTTCAATTTTCCATAGTAATTTATAGGTATCATTATTTTGTCCAAAAAAATTATGGGAAACACATATCAATAAAAATAATGCGATTAATTTGAAGTGATATTTTGAAATTGAAAATTGGGTCATAAATAGATTTTTTAAAGTTTAATACTATTGGTATGTTCTATTTTCTTAATAACTTTGAGATATACATCCAGAAAGCTTACAATTGAGAAAAAAAATTATAACAACCATACAAAACAGTGACCAATATAAAAAAAAATTATTGACATGGAGTCAGCAATTTGATGAAGTCGTTTGGTTGGATAGTAACGATTACACACAAAAACATGGAAGCTACGATGCAGTTTTGGCAGTTGAGGCTTTTACTGTTTTCCAAACCGATTATTTTGATGCCTTCAATCAATTAAAGGAATACCAGACGTCAACGAATGATTGGATTTTTGGCTATCTATCGTACGACCTAAAAAATGATGTCGAGGAACTATCATCAAAAAACCATGATAATTTAGGATTTGCAGACTTGTTTTTCTTTCAGCCAAAAAAGCTTTTTTTTCTCCACGGAAATGTGCTAGAAACACATTATTTAAATATGGTTGAAGATGAATTGGAAAATGATCTAAAAACTATAAATTCAATTGTCACTCAAAGCGTAGTCGGGAGGTCAGTTGGAGTTCCAATTTCCGAAGAAAATAATATTAAAATAAAACTTCGCATTCATAAAGACGATTATTTTAGTAAGGTCAAAACCTTATTGGAGCATATTCACAGAGGTGATATTTATGAAGCTAATTTTTGCCAAGAGTTTTATGCAGAAGATACGGTAATCAATCCGTTTGAGACGTATCAAAAACTAAATGCGATTTCAAGACCACCATTTGCGACTTTTTTTAAATCGTATGGTCATTATTTAATGTCTGCGTCTCCAGAGCGATACATCAAAAAAGAGGGCTTGAAAATCACGTCGCAACCCATAAAAGGAACCGCAAAACGCTCTAAAAATCAACAAGAGGACGAGGCTTTGAAAAAGATGCTTTCCGAAGATATGAAAGAGCGAAGCGAAAACATAATGATTGTAGATTTGGTACGAAACGATCTTTCAAAAACAGCAGTAAAAGGAAGCGTTAATGTAGAGGAGCTTTGTAAGGTTTATACGTTCGACCAGGTTCATCAAATGATTTCAACAGTGACGTCTCAAGTCAATGAGAACACGCATCCTGTTGATATTATAAAAACAACGTTCCCAATGGGAAGCATGACGGGAGCACCAAAAATTTCGGCAATGCAAATCATTGAAGAATTGGAGGAAACCAAACGTGGACTTTACTCTGGAGCAGTTGGGTATTTTTCACCAGATAATGATTTTGATTTTAATGTCGTCATTCGTAGTATTTTATATAATGAGACTAAAAAATATGTATCCTATTCGGTTGGTGGAGCAATAACTGCTAAGAGTGATCCATTAAAGGAATATGAGGAATGTTTGGTGAAGGCTAAGGCGATGCGAGAGGTTTTAGAAGGTTGATTTTTCTCACAATGGTGCAGAGACGCAAAATTTGACTCAATTGTAAACGCCCTTTTATTTTATGAAAAGATTATATAAAAGACGAATCACACACAGCTTTGCGACATTGCGAGAATAACAAGTAATAACATCAACTTTGCAAGAGAATTAAAATAATCTAACTTTACAAAGTGCATACAAAGTTCAAAAACCATATCACAAAAAACCTGACTTTCTTAAAAGAAAGCAAACTCTTAATCGCTATTTCTGGCGGATTGGATAGTTTGGTGTTAACACATTTATGTCACGAATTAAAACTCAATTTCGCTCTAGCACATTGCAATTTTAATTTACGCGGAACAGAAAGTGACGAGGATGAAAATTTTGTAATTGAATTAGCAAATAGACTAGATTTAGAAGTGTTCATCGAAAGTTTTTCTACGGAAGACTATGCTAAACAAAACAAGCTCTCAACCCAAATGGCAGCTCGGGAATTGCGTTACAATTGGTTTTTTGATCTCGCAGAAAATCTAAACTACGACTACATTTTAACAGCACACCATGCAGACGATAATCTAGAAACATTTTTAATCAATCTCACGAGAGGCACAGGACTAAACGGATTGACAGGAATCCCTGAAATTAACGACCATATAATTAGACCTTTATTACCTTTTTCTCGTGAAGAACTAGAGGATTATTCCAAAGAAAATAACCTAAAATGGCGAGAAGATAGTAGTAATGCAGAAGATAAATACCTTCGGAATAAACTGAGACATCGTGTTATTCCTGTTTTAAAGGAAGTCAATCCAGAGTTACTTCAAAATTTTAAAAAAACGTTGGAAAATTTAAATGACACCGCAGATATTGTGGATGAAAGTTTAAACGCAGTCGCAAAGCGAGCAATAGAAAACATAGACGACAATCAAATACAATTTAAAATTTCCGAATTTAAAAAAGTCAATAATTCTAAGGCATATCTCTATGAAATGTTCAAGGATTATGGGTTTACAGAGTGGAAGGATGTCGTCAATTTATTAGACGCCCAGTCTGGAAAATACGTTTTATCCCAAACCCACAGATTATTAAAAGACAGAGAGCATTTAATCTTAACTAAATTAAATTATCTCGACGAAAATCATTTAGAGCGAAGCGAAGAGTTGATAACAATAAATGAATCGGACAAAAAAGTAATTACACTTATAGGAATCTTATTTTTCGATGAGGCAGATGCCATCTTCGGAAAAAGAACCAATGTCATTTTTGTAGATAAACACAAAATAAAATATCCTTTAAAACTTAGGAAGTGGCAAAAAGGTGATGTGTTTTATCCTTTTGGGATGAAAGGTAAAAAGAAGCTGAGTAAATATTTTAAGGATGATAAATTGTCAATGATAGATAAGGAACATGTGTGGTTGCTCATTTCCGAAGATAAAATTGTTTGGGTCATCAATCGTAGAGCAGACGAGCGTTTTAAAGTGACCGATAAAACAAAAGATATTTTAAAGATTGAACTAAATTAAATTCTCATTTCGCAGTTGATACGGAATTCATAATAAAGACATAAAATTGATATTAAAAGGCCAAATAGTAGATATAAAAAACAACCGCATTTTCAAAGGCGAAATCACCATTTCCGAAGGGAAAATTAAAAGTATAGAGGAAAAAGATCACGATGTTGATCATTACATCTTGCCTGGATTTATCGATGCGCACATTCATATTGAAAGTTCTATGTTGGTGCCAACAGAATTTGCGAGAATTGCAGTAAATCACGGTACGGTTGCGACCATTTCAGATCCTCATGAAATCGCGAATGTTCTTGGAATTGAAGGTGTCAATTTTATGATAGAAAACGGAAAACAAACACCTTTTAAGTTCAATTTTGGCGCACCCTCCTGTGTGCCTGCAACTAATTTTGAATCTGCAGGAGCAGTTATAGATTCCGACGGAATTAAACAGCTCATGGCAAATCCAGACATTAAATATCTCGCAGAAATGATGAACTATCCAGGCGTTTTATTTGATGATAAAGAGGTGCTCAAAAAACTGGAATGGGCAAAACACTATAATAAACCCATTGATGGTCATGCGCCAGGTGTTGTTGGTAGCGATATTACAAAATACATCAATGCTGGGATTTCTACAGATCACGAATGTTTTACGTACGAAGAGGGTTTAGAAAAACTCCAAAAAGGCATGAAAATTCTCATTAGAGAGGGTAGTGCTGCCAAAAATTTTGAAGCGCTTATAGATTTAATGCCTGAGCATTATGAAAATATGATGTTTTGTAGTGATGACAAGCATCCGGATGATTTAATCGTCGATCACATCAATAAATTGTGCACCAGAGCAGTGGCAAAAGGGATTGACATCTTTAAAGTGTTGCAAGCTGCTTGTGTAAATCCTGTTGAGCATTACAATCTCGATGTTGGATTATTGCAAAAAGGTGATGATGCCGATTGTATTATCGTTGAAGATTTAAAAGATTTTAAAGTACTTCAAACTTACATTAATGGTGAGTTGGTGAGTGACTGCGGAAATTCTAAACTTCAATCCGTTGCTTTTGAAAATTTAAATAATTTCAATACCACAAAAAAAGACGTTTCAGAATTTAGAATCACTTCGGAAAGTTCTGCGGAAACAAAAAAAATCAGAGTGATTGAAGCGCTTGAAGGTCAATTAGTAACCAATGAACTCATCAAAGAAGCAACGATAGAAAACGGAAATTTAGTATCTAACACTAAAAACGATATTCTAAAAATGACTGTTGTTAATCGCTATAATAATGATCAACCTGCAATGGCATTTATTAAAAATTTTGGCTTAAAAGAAGGTGCCATAGCGTCTTCCGTAGGTCATGATTCCCATAATATTATTGCGGTAGGCGTTAGTGACGAGATGATTTGCAAAGCAGTAAATCTCATCATTGAAAACAAAGGAGGGATTTGTGCGGTCAATACTTCCGAAGAAAAAATAGTTCCGTTACCCGTTGCAGGTATAATGAGCGATCAAGATGGAGAAACCATTGGTAAACACTATGCAGCACTTGACAAAATGGCCAAAGAATTGGGCAGTACATTAACTGCACCATACATGACGTTGTCTTTTATGGCGTTGTTGGTAATTCCTTCATTAAAACTAAGCGACAAAGGGTTGTTTAACGGAAAAGATTTTAAATTTACATCTTTGATAGTACCGCAAGAGTAAAACTGAAAACTGACCACTGCTAACCTTTAAAAATGCCAATTTTACAATCCACTTTCAAACCTTTATTTCAATTCAAAAACGGATTCGTTTCAACGGTATATTCTGGGATTTTGCGTAAAGTGAAAATAGAACAAAAAAGAGAGCGCATTGAAACTCGTGATGAAGATTTTTTGGATTTGGATTGGAGTTATTCCGCAGAAAAATCAAACCAAGTCATCATACTTCTTCACGGACTTGAAGGTCACGCACAACGACCTTATGTTACAGCAACAGCAAAGCTTTTTAACCAAAATGGAGTGGATGCGGTTTGTATGAATTTTAGAGGTTGTAGCGGTGAGGATAACCGGTTTTATCATAGTTATCATTCTGGCGCAACAAAAGATTTGGATGATATAGTTCAACATTGTATTAAAAACAAAAACTACTCAAAAATCTATATTAAGGGCATTAGCTTAGGCGGTAATGTGGTATTAAAATATTTAGGAGAGGATAGGGTTTTACCACAGGAAATTAAAGCAGGCATTGGGATTTCTGTCCCTGTTCATTTAGATGGGTCTTCAACCGAATTACAGAAACTTAAAAACAGACCATTTGCGATTCGATTTAGAAAACATTTAATCGATAAATTAAAAATTAAGCAAAAACAATTTCCAGAACAACTGAAAGACGAACACCTTAAAACCTTAAAAACCTTGAGAGCCTTTGACGATTTTTACACCTCAAAAGCGCACGGTTTTAAAGATGCTTTGGATTATTACACCAAATCCAGTAGCCTACAATTTTTACCCAACATCAAAGTGCCCACCTTAATCATAAATGCCTTAAACGATTCTTTTTTATCTTCGGAATGCTACCCAGTCAAAGAAGCTAAACACAATGATAATTTGTATTTGGAAATGCCAAATTATGGAGGTCATGTTGGTTTTATTCAAAAAGGCGATGTATATTACAACGAGAAAAGAGCCTTAGAATTTGTAAGGCAATTTGATACCCATAACTAAATGTCAACCCTAAAAACCGCAATAATTTCCAACGCCAATGGGATGGAACTCCACGTTTCCAATTTTGGTGCTGCCATCATTAGTTTGAAAGTGCCAAATAAACAGGGAGCTTTTACCGAAGTTGTTGTTGGTCTATCCTCACCATTAGATTATTTAAAAGATGATTATCTCGATCAAAATCGATGTTTGGGCAGTTCTATTGGTAGATATGCTGGTCGAATTTCGGGAGGTGGTTATAAGATAGATGGGATATTTTATAAATTGTCACAACGTGAGCATCAGCATTTGCATGGTGGTTTTAAAGGATTTGATAAACGCTACTGGGATTTTGAGAGCGTAGAGCGCAATGAGAATCCTACCATAAAATTATCGTATGAAAGCGCACATTTAGAAGAAGGTCATCCAGGACATTTAAAAGTTACTGTCACCTATCAAATCACCGAAAATAACGAGCTCATCATTACTTACAATGCCCAAACCGATAAGCCTACACACGTCAATCTAACAAACCATTCCTATTTTAATCTCTGCGGAAATGGAACCATTTTAAACCATAAACTCCAAATAGCAAGCAATCGTTATTTAGAGGTAGATGAAAACACGCTTCCAACTGGAAGGATTGTATCTTCGGAAGGAACGATAATGGATCGACGACAACTTGACATCATAAATAAAAACGGATTTAAAGGTTACGACGATACCTTTATGTTATCGTCGGAAGTGTCTTGTGCAAAGCTCATTTGCGAAGAAACAGGAATCGAAATGATTGTAGACACAAACCAACCAGCACTTGTGGTTTTTACACCTCAAAATTTTGATAATCTATCGCTAAAGGAAGGTTTAAAATACAGTGATTATCCTGCTATTTGTTTTGAAGCCCAAAATTATCCTGATGCGCCAAACCATATGGATTTTCCCTCCTCATTATTGCAACCCAGTGAAGTTTATGAGAATATCACAAGTTTTAAATTTTCTATAATTCATTAGAAATAAGACTTTTAATTATTTAAGTAGGAGTAAGCAGTCTATGGTCTGATATTTATAGTCTATCGTCTAATTTTCCAATTTCCGAAGGAAACCCTTCAACCACAATGCCCCAAAGTTCTGGCAAAACAAAATACACAAACAGCGTTACAACGATTATGGAGATGATATTCATCACAATACCTTTGCTTACCATATCGGGAATGCGCAAATAACCAGAGCCAAAAACCACTGCATTTGGAGGTGTTGCAACAGGTAACATAAATGCACAAGATGCTGCTACTGCCGCGCCAACCATTAAAATAAAGGGATGGATGTCTACCGTAATTGCCATTGGAGCTAAAACTGGTAAGAGCATTGCTGTGGTGGCGAGATTTGAGGTAATTTCGGTTAAAAAATTGACTGCAGCTACTAATAAAAGTATGAGTAAAATAGTTGTGATGCCAGCAAATAGTGTCATTTGGTTTCCAATCCATTCTGCTAATCCGCTGGTTTGAAATCCTTGCGCAAGAGCCATTCCGCCACCAAAAAGGAGAATAATTCCCCAAGGTAATTTGACAACTTCTTCCCAATTGATGATTTGCTCTTTTTTGTTCTTTGCTGGAATTAAAAATAAAAGGATAGCAAAAAAAACAGCTATTATAGTGTCGTCTAGAGCTGGTAAAAAACCGTTTAATAAAAAGGAACGTGTAATCCAGCAAAAAGCTGTGATAGCGAACGTAATAGCGACCACTTTTTCTTCGTAGGTTATGTTTCCTAAAGTTTTTAGGAGTCTTTTTATTTCTTGTTTTCCGCCAGGAAATTCGGTTTGTGTGAACTTAAATGCGTAGCGTGTGAGATATTTCCAACAGATAAAAAGCAACAGTATCGAAATTGGGAATCCAAATATGAACCATTGCGAAAACGTAATTTCGTAACCATAAATATCTTCTACAACACCAGCTAACACGAGATTTGGTGGTGTGCCTATTAAAGTTGCTATTCCACCAATGGAGGCACTATAAGCGATGGCGAGCATGAGTGATTTTCCGAAGATAGAATTTTCGTTTTCAATGGTATTTGGATTGTCCTTAAGTTGTTTAATGATGGCAATCCCAATTGGGAGCATCATTACTGAAGTTGCGGTGTTTGAAATCCACATCGATAAAAACGCGGTAGCCACCATAAAACCTAGAATGATTTTACGTATATCGCTACCAATGATGTTTATGATATTGAGTGCGATGCGTTTGTGGAGATTCCATTTTTCTATGGCAATGGCGATGATAAATCCACCTAAATAAAGAAATACATATTTGTGCCCAAAAGCACTGGTTGTGGTGGATAAATCCAACCCACCAGATAACGGAAATAAAACAATTGGTAGTAATGCTGTGACAGCAATCGGTATGGCTTCTGTAATCCACCAGACAGCGATCCAAGCGGTTGATGCAAGAACAGCTATGCCTTGAGGCGATAAGCCTTCGGGTTTAAAAAATAGCAGGATTGAGGTGAATAGCGTTGGTCCAAGAACAAGTCCGATACGTTGGGTGAGCGTCATATTTCAAAATTGATTGTACTAAGATATACAATTTCATGAGATTGAAATTGGTGTTTTGTATGAGATTAAAAAGAGCTTACTTAACGAAAAGCTAATAATCTAATTATGTGTTTTACAGATTGTTGTGTGGATGTATTTTTATCGTATTTTGTTTGTAGTTTTAATTTTTTTAGTAAATTAGACACTTAATTATCCCTATAATTAATTAATAGAGCCATTTAATTTTGTTACAATTAATAATAATTTTAAATCATTTTTATGTTTTTAAAAAATATAGGGAAGTTAGCTGTCCGTTTTCTTCAGTTTGTCGATAAGGTGATTTCTGCTTTTGGTAAATTTGGTAAATCTTCTTATTTAAGTCTTCTCTTTTTAGGTATTGTTTTATTATTGGTACAGGCATTGGAACAAGCCAATACCTTGCTTGTTGATATGATAGAGACCGATAAAACGTCTTTGATTTTTTGTTTTATTGTTATTTCTGTATTTGCATCTGTATTATCCCATTATCCACGATATATTTATTATGCAGAAAATATTAACGACAGTCGAGATGATCACCAATGGTACCTGTACAAGTGGTTTGGCTACGCCATATTTATCTTTTCAAAAATAGATAGAGATTACAAGCAAGATTTCAAGGCAAAATTTTTTCGTCATTGTTTGGGATTGGTCATCTTCATAATCTGGCATTATTATATTTATCAAACGTTCTATCCAAAATTGGTTTTTAGTGGTCAAAATATTGCTATGATCCAAGGTGTTACACTATTGTTATCTGTTTTACCTGGAATTGTTTTAATAATACTATTACATAAATTTGATACCTATCAAGATGACGTTGTCAATGCTGGAAAAAATGATACACAGCTTGAAAACGCAAAAAATCGTAAAAAAGGGTTTTATACATTAGGAGTAACAATGCTTTTAGTACTTGTTGGGTTGGTGATAATTACCTCAATAGTGCTTATTATTGTTCTGGATTTTAGTTTAACCGGCTATTGGCTATTACAGATTTTTACGTTTTTATTGGCATTAATGTATATCCTATTTAGAACTTTTAGGGTTTATGTGCGCAATGTATATTTCTTTTTTAATGACATAAGTAGTAGTGTGGGCTATTTGCGTTACTATTTTGTATTTGCAATTGTGGTTATTTTATTTTTAATCTATAGTAATTTTGCGGTTTATTTTAATTGGAAACTCACCAATGCCATGCTTATTTTATTGTGCTATTTATTTATAGCCTATTACACATTAGCCTGTTTGGTGAAGTATTTCTTTATGTTGACCATTTTTAAGACTCAAAAAGAAGATTTAGACAAAAATGCTTACGTTACCAATAAAAGTTACTTATACACTTCTGGCGTGATGTCTAAAAACAGGCATCGTTTATTGCCATTGACTGAGCAGCATCAATTTTATTTAAGAAGAAGACTCATAAGCTCAATAGCTACATTGGCCATAATAGTTTTGATAATAGTGTCTGTTTCTTCGGAAAGTTTAATACACGAATTACAGGTTTACAAAACAGTAGAGAATGAAGACGTTTTACAACTAGATGAGTTTAAGGATAAGCTTAGAGAACGAACAGATCAACCTCTGTTTTTTGTCGCTGCGCATGGTGGTGGACTAAAAGCCAACATCTGGACCATGAAGGTTTTAAATGAAATCCAAATGAATACCGATGGAGAGTTTCTCAATCAAACGGTTTCATTTTCTGGCGCATCGGGAGGTATGATGGGCGTATCGCTGTATTCGGTTTTGGGAGGTGAATATGAAAGCGACTATAAAGCTATTGAGCAAAAAATAAATGAAGTTGCCAGTGAGAATTTTGCTTCAAAGGATTTGGCCTTGGCTTTCGGATATGATTTTTTTAGAAAATTTTATCCGTTTAACAAAATTGGAGCCTATCGAGACAGATCTTATTATTCAATGGTGACCTATCGAAATATTCTGGAAAATAGAACTGAAATGGTCTTAGACTCGACCTCTTTTAATAGCTATTGGAAAACGAATATCTTCAACAATAAAAAAGGCTATTTCCCGTCCTTAATTATAAATACAGCAAAAACAAATGGGCAACGAGGTGTGTTTTATTCGGTTAAATATCCTCGTGATTCCACATTGTTTTATAATTCCGATAACTTATCACAATTGCACAATGGCTCCATTGCTTACTACGAAGCAGTGTCTTCAACCAATAGATTTCCTGCACTTAGTCCCGCAGCCAAAATAAAAAACTATGGTCATTATATTGATGCAGGTGCTATTGATAATAGCGGACTTCTAAGTTCAATAGATTTACATAATTATCTGCTTAAGGACTCAACACTCAACAAAACCAAAAAAGTGTTTGTAGAAATTATTAACGGTCGAAATAATTACATCTGGCATCTCATTCAAAAGTTTAAAGAGGAAAAAAATATAGCACACTTCAAAATAAATGAAAAAGAGCAGGATAATATCATTGCAGACTTAAAAACAGGTTTAAACTTAGATAAGATACCAAACTATCTAAACGACTTTTTAGAAGATTGGAGCAAAGACCCATTAGTGACTTATGTGCCTATTTATTTGCCTTTTCAAATAGAATTATCTGAAGTTGAAAACTTTTTAGGAGGAGAAATCATAGATGATGATCAGGTTATAGAGCTTAATTATTTTTTAGATCGAGAAAACGCCAAAGTAAAACGTGAGATCAATGATAATGGTTCTGTTTGGGAAACTTACGAGCCAACTTTAGCTAGGCATTTAAGCGCAAGTACCATCACCTATTACGATCGGGTAATTGAAAGCACCTTGATTACAGAACAAATTAAGGAAATCAAAGCACTCTTAAAAAATCAAAATTAATCATTATGAAATCCATTAACTCCATCAACCAAATTCCATTACATTACGCAAGATTAGTAAACCATCCTTATGGAACGCGAGGAGAGCAACGCAACTTTTCTATAGACACCAATTTTTTTAATGTATTAAAAGAAGCTCTTGATGAGGTGTTTTCAAATTGTCCTCTAGGAAAACCAGAAGTCATTACTACCGCAGGAATTTTTGTAGATAAGCCAGGACAACATGGTCACGGAACCGCTTTTGATCTCGACGCTATTTTTTGGAAAGATAAAACATTGATTACCAATAATTTTATTCATCACAAAGAACTGTATTTGGGTATAGAATCTTTTCTTCGGAAGCACTTCGGGATCGTGCTCAACTATTATTACACCAATCATGAAGACCATTGGCATGTCGATACAAGTGTTGCGGTCGATTATCAAGAATCGTCAAAATCTGAAACGCTTTATCTTCAAATGGTTTTGAAATATATCTACGGAAAACCAGTTATTATTGACGGACTTTCAGGACCACAAACCAGAGGTCATACTAAAGATGTATTTGACAGGCTCAATATTAACACACCAATAACCACGAAAGTGAATTATCTAAAGTTCTTGGATCTCACAGGTAAGGTGGCTTTTAAACTTTCCGAAGAAAAAATAACACCATTACAATTATTAGAAAATCTGCAAACCGTTGTCAATCAATTGCCAACAACAAATAGACATATGGTAAGGGAGGCGCTCAATACGTTTGTTGATTATGATGATACGTCAAGATGGTTGAGTGGGATTTCACATCATCACGATCTGGATTCGGTTATAGATGATGTATTAAATTCTTAAAACACAAATTATGGAAACATACGAAGTAGGCACAAATAAGCCCATAAAATTAAAGGTTGCTATTGCTACGGAATCTATCCCTATAAGCTACGCATTTTTATACCACTCCATAGATGATCAAGTACCTTATGCTACAATTGCACCATTTGATCCCACGCAAAAAACCGGTTGGAAGCAGTTGGATGGAGGTAATGAAGTGCAATCAAAGATTTTTAGGGTGTTGACTTTTTGCAGGTTTTTTAATCCGTTTCCAAATGAGGAAACATTTAATCTAGCGGTAATGCAAATTGAAGATTCTTACGTGGCTAGCGTTAATGGAGGCGAGGAAGGCGCTTTTGAGATGAGCGTAAAAGTTAGTGCCTTTTTTGAAAATAAATCATGTATTCTTGAAAGCGAATTAAAATTCACATAACATTATGAAGCACTTAGTTTTTTTTACGTTTTTAATGACTTCACTTGGTTTTTCGCAATCAGCCCCAAACCCAACTGTAGCATTAAAAAATATAGCGCCACCAAGCTCTCCAGCATTTGTGTTGATGGATTTGACACCTTCAAATATTATTGTTCCAGAGAATATCCAGGCATTTTCAATACAAACGATTAGTGCATTTTCTGGAGACAGCTCCAATGGTCTTTCTAACAATAATTACGCAGTAGAGTTTCAACCGTATTGGTATGTGAAACGGGAAAACATGAATTTTTTTAAGTATAACAATCTTAAGCCAGAAACAACAAATGGAAATAATCTAAATCCTGAAGATTATACGCGATATAATGTTTTTGGTGATGCCTGGAAGCGAGCATCGGTATCTCTGGCCTTAATGAACGGTAATTTTAATGTGTTTGAAAATCCGCAATCGTTTGTGTCTGTTGGAGCGAGAACACGATTACTTTCTTTTAAAACCAAAACACAGCGTGAGGCTGTCATTTCGCAATATTCTACTTACAATCAATTTATGTCAAGCCCAGAGGTAATTACTATTTTTGCAAATCCAAGTTTAAGTGCTTCGGAAAAAAATACAGCGATTACAAATCTCGATACTTACAATACGATAGTTGACGATTTTGAAAAAACACTCAACCAGAAACCATTGTTTGCACTTGATGTTGCTGTGGCCTATAGTCATTTTATGGGTGACGAAAGTCAGGATTTAGACGATGCTTTTGGTCGATTGGGTGTTTGGGCATCTGGAGATTTGGCGTTCTATACACCCACTATTGGAGACAATAGCCATATTCATTTTTATGGTGTATTTAGATATTTACGTGATGGCCTCAACATCAACCCAGACTCTGGAGATTTATTAATTGAAGATGCTATAGATTATGGTGCAAAACTAGAATTTGAACTCGACAATCTCTCTTTTGCTTACGAGTATATTACCAGAGATATTAATAATGAAAATGAAGAACGCTCCATAGGCTCAATTAGGTATAAAATAAATAACGCCTTTACACTAAATGGAGGTTTTGGAAAAAACTTTAAAAGCGATGGAGAAACAGTAGCCCTTTTTGGCGTACAATGGGGAATTGATTTTGGTGGTTCGGTTGGATTGAATTCCAGCAACTAAAGAAATTTGGGCAAAAACTAATTAGTTCAATCAAAATTCCTACATTTAAGCAAACCAACTGATTATGCTCAAAAAAGTTTTTGGAAGCGCTGTATTTGGCGTTGAGGCTACAACGATTACAGTTGAGGTCAATGTCGATAGTGGAATCGGTTATCATCTCGTAGGTCTTCCAGATAACGCGATAAAGGAGAGTAATTTTAGAATTGCTGCTGCACTTCAAAATAACGGTTATAAAATTCCCGGAAAAAAGATTATTATCAACATGTCGCCTGCCGATTTACGTAAAGAAGGGTCGTCTTACGACCTCACGTTGGCCATCGGTATTTTGGTGGCTACAAATCAAATTAAAGGCGACGATATTGATAAATATCTCATCATGGGTGAGTTATCACTCGACGGAAATTTGCAACCTATAAGAGGAGCCCTTCCCATTGCAGTAAAGGCTAGGGAAGAAGGTTTTAAAGGATTTATCCTTCCGAAGCAAAATGCAAAAGAAGCAGCAATCGTTGATGGATTGGAAGTTTTTGGAGTTGACAATATTGAGCAAGTCATCAAATTTTTTGATTTAGGAGAGCCTTTAGAGCAAACTATTATAAATACAAGAGAAGAATTTTATAAGAATCTGGATTTCCCAGAATTCGATTTTAGCGATGTCAAAGGACAGGAAAGTATCAAACGTTGTATGGAAATTGCAGCAGCTGGCGGACATAATATTATTTTGATTGGTCCACCAGGAGCAGGAAAAACGATGCTTGCCAAACGATTGCCAAGTATTTTGCCACCAATGACCTTGCATGAGGCTTTGGAGACGACCAAAATACATTCGGTTGTTGGTCGTGTTAAGGAACATACGGGTTTGATGGCGCAAAGACCGTTTAGGAGTCCGCATCATACGATATCCAATGTGGCACTAGTAGGTGGTGGAAGCTATCCGCAACCAGGAGAAATCTCATTATCCCATAACGGAGTTTTGTTCTTGGATGAACTCCCAGAATTTAAACGCGAAGTTTTAGAAGTGATGCGTCAACCTTTGGAAGACCGTGAAGTCACGATTTCTAGGGCAAAATTTACAGTGACGTATCCATCATCGTTTATGTTGGTGGCGAGTATGAACCCTAGTCCTGGAGGTTATTTTAATGATCCCAATGCACCTGTAACCTCTTCACCTGCGGAAATGCAACGGTACTTGAGTAAAATCTCTGGACCATTATTGGACCGTATTGATATTCATATAGAAGTCACGCCCGTACCTTTTGATAAACTGGCAGATGAACGTAAAGGAGAAACTTCAGTAGAAATAAGAAAACGTGTTACTGCAGCTCGGGAAATTCAAACACAACGTTTTAAAGAATCTGATAAAGTGCATTACAATGCCCAAATGAATACAAAATTTTTAAGACAACACTGTAAATTGGATGATGCGTCGATGCAGCTTTTAAAAACTGCGATGGAGCGTTTAAATTTGTCTGCAAGAGCCTATGATAGAATTTTGAAAGTATCACGAACTATTGCAGATCTTGAAGCAGCAGATGATATTAATGGTTCTCATATTTCCGAAGCTATACAATATAGAAGTATGGATCGTGAGGGTTGGTTGGGGTAATAAATTCCTGCGAGGGGAGGAAACCCTGATAAAAGAGAATAGATTTTTAATTACTTTCTATAATCCGCTTCATCAAAAGTATCCATCCATTGAAGGATCATATCCTGTCCTTTGTCATCTGTAATCTTTAGTAGATTCCTAAATTCAACAATTTTTTTATTGATGTCTGTTATGTTGTCTGCAACGAGGTATATTCTTGAGAAGACTTGTTTTTCGGTGCCTAACATTTCAGCAGTAACAATATCACCAGTTTTAAATCTGTCTAGTACAAAAATAACATTGTCATCATTTTGAATTTGCTCTAAACCTTTAATTGCATCTATTTCTCCGCCTTTTAATAGCACCCAAATGGTACAGGCGATTTTTCCTTTAAATCTAAAGTCATTTTTAGTTACAAAATCATCACCACCAAAATTACCGGTAAGTGCAAAATTGACGAGCATTTCTCTGTGGTCAAAACCATTAATGTGAGCAATGGGTAGGTGAGGTGCTTCACCTTGTAACCTAAAACCTGGATCGTAAGCATAAAAGAC
Organism: Psychroserpens sp. Hel_I_66; assembly: GCF_000799465.1. Taxonomy (NCBI): domain Bacteria; kingdom Pseudomonadati; phylum Bacteroidota; class Flavobacteriia; order Flavobacteriales; family Flavobacteriaceae; genus Psychroserpens; species Psychroserpens sp. Hel_I_66. The sequence goes on along the minus strand of NZ_JUGU01000001.1, from coordinate 1,395,178 downwards.
ACCATCTTCAACAAAGAACTGAAGATTTAATACACCGTTTTGGACATCTAAAGATTCAAAAAACTTGGTTAATTTAGGGTTGACCTCTTTTACAAATTGCTCGGTATATTTAGATGGAAATATAGCTCCAATGCAAACGGGACTTGAGTCACCTTGTTTTTTAGTTGTAAATCGATCTGAAATTGCAGATAGGTAAGCTTTGCCATCCTTAAAGGTATAATAAGCAGCCATGTCATCACAATCCATATATCTCTCTACTAACACCACTCCTTTTTTAGAGAATTTTAAAGCAGTTTTAACTGAGTTTTTATAATCATCTTCGTCTCTGCAAATCTTCATGCCAACACCACCACCATTATCAACAGGCTTAATCATTACTGGGAATTTCATTTGTTGAGTATTCTCAATACTTTCTGTCTCACTTATGTAAATTCCTGGTATATCCTGAATATTATGTACTATACAATATCTTTTAAAACCATCCTTGCTACAAAATGCATCAACAGCTTCTTCTGTGACATAGCAATGAAAATTTAACTTTTCACATATTTTTTTGTAAGGTGCGACCAATATATCGGCAACGCCAACCAAAACACCATCAACTTTAAGTCTTTTTGCTAAATTAACGACTTCGTCTACATTGAAAACTTCTATGTCATAACTTTCGTCTGCAATTTGTTTTGCAGGAGAAAGCGGATTAGGATCAACGACAATTATATATATTCCCATTGACATCGCTGTTTTTACCAAAATCGCTGTTTCTGGGTTTCCGCCAAGAATAATAAGTTTTTTTGTCATATTTTAACCTAAATGATTGATTGCAAATATTTTATATAGTAGCATTTTTTTTAAATTCGAAATCTTTATTAAATCCAATTTCAGCTAAAAGTGTATCAATGTCGATTTCGTTTGTGTTGATCTTCAAAACTTTAGAATTATTGATTCCCATTAATCCCAATTCAATTTTTATAGCATTGTAAATTGAAGGGTTTATGGTTGCTATTATTAAAAAATCAAACTCATCGTTTTTAATAGAACTAATAGGCTGTACGGAGTTTCCATTTATATTGAGCTTATGAAAATCAAGGTCTATCCATTTTACGATTTCAAAAAAATCTGTTTTTTTATTTGTGGATAAAATGTGTTGTCCAAAAGAACCAGAACTATATACCACGATTTTAGAATGTCTTTTAGCTTTAACAAAGGGATTGAAAATAATGTCTCCCTCGTCGTTGAGTATAATTCCGCCACATCTTACTAATATTTGAGAATAGAGGTATAATTTGATTTGATTATTAAGGATCTCTGAATCTAGAATATGGCTAAGTTTCGTTTTTAAAAAGCTCATTAGTAAACCTAGTCTGTAGAATTCTGTTTGTGGGTCTTCTATTGACTTTACGATGGAATCAAATCTTTGTCTGTAATAATATAATGGGATTTTACTTATTACAAGTCCTTTTGAGATGGCTAAATAGGAATAGGTAATAGCAGCATCTTCTCCCATTACAATATCATTTGGCACATCAAAAAGAATTAATTCTAATAACTCTCTTTTAAAAAGTTTGTTCCATACATATGTTGATATACCATGCTCGCAAAAGTCACCATTATAGATGGCCTTAGGCATGATTTCAGTTGCGATATCTTTAGCATTATAAACACCAGCTAATTTAGGTTTGATGGTTTCTATTTTTCCGTCAAACTCTCTAAAGTGGCCAGTTTCAACTAAATCTGCATCATTGGCTTCTGCAAGTTTAAAGAGGGTGTCTAAATAGTATTTATCTACCCAATCATCTCCATCTACAAAAGCAATATATTTTCCTGAAGCATTCTTCAATCCTTCTTTTCTGGCGCTTAATAATCCTCCATTTTCTTTATGAATGACTTGGATTCTGCTATCTTTTTTTGCGAAATCATCACAAATTTGGGGAGAACTATCTTGGCTTCCGTCGTCAACAAGAATGAGTTCAAAATCGTGAAAAGATTGTTCCAAAAGACTAACCACACAAGTGGGTAAGTATTTTTCAATTCGAAAAACAGGAACAATGACACTAATTTTAATGTTATTCATTTAATTAAATTGTATTTAACTCAATATAAAATAATCCACCACCAAAAATATCACTTTTATTGTCACTTTTCGCAGTTGTAACATATAAGTTAGAGTGATTATCAAAACAACATGATGTCACATTAGTACAAGGCAGATTTATTTTTTTAATACGTTTTCCATTTTCAGGATTCCATTGAGATATGCACTCACCGTTCCATTCGGCAATCCAGAGCATACCATTTTTATCTATACACATACCGTCTGGATTGCTAGAGCCTTTAAATTCAATTATATAGGAACTAAATTCTACATTTCCAGTGTTTAAATCATAGCGGTATTTTGCAACTTTATTTGTTAGAGTATCAATGAAATATAGAAATTTGTTATCTAATGAAAAAGTTAATCCGTTTGAGATTGTGGTGTCTTTTATAATCGTTTTATAATCGCCTTTATGATATGAGAAAACCTGTCCTATATTTTCTTTTATCTTCGGAAATCCCATCGTACCAACTATTATACGCCCAATAGGATCTTTAATTCCGTCATTGAATCTTACATTATCTTCTATCTCTATTTTAAATGCTAACTTAGTTTTTAAGGTATTAAAATCAATTTCAAAAAAACCATTTTTAGCAGCTGCCAATATTTTTTTATGACTTTTTATAAAAACTGAGCCTACGGGAGAATCTAATTTTACACTTAATATTTGTTTACTTTCAGGATTATAACAATACACTAAACCCTCTAAAATAGATACAAAATACAGGAGATTGTTGTCTTTATCAAATATAGGTCCTTCGAGAAGTTCAGAGTTTGAATAAAAAACCAAATGTTGTTTCATAAATCTTTAGATGTATTCCCCTCCAGTAATTCTTATTAAAGAACCAGTTGTCATAGCAGATTCATCTGAGATAAAATGCATAACAGCAGGAACGGGATCAAAACGATTAAGCATACGACCCATTGGGATAATGTCCTTAGCTTTATTTTTTAATGCTTGCTCACTAATGCCTTCACTCGCTCTTAAATCTACTTCACCTTCGGTATTGGTCCATCCCATCACAACATAATTTGATCTAACACCATATTTGGCATAATGATGAGCAATGTGATTTGACAATGTATAGAGAGCACTTTTTGTTAGTGCATAGGCAGTTCTGTCTTCTTGACCATAATCCATATGAGCAGAACCAAAGAAAATAATTGAGCCTCTATTTTCTTCTACCATAGATTTTAAAACATGCTTTATTAAAAAATAAGGAGCTTTAAGGTTAACATTAAATACTTGGTCGTAAATCTCTTCTTCCGTGTTAGTTAGAGAAGACACTGGAGTTATGCCAGCATAGATAACTAAAGCATCGATATTTCCAAATTTCTCAATAGTTTTTGTATGGAAATTTTCAATCTCATTTATAGAGTTGAGATCAATTTCATGAAAATAAAGTTGATCTTTGCTTTGTAAATCTTCTATGATCTTATGGCCTTGAGTTTGGTCTCTTCCAGAAAATGCGACATTGTAGCCTTTTTTTAAACAAGATTTTAGTATTTCATTACCAACACCTTTCGTACCTCCTAAAATCATTACTGTTTTCATACAACTTAGGTTATATAAACCTTTCGGACGAATTTATAAAAATTTTAGTTAACGTGTTTCTGTGCGTTGCATATTTTCGTTTAAATACCTAAAAAAACAGAAATCTAGTAATCGTAATATAAAAATCCTTGATTTTTTGATACCTTAAACCCGAAAATGATTTGAGAGTAATCTTGGTTTTGAGTTCCCAATTTTGAATTTTAATCAAATTTACCTCGGAAATTCAAAAAATCCAATCCCCTTGATTGTCCATTAAAATTAATGCTAAATAATAAACAGAATTAAATTGTAATAGCTATAAAATCATGAAGACATCATTTTTAATATTAATCTCAATTTGTTTTTTTGCGTGCAATTCTTCCGAAGAAAAGACAAAAGAAATTATTGAACAAAAAGTTGAAGTAACACAATCTAAAATACCTGAAATCAATTTAGAAGAAGCAAGTCGGTTGGCTCAGTTGCCAATTCACTGTATTCAAACCGAATATCCAAATAAACTCAATCAAACCATTGGCGGAGAGGAAGATTTAAAATCACCTAAAGATTTGCATCCTGCTTTTTATGGTTGTTTTGATTGGCACTCTGCAGTTCATGGTCATTGGAGTTTAGTAAGTTTATTGAGGCAATATCCAAATTTGGAAAATGCAGATGAGATTAAGTCTATGCTGCTTGAAAATCTGTCTCAAGAACATATAAAGGCAGAGGTTGATTATTTCTTCGGAAAGTACAACTCAACATACGAAAGAACCTACGGTTGGGCTTGGTTATTGAAATTGGCAGAAGAACTTCATAAATGGGACGACCCAATATCTAAACAATTAGAGTCTAATCTACAGTCACTTACAAGCTTGATCGTAGAAAAGTATATCGAGTTTCTCCCGAAGTTAAATTATCCCATAAGAGTTGGTGAGCATCCAAATACTGCCTTTGGGTTGTCGTTCGCTTACGATTATGCAAAAACATTGGGCGACGAGCAATTGCAGGCATTAATAGAACAACGCGCAAAAGATTTTTACAGTAATGATAAAGATTGCCCATTAAGTTGGGAGCCTAGCGGATTCGATTTTTTGTCTCCATGTTTTGAAGAAGCTGCGTTGATGAAGCGCGTATTGCCAATAGAAGACTTTAAAACGTGGCTCAACGATTTTCTTCCGCAGTTAAAAAATAAAAATTTCACTTTAGCAACAGGAAAAGTAAGCGATAGAACCGATGGGAAACTGGTTCATCTTGATGGTGTTAACTTCTCAAGGGCATGGAGTTTAAATGAAATTGCTAGGGATTTGCCAGAATATAACCATCTTAGAAATATTGCAAATCAACATATTAACTATTCTTTGCCAAGTATTGTTGGAGATAGTTACGAAGGCGGTCATTGGTTGGGTAGTTTTGCTATTTATGCTTTAAATTCTGTTGAGCGTGATTAAAAACTGGTTTAAAAACATTGGCCCAGGACCATTGGTTGCTGCAGCATTTATTGGTCCTGGAACAGTAACTACGTGTACTTTGGCTGGTGTAAACTTCGGGTTTGCGTTGCTTTGGGCAATGTTGCTTTCAGTTTTTGCGACGATTGTTTTGCAGGAAATGTCTGCGAGGTTAGGAATTGTCTCTCAAAAAGGACTTTCCGAAGTGATTAGGACCGAGATCTCAAGCCCTGTCTTTCGCTCGCTCGCCATCATTTTAATTCTATCTGCCATTGTCGTTGGTAATGCAGCCTATGAAGCTGGAAATATAAGTGGTAGCGTTTTAGGTCTGGAGGCTTTGTTTGGTAACTCCCAAATTTTGATTGGCCATTTGTCTTTAAGTGTTTTTCCTTTGGTTATAGGAGCTGTTGCGTTTTCGATCTTGTACATTGGGAATTATAAGGTTTTAGAAAAAGTGCTGGTGTCCTTGGTGATTCTTATGAGTTTGGCCTTTTTAGTGACCGCTATATTGACCAAGCCAGATATTTTAGAAGTGTTGAAAGGGCTTTTTGTGCCAAAGTATTCAGGTGAAAGTATTTTAACCGTTATTGCTTTGGTGGGTACTACGGTTGTGCCATACAATCTGTTTTTGCACGCATCTTTGGTTAAGGAGAAATGGAAACATGAAAGTGATTTGAAATACGCAAGAAAAGATACGATTATAGCTGTAGTCTTAGGCGGAATTGTTTCTATGAGCATCATAATCTCTGCTGCTGCAATCAAAACTTTTGAAGTAAACAATGCGGTGGATTTGGCAAAAGGTTTGGAGCCTCTTTTTGGGGACTTTGCATCTTATTTTTTGTCAATTGGTTTGTTCGCAGCTGGCATTACAAGTGCAATCACTGCACCATTGGCAGCAGCTTATGTGGCTTCGGGATGTTTGGGTTGGAGCACGAATATGAAAACAAAACGATTTAGAATCGTATGGATGTTTATTTTGGGATTGGGTGTTTTGTTTTCGTCTGTTGGGTTTAAATCCATAGAAATCATAAAATTTGCTCAAGTGGCTAATGGGCTGCTGTTACCCGTAATTGCTGGCTTTTTGCTTTGGGTTATGAATAAAACGTCCATTCTTGGGAAATACAAAAATACCAGTTTGCAAAATGTACTTGGTGTTGTGATTTGCGGATTAGCTTTATTTCTTGGAGCAAAAAGTATTCTCAAAGTATTTGAACTGATTTAAAATGATGAAAACAATAGATATCAACTGCGATTTAGGTGAAGGCATGGGCAATGAAGCGCAACTTATGCCATTAATCTCTTCTTGCAATATTGCCTGTGGTGGACATGCTGGAGATTTGCAAAGCATGAAAGAGGCGGTGATTTTAGCCAAATCAAATCATGTAAAAATTGGTGCGCATCCCTCGTTTCCCGATAAATTGAATTTTGGGAGAACTAAAATGGATATGAACTCAACAGATTTATTTGATGCTCTAAAACACCAAATAGAGCTTTTAAAATCCCTTGTCGAGAGGGCGCAATTGCAGTTGCATCACGTTAAGCCTCATGGAGCACTTTACAATATAGCCTCGGTTGATGAGAGAACCGCTAAGATTGTTGTTGGTGTAGTAAAAACAATAGATGAAAACTTAATAGTATATGCGCCTTTTAAATCGGTTATTTCTGAAATAGCCAAAACCGAAGGGATTAAAATAATGCATGAAGTATTCGCAGACCGAAACTATAATGACGATTTGACTTTGGTGTCAAGAAATCTAAAAAATGCGTTGATTCACGACCCAAACATAATGTTTGACCATGTTTATAATATGATTCACTTCGGAAAAGTAAACACTATAAATAAAGTGGAAGTGGAGCTGAAAGCGGATACATTTTGCGTGCATGGTGACGGTAAAAATGTGGTCGAAAATCTAAAGCAATTAATAGCTAAATTAAAGCATCATCACATTGAAATTTCTTGATCAAATTTGAAGAACTTTAAGCTGACATATAAACGATTTTCGGAAGCTTCTATTTTGATAGAATGGCCTCAGGAAATCTCTGAAAACATCCTAAACGATGTTCTTGTTTATAAAAATCATCTTCTAGAATTAGATATTGAATCATTGGTTCAAATAAATAACGCATATAATTCGTTATTAGTTATTTATAGTGTTACTATTGATAATATCAATAGTAGGTTTTTAGAGTTAAAACAGTATTATAAAAGTCGAAATATACTAAAAAAAAGGGAATCAAAATTATTCAAAATTCCTGTGTGTTATGACGAACATTTCGGGTTGGATTTAGTTGAGATTTCCGAAGAAAAAAATAGGTCAATAAAGGACATTGTTGAGTTGCATTACAGTACAATTTACACGGTTTATTTTATTGGATTTTTACCCGGTTTTTTATACTTGGGAGGATTGGATGAGCGCTTATATTTTCCGAGGAAAAATAGTCCGAGACACGAGATTAAAAAAGGAGCGATTGCAATTGGAGGGTCGCAAACGGGAATGTATCCAAATGCAAGTCCTGGAGGTTGGAACATAATTGGTAATTCTCCGGTTGAGTTATTTCTTCCGAAGAAAAAAGAACCTTGTTTTGCGACGTCGGGTGATAAAATTGAGTTTTTTCCAATTTCGAGAACAGAATATGATTTGATCAAAAGAGAGGTTGCGCTTGGAACCTACAAAATAGAAAGCGAGGTGCTTGATGGTTGAAGTTCTAAAAACAGGTTTGTTGGATACGATACAGGATTTGGGGCGATTTGGGTTTTCTAATTATGGTGTGCCAGCTTCGGGCGTGATGGATCGCTATTCAGCACTTTTGGGAAATTCTATTTTGGGCAATGATAGCAATGCTGCTGTTATTGAAAGTATTGGTTTTGGTCCGCATCTCAAGTTTTCAAAGAGTACATTGATTTGTGTCACTGGAGCGATTATGAACTCAAGCTTAGATGATGTGCCTATTAAAAATAATGTAGTTATTAAAGTGGATGAAGGTTCAATATTGAGGTTTGGGAAACTTGAAGCGGGATGTCGGGTTTATATTTCGGTTTTTGGTGGTTTTCAAACTGAGATAATAATGAACAGTCGCAGTATGTATGGTGGAGTGACTTCACATGAGAAATTGATGAAAGGTGATATGTTGCCCATTTTAGGTTTAAATAAGAAGAATATACCAACATTTTCATCTGTAAAAACGGATGCAAACCATTTTAAGGGTAATGATTTAGAGGTTTTTAAGGGACCGGAATTTGATTTTCTTTCCACTTTTCAGCAAGAAAGATTATTTAATACTTTGCTTACCGTTTCTAAAGAAAGTAACCGCATGGCCTATCAATTTGATGAGCCTTTTGAGAACGATTTAAAAAGTATCATAACTTCGTTGGTTCTTCCTGGAACTGCACAGTTGACGCCATCTGGAAAACTTATTGTTTTGATGAGGGATTGCCAGATTACTGGTGGATATCCAAGAGTTTTACAATTAACCGAAAAGTCTATAAGCAAACTTTCTCAGCAGTTCACGTGTAGGAAAATTGCGTTAAAACGTATTAATTAGTAAGAAAATTGAATAATTTTAACATTAAAAATAGTTTTGTATACAGATTTTCAATACTTTGCGCCCACTATTAATTCAAACTAACCAAATTATGAAAAATTTAGTATTACTTATTTTAGGATTCCTTTTAGGGGCTTTGGCTATGTACTTTTATTGTCAAAAAGATAAAGACTCTTTAGAAGGAATGAACCCTTTGGTGCCAAGAGGTATTATCAATCCAGATCAAATTAAAACATTAACGCAAGCCTATAACTCTAGGTACGATAGCATTAATGCAACAGTTTTTAAAGATGTAAAAGGAGGAGACAATAGGTCATCATGGTATTCTTTAGAAGATGTTCGAAACTATTTGACTATTGCAGAACAGCAAGCCAAAGATTTGAAATATAATATGGATGGTGTACGTTTGTATTTAGGTGCTCAACCAATGGTTGGTGACACGCCTGGTTATACCACATTATTATTTGTACCAACAGGAACACCTATGGGTTCTGAAGGAAATTTGCTTAACTTTACACTTCAAGGAGGTGGAGGTCGTGATATTCCAGGAGGACCTGGATTGGATATGGGTAATGGAGGAGATCCACCGTCATCAAATTATCCTCAATAAGGCCATTTTATGATAGAGTACTTAATAAAGCATAGTGGATTAATAATAATGTTTTTTGAATTTATTGCTGCTTTATTAGGTACTTTGTTTTTTTTGAAAAACAAAGTGTCTTTATTCAAGTCAATAGCTCTTTTTTTATGGTTCACGCTTATAATTGAAATTTTAGGGAAATACACTTTATACATAGATGATTTATCATTTTTAAAACTCCTTAAAGACACAGTGTTTGAGAGAAATTTTTGGTTATATAATTTTTATGGTATTTTTCAGGTGTTTTTTCATTTATTAGTTTTTCTAAGTATTGTAAAAGCTAAAAACTCTCTTCGAACTTTAAAATTTCTTCTTGCTTTATTTACCATTGCCACTGCAACTATATTGGTAATAAATCATGAATATTATTTCGTAAAATATATCAATGATAATTTCTATGCGGGTTCATTTACAATTCTAGTATGTGTATTCGTTTATTTTTATGAGATTTTGAACAGTGATAAAATCCTAAGCTTTTATAAATCATTCACATTTTATTATAGTGTAGGACTATTGGTTTGGTGGTTAGTATTTCCACCTTTAGTTATTTATTATGACTATTACACACCTTATTACCCAGAGTTTATAAAAGTAAAAAGGATAATTTTATTGCTAGTTAATATTTTTATGTATAGTTGTTTTATATTTGGTTTTGTATGGCACAAGGAACAATAGATAAAGAAACGTTAGATTTTACGATTTTAATCTATTCAATTGTAGTTATAATAATAATAACAGTTCTTATTGTTTTATTTCTGGTGACATTTCAAAAAAGAAAAAGTAAGCTTTTGTTAGATCAAATCAATCAGCAAAAAGCCTTCGACGAAGAAATTTCCCGTTCCCAAACCGAAATTCAAGAGCAAACCTTAAAACACGTTGGCAGGGAATTACATGACAATGTTGGACAATTGCTCGCTTTTGCCAATATGCAATTGAACGCACTTGGAGCAAAGGTACCAGGAAGCTTAAAAACGAATGTCACTGAAACCACACAAATAGTAAAAGACAGCTTAACAGAGGTTCGAGCGCTCTCAAAATCTTTAAATAATGACGTGCTGTCTCATATGGGATTGGAAGCTTCAATAAAAAACGAGATTGAGCGTCTAAACCGAATGAATTTTATTTCGGAATTGCAAATCATTGGAAACCAGAGAGCGCTTAATGACAAAAAACATGAGATCATCATATTCAGGATTTTGCAAGAGTTCTTTTCTAACTCGGTCAAATATTCCGAAGCAACAAAAATTGAGGTCATTTTAGATTACCAGTCTGAAAAAATGCTGATTACAGTAAAAGATAATGGTGTTGGATTTGATTTGGATTCCGCAGAAAAAGGATCAGGACTCATTAATATGAAAGGTAGGGCAGAACTTATCAATACTGCATTTGATTTGGATTCAAAAGTTGGAGAAGGAGTGAGGTTGAGGCTTACTTATCCTTTTAGCTAACGTTTTTTAAACTTCACATGCATTCCAGATAGGATCATCTGGTAAATTTGCAATTACATCAATAGTTTCTTGAGACACAGGATGCAAAAACTGCAAACGTCTGGCATGTAAACTAATACTCGCGTCTTTATTGCTTCGGTCAAAACCGTATTTTAAATCGCCTTTTATTGGAGAGCCTATATTGGCTAGTTGCACTCTAATTTGGTGATGTCGTCCCGTTTCTAATTCAATTTCCAAAAGAAAATAATTATCCAGAGCTTTCAATAATTTGTAATGTAAAATCGCTTTTTTACTGTTTTCAATTTCCTTCGGAAAAGTGCTAGATTTATTATTTTTCGGATTTTTTTTAAGCCAGTTAACCAGAGTGTCTTGAGGTTTTTCTGGAGCGTTTTTTACAATAGCCCAATAGGTTTTATTGGCTTTTTTTTCAGAAAACAACTTATTGAGTCTTGGTAGCGCTTTACTGGTTTTTGCAAACATGACAATTCCCGTTGTTGGTCTGTCCAGTCTATGCACAACGCCTAAATACACATTGCCAGGTTTGTTGTATTTATCCTTAATATAATCTTTAACAACATCGCTCAAAGGCTTGTCTCCGGTTTTGTCACCTTGTACGATATCACCAGCTCGTTTGTTTACGATGATAATATGGTTGTCTTCGTAAATAACTTGAAGATTTGACTTGTTAGAAAGGGTTTTAGACATTTTAATTTACTTAAAGAAAATATTATAAAGAATTAGAATAATTGTTAGAAATACCATAGAAACAAAATTGTTAATTGCTATTTCTTCAAGATAATAAGAATAGGATTTATCCTTTTTAAAAAATAACCATCTAATTAGAGCTCCAGGATAATTAAGAATTAATCCACAAATAAAACGGGCAATGAATTCCATGATTTAGTATTAGTAAAATATTCCCTTAAGAGAAATGATTAAAGGAGTTAATACTGCTCATTATCGTTCGGGAAATCAACAGCTTTAACATCATTCACATACTGTCCGATCGCGTTGGTCATATCTTCGTACAAGTTCATGTATCGTCTTAAAAACCGCGGATTGAACTCATGGGTCATCCCAATCATATCGTGGAGCACAAGCACTTGACCATCAACACCAGCGCCAGCGCCAATGCCAATTACAGGGATCGAGACACTCTCAGCTACCTCCTGGGCTAATTTTGCAGGTATCTTTTCAACTACAATTCCAAAACAACCTGCTTTTTCCAGCATCAAGGCATCTTCTTTAAGTTGCTCAGCCTCTTGCTCTTCTTTTGCTCGAACCGTATAAGTTCCAAATTTATAAATAGATTGAGGTGTTAAGCCCAAATGTCCCATCACAGGAATTCCTGCATTTAAAATGCGTTTTATCGACTCTTTTACCTCTTTTCCACCTTCCATTTTTACAGCATGGCCTCCAGATTCTTTCATGATTCTTATGGCAGAGCGCAACGCCTCTTTAGGGTCACTTTGGTAACTTCCAAAAGGCAAATCTACAACCACCAAAGCACGTTCTGTCGCTCTTACCACAGACGATGCGTGATAGATCATTTGATCCAGAGTAATCGGTAAAGTCGTTTCGTGTCCAGCCATCACATTACTTGCAGAATCACCAACCAAAATCACATCCACACCAGCACCATCAACAATTTTCGCCATGGTATAATCGTATGCAGTCAACATTGATATTTTCTCGTTGTGACGTTTCATCTCAACAAGTGATTTTACGGTAATTCTTTTATAATCTTTTTTAGCTGTAGACATGTGGTGATTTTTAATTATTCGTAAAAATACAGAGATTTCTTAAAATATATTTATTCTGAAGCCCAAAAACTCTTAATTTTATAATTACTTCGGAAATTCTAAAATCATGAAATATTATATCTTTTGCATTTCAGTATTGATAGCCACTTTTTCTTTTTCCCAACCTTCGGAAGAAGAGGCAGTAGAACAAACCATAGAAACTTTTTTTGAAGGGTTCCATAAACAGGATGGTGCGATGGTGTTGAGTACTGTACATTCCGAAATTAAAATGCAGTCCATAAGCAGCAACAGCGACAATAAAACAGCTTTAACGACTTCCAGTTTTACGGATTTTTTAAGGTCTATAGCTTCAATTCCGAAGGAAAAAACATTTAAAGAAGAAATCTTAGATTACATCATCCAAATTGATGGCAATATGGCAAGCGTATGGACGCCTTATAATTTTTACTTAAACGGTAATTTTAGTCACTGTGGAGTGAATTCCTTTCAACTCTTTAAGGATAATGGCAAATGGAAGATTATTTACATAGTAGATACGAGGAGAAAAGAGTGCAGGGAAAACTAAGCTTAGTGCCTTTGTGAGAATATTAATCAATCTAGAATGTACGAGAAAGTCAATTATACTAAAGTCTCTAAGAATTCTAGTAAGTCTAATAATTCTAACAAATCTAAACAGTCTAGCAATCACTCAAATGCACACCAACAGCTAAACCACCTTCACTCGTTTCTTTGTACTTGGTATTCATGTCTTTTGCAGTTTCCCACATCGTTTGAACCACTTTGTCCAAGGGGACTTTGACATTTTTAGGATCTGTATCCAAAGCCAGTTCACAGGCATTGATGGCTTTTATCGCTCCCATAGCATTTCGCTCGATGCAGGGAATTTGAACCAAGCCTCCAATTGGGTCACAAGTCATACCGAGGTGGTGTTCCATCGCGATTTCCGCAGCAACAAGCACCTGCTCTGGTGTTCCGCCAGAAAGCTCACAAAGCGCTCCAGCTGCCATTGCAGATGACACGCCAATTTCAGCTTGACAGCCACCCATTGCAGCACTAATGGTAGCTCCCTTTTTAAAGATACTGCCTATTTCTCCTGCAACAAGTAAAAAACGCTTGATGTCCTCGAAATTGGCGTCGTGATTTTCTATCACCAAATAATACATTAAAACTGCAGGAATAACGCCTGCACTTCCATTGGTTGGTGCAGTAACTACACGACCAAGCGATGCATTAACTTCATTGACAGCCAATGCGAAGCAACTTACCCATTTTAGGATTTGTCTAAATTTAACTTCGGTGTTTCTAATAGAGTAGAGCCATTCTACAGGATTTGAGTAGGGTACATCTCCTTTTAGTTTTTGATGCATATCATAAGCTCGACGCCTTACGTTGAGACCGCCAGGAAGATTACCTTCTGTATGGCAGCCAACGTACATGCATTCTAACATCGTATCCCAAATGCGTTGAATTTCAGAATCTATTGTTTCTATAGGTCGTATGGATTTTTCGTTCTCCAATACCACACCAGAAATTGGAAGTTTTAACTGCTCACAATATTGTAAAAGTTTGACACCATTTTCAACCGGATAAGGAAAGGTGCAGTAAAATATAATTTTATTTTTTTTTGAGATCTTTCGTTCTTCTTGCACCACAAATCCTCCACCAATAGAATAGTAGGTTGATTTGTAACGTCGTCCATTTATGGTTGCAGAGAATGTAAGTGCATTGGCATGAAAGGGTAAGAACTTTCTATTGAAAACAATATCTGTTTTAATATCAAATGAAATAGGTCTCTCATTATTAAACAATAGCGTATTGGAATTTTTGATAGATGCGATAATGACCTCAATAGATTCTACAGGAATATATTCTGGATCTGCACCACTCAATCCTAAAAGTATGGCATAATCTGTAGCATGCCCTTTACCGGTTAGTGATAAGGATCCATAAAGGTCTACAGAGATGTTTTCAACCTTATCAAATTTTTTATTGTCTTTAAGTTCTTTGATCCAACGTTCTGCAGCTCGCCAAGGTCCCAAAGTATGAGAACTCGATGGGCCAACACCAATTTTAAGCATGTCAAAGACAGAAATACACTCCATTTTACGTAATCGATTTAGTGGGTCAAATATATCAAATGTTAAGTGTAAAGTTTCAATTTTTGTGAAAATAAAAAAGCGTCTTCAAGATATTGAAGACGCTTTGAAAACCTCACTGAAGATTATTATTTGATAATAACTTTTAGGGTTTCTCCTGTGCTTGTCTTTAATACATACGTACCAATGCTCAAAGAAGGTAATTTTATATTAGATACTTCTTTTTCTGAAAGAATTTCACGTCCGTTAATATCAAAAAGACTTATGTCTACTGTTTGATTAAAAAATAGAGTTTGATTTGACGTTGCTGGATTTGGAAATATTTTGAAAGAGTTATCTACTTGGGTAAAAGTGTCTACACTTAATTTATCTTTTGTCAAGTTGTAAACACTTACGGTAGAGCTAACCTCATTGGACAGCACAATTAAACCTGAGCCTGTTGGGCTATTTGTAGGATCAATATAAATTATGCCTTCTGGTCCTAAATCACCACCTTCAGCATCACCCAAACTTCTATTGTTGACGTATTTTTCAAATACAGGATTCTCAGGATTAGTGATGTTATAGGTCATAAACCCACCAATTCGTTCTAACGTAATAAATGCGTAAAATTCGCCATATATTTCTGCTACTGTAATACCTTCTGGCTCAGGACCTTTATTGTCACTTCGATTTTTAAAGGTATTGTTGCTATTGCTTACATTAAATAGAACACCATATGTAGGATCTGCTGCTGTAATACGTTCAAAATCATCACCACTATCGTAAACAAGATTTCCCGTTGCAGTATTCCATATGCTGAAAGATCTTGAACCAAACGCATGAATTTCATCAAAATCACCATCGTTATCTGTATCACCTGTGGCATTAGTGATAGAAAGTGCTCCTAAATTTGCCTCAAGTTCTAAAAGAGTAGCATTTGGAAAAATAGTCGCGTCTAGATTAAGATCGCCTATATTTACCTCTTCCTCTAAAGCATCGTATTCTCTGGCATCACCTTCATTTGCAGTAACTAGGTAGGTTGTACCTGCAACTTCATAAGAGGCGATGGCATCTGGCATGTACATGCCTTTGATTGGCCAATTTCCGAAGAAAATAAAATCGGTATCGTTTGATGTATCTAATGTGTTCTGCGGAAGATTATGATCTTTCAAGCCTAACGGAAGAATATTTGTAACGGTATTGCTCAATAAATCTACCACAGCGATTGCATTGTTTTCTTGAAGTGAAACCCAAGCAGTTTGTGAATTTGCTGAAAAGGTAATATACTCTGGTTCTAAATCTTGCGAAACGGAAGATCCTGGTCCAAAAATACGAACATCTTGTGCCTGTAAACTTGCCTTATCTCCATCAAATGCATTAAAATTAATGCTAGTGACATTTGCTTGAGTGATATCTCCCAAGCCTCCAGTGATATCTATTACGCTTATGCTACCTTCTGGATCTATAGAGTAATCTGAGTTTGGCTGACCTTCATTGGCAACCAATACCTTTGTGCCATCTGGTGTAAATGCTACCATATCTGGCAGATTGCCAACAGTGACACTCGACATATTGTTTCCGTCAAGATCCATAAAAACAATCACGCCATCTGCTGTTGTTCCATTAGAAACTGCTGCGACTACCAATCCGTTATTGGTGGCAACACTTGTTGGTCCATCAGACCCTAAAGCCGAAAGATCAATAGATGATATTGTAGTAATAGCTGTCACATCTGAAAAATCTAAAATCTCAACCGTTTTTCCAATCGAGTTCAAAACGAATAAACGTTCACTTTTTGGATCATGAGCAGAAATTTCTGCAGATCCAGATCCATCAACCAAATAACTAGTTTCGTAAGTAATGCCCAATACATCTGTTGCTGTTGGGATCATCGTATCATTATCTAAAATATAGATGCCTGCGATTTCGTTACTGCCAATATTTGCATTTTCAGGATTTAAAATTTGTAACAAAAATAATTCATCAGTTTCGGCATTGCCATCATCAACAATTGGTATGTTTATTTCAATTGGCTCATTACTATTTGCAGGAATTGTATACGTTTGATTATTAAACGTAAAATCGCTTGTTTGTGACGCAGTAATCAAATCGGTTACCAAAGAAACATCAAAACTGATATCGTTTGTGGTTGCGGAAGAAACTTCAACAATTATATTTATAAAACCGCCATCTTCGGAAATATTATAAGTTGCTTCAGCAAAACTAATTTGTGGGACCACATTGACGTTTGGAACAAATGTGCCTGGAGACGCAAACACATTATCACCAAGAGATTGACCAACAAGATTAGTTGCAGGTGCCCAATTTGTACCCTCATTAAAATCGCCATTTGGATTTTGTAGTTCTAGAGATGGTCCATCACCATCAGCCTCAGTTGGCCAAGGAGCATCGTCGCTGTATTCCATTTCGAAGATAACGGTTTGTTCAGAATTTAAAATCTGTAATACTTCGCCACCATTTCCTAAAGCGTTAGAAATACCTTGAGGTAAATCTAAAAATGTGACACCATAAAAAGCATCTGCTGTAGTTTTATCTGTTGCTAAGAGAACAATTTCTCCAGATAATAATGTTTGCGCAGGAAATGTAAAAATGAAATTGCTCTCATCTCTTATTTGTATTCCACCAAGTTCTATAGAAGTCGTACCGTTATTGAAAACTTCAATAAACTCTAAAGCGTTAGAGTCATCTGATGGAGCATTGTACATAATCTCTGTAATAATCAAACCCGAACTTGTGTTATTGAAAAAGAGCTCATCGCTAGTAAATGCTGGATTTTGAATATTGCCAGACGTATCAGCCATATCACTCACGCTAATCGTATATGCAGTTCCAGCAGTAAATCCAGAATGAGATAAAGTAGCAGTTTGATTTACATTATTATATGTAATAGAATTTATTGTAACGCCATTATCTATACTATAATTTGAAATATTCTCTGCTGAAGTTTGAATGATTTCTTCGGAAAAAACAACAGCAAGTGTTGTAGAGCTTGTCACGATAACATTAGTTACAGAAGGTGTGGTGAGATCGGTTGTTGAAATTAAAAATTCAGTTGTATCAAATGGCACGTCTGGTGCTATTCCGTCATTATGGTCATCTTCATCAGAATCTTGAAAATCATAATTAGAAAGATTGTTTAGCGCAATTAAATAACCGTTAGGTTGAAGTCCATTTCTTGGACCATTATATACACCAATATCTGTGCCTTCAGGATAAGTAATAGCAGTTGTGCCAATATTTAAACCAGTATTACTAAGATCTCCATATCCAGAAGTAGAATTTGAGATTGCTGCAATAAATGTTGTTGGTGTATCAATATCTACACCTTGAAAAGCGAAAATAGCTTCACTTCCAGATGAAAGTCCGCCAGGAGAACCAGCAATTGTTCCAAAAGAAACAGTTGGGATGTGACTAATTGTGTAAAAAGTAATAATTGTTCCTGCAGGAATGATGTTGGCTCCTGTTTGCCATTCGTAGCTTGCTTCTCCAGAATTGAATTCGGTTCCAGTCCATTCTTTGTCAGAAAAATAGATACTAGTATTTGCTGGAATATCTACAAAGGTAACCATTGCAAAATCGTCGTCACCATCTGCATTAAATGCGATGAATGCCATATCTCCCGTATTAAGCTGGGCGTTTAAGAGATTGGAAATAAAAATAATAGAAATAAGTAATAGTTTTTTCATAATATAAAGTTGGATTAATTTTTAAGCAAGGTATTGCCCCAACGTATTAAGAAAACTATTTAAATATTAAGAAATTATAACTAAAAATCATCATATCGTCCAAAAGAAGAACTCAATGTTAAGAAATCTATTATTTTGATAAACTTGAGCTAACAATTTGATAACTGAAACATGTAATAAGATAATGAATGCTTAGTTCCCGAAGGATTAAAATAAAAAAAAAAGCCTGAAAATTAATTCAGGCTCTCTAAAGTGTAATGATAACGATTATTGTACATGTTTCATGACCTCTGTGAAATCATTAATATCAAGATTGTTACTGTTTACAAAGTCTACAGGTAGTATTACGGTTCTAAAGGTTTGATCTAATCGATCACCATCTAAAAGTGTATTAAAATCGAAAGTTGAAGGTGCTTCAATATAATAAGTGACAAAATCAAAATTATGTTCAAAGTTATATTTAAACTCGCCACCGTCATCAGTATAAACGGTTTCTGGCAATAATCTCCAGATGTCAAAACCTCCAGATTGACCTACCAATCGATATACTAAAACCATATCGGATTCAAATAATTCAATATCAAGAGGTATTTCTACAGTTTCTTGATAATTGTTAGTTGATGTAAAATTTATGGTGCTCTCAAAAGATTGACCGACAAAATTGACACCATTTTGGCCATCAAACCCATCAAAACCAGGAGGTCCTTGAGGTCCTTCGCAAGAGGTTAATAGTAACAAAGCAACTACAGGAATTAAGTAAAATATACGTTTCATATTGTTAAGTTTTTTTTACAAGGTATCAAATGATATACCAAACACAGAAAAACTGATATATTTTATCAAAATAAAATTCTGACATCATGTCATATTTTTTGTCATGGCATAAAGATTGACATATAGAAGATGAAAATAAAATGAACATAACATTTCCGAAGTAAAAGGAAATATATAAAAACAAATATAATTATGAGTAAGATTATTGGAATCGATTTAGGAACTACCAACTCTTGCGTTTCTGTAATGGAAGGTAACGAGCCAGTAGTTATCCCTAATGCTGAAGGTAAAAGAACAACACCATCAGTGATCGCCTTTGTAGAAGGTGGTGAAATTAAAGTTGGAGATCCAGCAAAAAGACAAGCAGTAACTAACCCAACAAAAACAGTTTATTCAATTAAGCGCTTTATGGGTAATAAGTATTCTGAATCTAAAAAAGAAGCAGAACGTGTACCGTATAAAGTGGTAAAAGGTGATAACGATACACCACGAGTAGATGTGGATGGTCGTTTGTATACGCCTCAAGAATTATCGGCAATGATTCTTCAAAAAATGAAGAAAACAGCTGAAGATTATTTAGGCACCTCTGTAACTGAAGCAGTAATTACTGTACCAGCTTATTTTAATGACTCACAACGTCAAGCAACTAAAGAAGCAGGTGAAATTGCAGGTTTAAAAGTACGTCGTATTATCAACGAGCCCACTGCAGCAGCATTAGCTTATGGTATGGATAAAAAAGGTATTGACCAAAAAATCGTAGTTTTTGATTTTGGAGGTGGAACACATGATGTATCTATATTAGAACTAGGAGATGGGGTATTTGAAGTATTATCTACAGATGGTGACACGCACTTAGGTGGTGACGATGTAGATGAGAAAATCATTAACTGGTTGGCAGACGAATTTAATTCTGAAGAAGGTATTGATTTACGTAAAGACCCAATGGCTTTGCAACGTTTAAAGGAAGCTGCTGAAAAGGCGAAGATTGAATTATCATCTTCTGCACAAACAGAAATCAACTTACCATACGTTACAGCTACTGCTAGCGGACCAAAACACTTGGTACGTACATTAACACGTTCTAAATTTGAGCAGTTAATTGACGATTTAGTAAAACGTACAATCGAGCCTTGTGAAACTGCATTAAAAGCTGCAGGATTATCAAAAAGTGATATTGACGAGGTGATTTTAGTAGGTGGGTCAACACGTATTCCTGCAGTACAGGAAGCAGTTGAGAAGTTCTTCGGAAAAACGCCAAGCAAAGGAGTAAATCCAGATGAAGTAGTATCGTTAGGAGCTGCAATTCAAGGTGGAGTTTTAACTGGTGATGTAAAAGATGTATTGTTATTAGACGTTACACCTTTATCATTAGGTATCGAAACTATGGGTAACGTGATGACAAAATTAATTGAAGCGAATACAACCATTCCTACCAAGAAATCACAAGTATTCTCTACAGCAGCAGATAATCAGCCATCAGTAGAAATCCATGTATTACAAGGAGAACGTGCTATGGCAGCAGATAATAAAACAATTGGACGTTTCCATTTAGATGGTATTCCACCAGCACAGAGAGGTGTACCGCAAATTGAGGTGACCTTTGATATTGATGCAAATGGTATCATTAAAGTGTCTGCTACAGATAAAGCAACAAACAAATCTCAGGATATTCGTATTGAAGCATCTTCAGGGTTGACAGAAGAGGAGATTCAAAAAATGAAGCAAGAAGCAGAAGCTAACGCAGATGCAGATGCGAAAGCGAAAGAAACTGCAGATAAATTGAATCAAGCAGATGCTATGATTTTCCAAACGGAAAACCAGTTGAAGGAATTTGGTGATAAATTATCAGAAGATAAGAAAAAGCCAATCGAAGAAGCACTTGAAGAGTTGAAAAAAGCTTATGAAACTAAAGACGTGGCAGTAATAGAGCCAGCTTTAGAAAAAATAAACGAAGCTTGGAAAGTTGCAAGTGAAGAAATGTACAAGGCACAAGCAGATGCAGGTGGAGCACCACAAGGTGGACCAACAGATGCAGGAGCAGGTGCAAAAGGTCAAGCAGCTGGAGACGAAGGAAGCGACGTTGAAGATGTTGACTTTGAAGAAGTGAAATAAGCAGTTTTTTGATTCCGTACTAGATGCGTAATCTCATAAGAATAAATTATTTTAACATTAAAAAACGCAATCATTAATTTGGTTGCGTTTTTTTTTCTTCCGAAGAAAGAAATCTTAACACCATATTAATAGGTTGTCTTTTTTTCCGTTTGTATCTTTAGATAAATTAAAATAAATTAAAAACTATAACCGACTATGAAAGTAAAAGCATACGCAGCCAAAGAAGCAAAAGCAAAATTAGAAACATTTGAATATGAATTTCCAGAACTGGGAAAAGAACAGGTAGATATTAAAGTACACTATTGTGGATTATGTCACAGTGATTTGAGCATGATTAATAACGATTGGGGAAATGCAGAATACCCATTAATTCCAGGCCATGAAATTGTAGGAGAGGTAAAAGCATTAGGTAGTGAAGTAAAAGGACTAAAAGTTGGTGATAAAGTGGGAATGGGTTGGTACTCTGCATCTTGTATGCATTGTAACCAGTGTATGGACGGTAAACAGCATTTATGTAGTGATGCAGAAGGTACGATTGTTGGTCGCCATGGTGGATTTGCAGATCACGTTAGAGGTCACTGGTCTTGGGTTACAAAACTGCCAGAAGGAATTGATATGGCTAAAGCAGGTCCCTTATTTTGTGGAGGGATAACCGTTTTTAATCCAATCGTTTTATCTGGAGTGCAACCAACAGATAAAGTTGGTATTATAGGTATTGGAGGTTTAGGCCATATGGCCCTCAAGTTTTTAAGAGCTTGGGGTTGCGAGGTGACTGCTTTTACTTCTAGTAAGGATAAGACCGATGCGCTCAAAAAAATGGGAGCGCACCATGTAGTTGATTCTACAGATTCTAAGGACCTAGAAAAAATTGCAGGAAGTCTTGATTTTATTTTAAATACTACCAATGTGAAATTAGATTGGAATGCATTTTTAACCACATTGGCGCCACAAGGAAAACTACACACTGTTGGAGCAGTCTTAGAACCTATGGAAATTCCTGCATTTAGTATGATTGCTGGAGAGAAATCTGTTGGTGGAAGTCCGTTGGGAAGTATTGCACTCACCAGAAAAATGTTGGAATTTTGCGTGCGTCACGATATTTATCCAACGGTTGAAGAGTTTAAGATGGAAGATGTGAATAAAGCTATTAAGCATTTAGAAGATGGGAAAGCCCGTTTTAGAGTGGTTTTAAAAGCATAACTTAATTGCGTTAATTTTTAATTTGATAACACAAACGATGTCTCTCTTTTGTCAATATCTTTAAGTATTAATTAAAAACTTTATTATTATGAACGAAGATCAATTTAAAGGCAAGTGGAAACAAATAAAAGGTGATTTCAAAAAGAAATATGGAAAAATTACCGATGATGAGTACGCTGAAGCTGAAGGTAACATGGATAAACTTGCAGGTAAAATGCAAGAACGCTATGGCAAATCAAAAGAAGAAGTAAAAAAAGAGATTGATAACTGGTAGAATCCAATTTGAAATCTAAAAAGCGTTTCTAAATTTTATATTTAGAAACGCTTTTTTTTTGAGATAACATACCGTTTTCTATAAAATCGAATTAATTTGCAATCTATTAATTACAAGATAATTTCATGACATTTTCATTATCAATACCTACTAATTTAAAGCAAAATCGTCTCGCCATAAAACTCACTTCAAAAGGAGAGAATTACGTGCAACAAGGTCATCCTTGGGTGTTTTCAGATAGTATTGTAAAAATTAATGATGATGCGCAAACAGGTGATCTGGCTATTATCTTCGGAAAGCGAAAAAACGGAATGATTGGAATTGGCATATACGATGCAGACTCTCCAATTCGTATCAAAATGATTTATAGTCAGGATAAACCGACACAAATTGATGCAGATTTTTTTCTTCGGAAAATTAAAAAAGCACACCAAAAACGACTCTCGTTACTAAAAACCGAAACCACAAGTTACCGGTTGATATTTGGAGAGAATGACGGGTTTCCATCATTGATCGCAGATGTTTACAATTCTGTATTAGTCGTTAAATTATATTCTGAAATTTGGCTTCCATATCTTAATACAATTCTAGAAAGTTTGGTGGAAACATCAGGTTGCAAAACAGTAGTTATGAGATTGAGTCGAGGATTACAGCAATCCAACTCACATCAATTAAAAGACGGTGAAGTAGTTTATGGAAACTTAGAAAATGAAGTTGTTATGTTCAAAGAACATGGCGTTAATTTCTCTGCCAATGTAATCAAGGGTCATAAAACAGGCTATTTTTTAGACCATCGCGAAAATAGAAGGCAAGTAGGTTTGTTAAGTGAAAATAAAACAGTTTTAGACGTGTTTTCTTATGCTGGCGGATTCTCAGTACATGCTTTAGCCAATGGAGCCAGGGAAGTGACAAGTTTAGATATTAGTGAGCAAGCTTTAGAGATTGCAAAACAAAACGGAAACTTAAATGAATATCCTGGTACTCATTTTACTTTAGCTGGTGATGCGTTTAAAATATTGGAACAGCTCATTAAAGAAAAAAAGAAATTTGATGTTGTTGTTATTGATCCACCAAGTTTTGCAAAACAACAAACCGAAATTCAACTAGCCAAAAAAAAGTATGCCCAATTGGCAAGATTGGGAGAGCAATTGACAGCTAGAGAAGGCTTGTTGGTATTGGCTTCATGTTCATCTCGTGTACCTGCAACAGCTTTTTATGACGTCAATGAGCAGACTTTAATTTCTACAAAACGTTCATTTTCCGTAGAACAAAAAACACAACATGATATTGACCATCCCATTGGTTTTACAGAAGGAGCATATTTAAAATGTGGTTATTATAGATTTCATGATTAGTAAACTACTATGCATGCATAATATTTATTATATTTGTTCAACTCAATATAAAAAGTATGCAAACCAAACTCACTCAGCTACTCCAAATTAAATATCCAATGATACAGGCTCCTATGTTTTTGGTGTCTAATGTGGCAATGGTTACAGAGGCTATGAAATCTGGAATTGCAGGTTGTATTCCTGCTCTTAATTATAGAACTCTTGAAGAGTTACGGGCAGCAATTAGAGAGTTGAAAGCCAATAAAGTAGATGGAGGATCTTTTGGTTTTAATCTTATAGTGAACAAATCAAATATCAAATATAAAGGTCAGTTAGAGGTAATCTGTGAAGAAGGTTGTGATTTTATAATTACCTCACTAGGTAGTCCAGAAGAAACAATCAATCAAGCGCATGCTGTTGGTATTAAAGTGTTTTGTGACGTAACAGATTTACGTTTTGCGAAAAAGGTTGAGCAATTAGGTGCCGATGCTGCCATTGCAGTAAATAATGAAGCAGGAGGACATAGAGGTGGATTATCACCTCAAGACTTAACAAACTTATTGAGTAAAGAGTTACAAATCCCAGTGATCTCTGCTGGAGGTGTTGGTTGTAAAGCAGATCTTGATAAAATGTTGAGCTATGGAGCAGAAGGTGTTAGTGTTGGAAGTCCGTTTATTGCATCCATTGAAGCTGGAGTTACAGACGAGTACAAACAAGCGTGTATTGATTACGGTGAAAAGGATATAGTGATGACAGAGCGAATCTCTGGCACGCCATGTACAGTAATAAACACACCTTATGTTCAAAAGATAGGTACTAAAGCTACGTGGTTGGAAAATCTTCTTAACAAAAATAAGACACTTAAAAAATGGGTTAAAATGGTTCGTTTTTCAATAGGTATGAAAGCTACAGAGAATGCAGCTAAAAAAGCTACTTATAAAACCGTTTGGGTTGCAGGACCAAGTATTGAGCATACCAAAGAAATTCTTCCCGTTAAAGAAATTGTTGCTAATTTGGTAAATTAAATAATTTTAGCAATCTATATAAAATTTCATTCTCATATTTAGAGCTTCAATTATCGTTGTATTTTGACTTGTTTAATTTATATAATTATAAATTGTAATCCGGTCAACTAAATGTTTATAAGCGATAATAAATCCCTTATAAAACGCTTAAATTCGTAGCAAAATTTTAATGTAAATGAAAAAAGTTTTCTACTTTATAATTGTTGCGGTTTTGCTATT
Source organism: Psychroserpens sp. Hel_I_66 (assembly GCF_000799465.1). Lineage (NCBI taxonomy): Bacteria > Pseudomonadati > Bacteroidota > Flavobacteriia > Flavobacteriales > Flavobacteriaceae > Psychroserpens > Psychroserpens sp. Hel_I_66. The sequence goes on along the minus strand of NZ_JUGU01000001.1, from coordinate 1,369,993 downwards.
TATAGTGTTGACATACTGGTCATTATCGAGCACAGACAATACTTTTGAACGCAATAAAGTTTTAAATTTAGAAAATATTGAGTCAGTAAATTTCCACGATTATGATTCGGTTCTGGTAGCAGCCAGTTATCTGTATGAGCCAAATTACATTAAGGAAATTATGCAAGGCGAACAATATCGCGATGTTTGGGCAGCGCCTGTACAAGTTCGTATTTTGTTTTTAGATACACTTTTTGGAGGCGTTACCATTATGAAAGAAGGCGGTGGCAACCAAACCCATTCTCTAAAACTAGTGACCAGTGATAGTATTGAATATGCATTACGAAGCATAAACAAAGACCCAAAACCATTGATACCTCAGTTTGCAACCAAACTGGGACTTGAGAATATTGTTGTTGATGGTATTTCTGCCCAACATCCATATGGAGCGTTATTGTCTGCAAGATTATCTGAAGCTGTTGAGGTGCTACATACCAACCCGCGAGTCGTTTTTCTTCCGAAGCAAAAAAAATTAGATACCTACAACGATAAATTTGGTAACCGCTTATTTTTATTGGAATACGAAACTAAAGGCGATGTCAATTGGACCAACCTAGAGCATATTGATGAAATCGTAGATACTGATAATTTGCAGGAATTAAAACAAGAATTAGGCTCCAAGTTACATATTGATAAAAAAGCATTAATAAGAGCTCGTCTTTTTGATTTCATTATTGGAGACTGGGATAGACATGCCAAACAATGGGGTTTTGCGGTACAAAAAACAGATAGCAGCTATTTGGCAATTCCAATTCCAGGCGATAGGGACAACGCTTTTTTTGATACCGATGGCATCATCCCGTCAATTATTAGCAATCAACATGTTGTGCCAAAATTAAGACCTTTTGAAAAGAATATAGATTTTATGGAAGGTCTGGTTTATCCCTTTGATCGTTATTTTTTATTAGATACAGATGAGGCGTTTTTTACTACGGAAGCTAAAGCCATCCAAGATAAATTAACAGATAAGATCATAAATGAATCTTTCATGGTTTGGCCAAAAAATATCAGAGACCTCAATCAAACTGAAATTACTGCTAAAATTATTAGTCGCAGAAACAATTTGACAGAATATGCCATAAGATTCAAACAAGAAATTGATAGGCAAGGAGAAGTTCGTCGTGATCTAAAAGGCTCAGAAGATGAAGAATTTAACGACGGATTGATACATTGTTTTGAATGTAATTAGATTTTAAAAATCTTTAAAAATAGAACTTTTAATAGTTGGCCATTCTTCTTTTAAAATACCATAGCAACATGTATTTCTTCTAAAGTTATCTCTCATAACAACATCTTTTCGTAGAATGCCTTCAAGTGTTGCACCTAATTTTTCAACCGCTTTTCTAGATTTTTGATTGCGCTCATCAATTCTAAATTCAACTTTTTCAAAGTTTAGTATTTCAAATGCGTATTCAATCATTAAATATTTAATATGTTTATTTAACCCTGAGCCTTGAAATTCATGACCAATCCAAGTCCAGCCTATGTGCAATACTTTGTTTGTCCAATTAATCAATCCAAAACGCGTGCTTCCAGCATATTTCTGTTTGATTTTATCGTAAACTATAAATGGTATTGCAGCGTTATCTTCAAAACCACTAATTGCGGTTTCTACGTAATTTTTTAGGCTTTCCGCAGTAGAAATTGTACTTGGTGAATACTGAATTAAATCCTTTTCTTGAGAAACATCTCTTATTTCAAGATAATTATCCAAAGTGAGAAGAGATAATTTAACACGATTATTTTCTAATAGTGGTATGTTCATCTTTAAACCAGCTTATAGATTAATTTCACATTCACCTCATGAACACCATCAAAAGAAATTATCTCCAATTGTTTGCCAAAAAGCGCCATGGCTTTACCATGTTCTTGTACAATCCTTTCTTCGTTAAGGTATTCATCATTTGTACCATAAATAAGTTTTACTTTACCAGTAAAAAACTTGAAATCCTCTTTTTCCAATTCCTTCGGAATTCCGCCAGAATGCAATACCAACTGCGAACAATTAAGTTGTCTTTTCGCAACATAGCGCATGGCAACACTAACACCTTGGGAATAGCCTAAGACTATTAAATTCTTTTCTTCGGAAATCTCCTCTTCATCAAAAATAGAATCATAATAAGCCATTATATTTTTGGTTTCCAATTTAGTGTTCTCTCTCGTTAGCCAACTTGCCCCAACATGTTTAAAACCTGGAGAAATATAATATTTACTCGGTGCCTGAGGAGCAATAATATAATTTTCATCAGGATTTAAACCCTTAAAGTATTTTAAAAAGTATCTGCTCAAATAACCCAAGCCATGACAAACAAACCAAACATTTTGAGTGTTTTTTGTGAGCGTATTTAAGGTTGAATAACTGTTTGTAGTCTTATAAGAAATATCCTTTTCTGTAGAATTCATTTTGTATTTTTGTAATTCAATAATTAGACCTTAAAAATACAGTAAATCTATGCAATTATCTAAAGAAGAAGTTCTCAATAGAGCCAATGCAGCCAGTAAAAATACATTGATGGAAACCTTAAATATTGAAATGGTAGATTACGGTGATGATTTTCTCGTTGCTAGAATGCCAGTCAACTCAAGAGTTTTTCAACCAGATGGTGTTTTGCATGGAGGAGCAACTGCAGCTTTGGCAGAAAGTGTTGGGAGTTTTGCATCGCATATTTTTTTGGATATCGAGAATAAATTCGTTCGCGGATTAGAAATCACTGCCAACCACCTAAAAAGTGTTACAGAAGGTTACGTTTACGCCAAAGCAACATTTTTGCATAAAGGTCGAACCACACAGCTTTTAGATATTAGAGTGACTGATGATCATGATAATTTGGTCTCAATTTGTAGATTATCTACCATTTCGCTTCCAAAAAAGAAATAAGAATGGCACCAGACGAATTCTTGAATGACATAGAAGCGCATTTTAATAAAAATCTTCCTTTTGTTGTTTATAGAAAACCCCACGAAACGCTTGTTAAATCTATACTTCAAAAAGATAATACAGTTTATCACGTAAAAGATTTCACAGAGAGTGGATTTGTTTTTTCCCCGTTCGATTCAAAAAAGGAAACGATAATTTTTCCTTCGGAAAGTTCTAAAATCAGTTCTACAGCTTTTTCTTTTCCATTAGAGAACGATCACAATCCTAGTGCACTAAAAAAAGACTTGTTAGTTGATATTTCCGAAGAAAACCATCAAAGACATCTCAAATTAGTTCAAAAAGGAATTGATGCCATTGGTGAGAATACATTTGAAAAAGTAGTATTATCCAGAGTTGAAACATTACCTGTTTTAGAAAATAATCCCATTGATTTTTTCCTTTCATTATTACAAAATTATGCTACCGCATTAGTCTATTTATGGTACCATCCAAAAATAGGATTGTGGTTGGGAGCAACCCCAGAGACATTATTAAAAGTAGAAGGACAGCGGTTTAAAACGATGTCGTTGGCTGGTACAAGACAATTTGATGGAGATGAAAATATTAATTGGGATTCAAAAAACAGTAATGAACAATATTTAGTGACCAATTATATTTTGCAAGAGTTGAGCCCTTTTGTAGAGCAATGTGAGGCTTCACCAGTTAAAACCATTAGAGCAGGAGAGTTGCTGCATTTACAGTCTAAAATTTCGGGAGTTTTAAAATCAGATAGTATTAAGGACGTGATTTTTGCATTACACCCAACTCCAGCAGTTTGTGGTTTGCCTAAAAAAATAACCAAGAATTTTATTTTAGAAAATGAAGGCTATAACCGTGAGTTTTACACTGGTTTTTTAGGAGAACTCAATCTAAAAACTTCAAAAAGTAGAAATAAAAATAAACGAAACGTCGAGAATAACGCGTACTCAAGTGTAAAAACCACAAGTGAATTATTTGTCAATTTACGTTGTATGCAAATCTCTAAAAACGACATTTTGATTTATGTTGGAGGAGGAGTCGTTAAAGATTCTAAACCACAAAAGGAATGGGAAGAAACAGTTGCAAAATCGTTTACAATTAAAAAAGTAATATTGAAATAATCATTATTACTATATTTAGATTTTAATTTGAATTATGAAATTTTCATTACAAAGTTTAAGCATAAACGAGTTGAGAAGAAAGGCAATGTATGCAATCACCAGAAATGTTGGGAGCAGTGTTTCCCTAGATTTCAATAATTTGTCAGAACTTGAAAATGTTAAAAAAATATTAGTTCTTAGACCAAATCACAGGTTAGGGAATTTGATTTTGACAACACCAATTATTGCAGAGCTTTCTCATGTGTTCCCAAATAGTAAAATTGATATTTTAATTAGAGGCGATTATTTGGCACCTATCGTTTTTGGCAAGTATGAAAAAATAAATAACTATCTGCCACTTCCTAGAAAACCGTTTAATAGTCTCATAAAATACGCATCACTTTGGGGTAAAGTGAAAGTAAAAGAATATGATTTGGTCATAAATGCTGTAGAGGGCTCATCTTCAGGGCGATTATTAACAAAACTATCAAGAGCAGAATATAAAGTGTTTGGTGGTACAAGTGAAGAAACACCAATAGAGTTTAAGCATAGAAAACACATCGCTTTAGGGCCTATTTATGATTTAAGATATTTTCTTCGGAATATAAGAGAATTCAACGATAAAAATATTCCGTTGTTAGACATTAAGCTCACTACTGAGGAGAAATCTAAAGGCAAGCTAGCACTTAAGAAAATCGTAAAAACAGATAAACCAGTGATTGGAATATTCACATTTGCAACTGGGGCAAAATGTTACAGTACAGAATTTTGGGACGAGTTTTACACCAAGTTAAAAGCAAAATTCACAGCATATCAAATTCTTGAAATATTGCCAATAGAGAATGTGTCGCAAATTCAGTTTAGAGAGAAAACGTATTACAGTAAGGATATTAGAGAGATTGCATCTGTAATGCACAATACAGAAATCTTTATTGGAGCAGATAGTGGTATGATGCACTTAGCTTCCGCCTCATTAACTCCCACCGTTGGTCTGTTTTCAAAAGCAAACATTGAAGAATATAAACCTTATGGTCCACAAAATACTGCCATAAACACAAACACGACATCAATTGATGACAGTTTAAAAATTATAGAACGTATTTTAGATTCGTAATTACTGTGATTGTAAAACTAATTTGCTTATTATTTGCCAAATGCATGCAATAATAATTCTTCTTTAATCTAATCGTTTTATATTTGTATTAAGATGATATACCCTAAAATTCCGCTTGCACAAACTGTTATTCAATTATGTAAGCTCAAGAACATAAAGCACATAATTATTTCTCCGGGAAGTAGAAACGCTCCATTAACTCTTGGATTTACAAACGATGAATCTTTTAATTGCTATAGTATCGTAGATGAGAGATGTGCAGCGTTTTTTGCATTGGGTATCGCCCAGCAAATTGGTGAGCCAACAGCTGTAGTCTGTACCTCGGGAAGCGCATTGTTAAATTATTATCCTGCAATTGCAGAGGCTTTTTATAGTGATATTCCTCTGGTTGTTCTTTCCGCAGATAGACCAAAACATTTAATTGGTATTGGCGACGGACAAACTATAAATCAAAAAGACGTATTTCAAAATCACATTCTATATTCGGTAAATCTTAAATTAGATATAAAGGATGAGCATGGGGTTTCAGATAAAGATGAGCTTCCAATATTTAAAAGCTTAGAAAATAAGCTTGAGCGTATTTTGGGGTTGCAACAAAGTATTCAATCCTACAATGAGGAAGAGATTAATAGAGCGATCGATTTGGCGTATTTTAATAAAGGCCCAGTACACATAAATATCCCTTTTGACGAACCGCTTTATGAAACTGTGAAACAATTATCTGTAAATCCAGAATTAGAGGATTTTGGCACAAAACCCTCAAAAATTGATCAGGCTGAATTGAAAGACTGTATTGATGAGTGGTACGTGTCCAAGAAAAAAATGGTTTTGGTAGGTGTTTTAAATCCTAATCAAATAGATCAAAAATGGCTTGAAGAATTGGCAAATGATGATAGCGTTGTTTTATTTTCTGAAACAACATCCAATATCCATCATCCACAATTTTTTGAGAGTATTGATAAAATAATAGCACCTTTAGATGAGAAGGATTTTAAGGAGTTGCAGCCAGATATTTTAGTGACAATAGGTGGACTGATAATTTCGAAAAAAATAAAAGCATTTTTAAGACAATTTCAACCCAAACATCATTGGCATATTGGAGAGAAAATGGCCAATGACACTTTTTTTGCTTTAGACAAGCATATCGTGGCAAAACCGAATGATTTTTTTGCTGAATTCCTGCCAAAAATAACCCACGTCACAAAAAGCAGTTATTTAGAAAAATGGTCTATGGTTAAACAGCATAGACATAAAAAACATTTAGAATATTTAAAACAGATTCCTTTTAGTGATTTTAAAGTATTTAGCGCTGTGCTAAAGTCATTACCAAAAAAAACGATTTTACAATTAGCTAACAGTTCAGCAATACGATACGCTCAGTTATTTAAAATGAACCCAAGTATTGAGGTCTATTGTAATCGTGGCACAAGTGGTATAGACGGTAGCACCTCTACAGCAATAGGCTGTGCAGTAGCAAACCCTAAACAAACCACGTTTATAACTGGAGATTTGAGTTTCTTTTACGATAGCAATGCGCTATGGAATAATTACATACCCAATAATTTCAGAATCGTGGTCGTAAACAACAATGGAGGCGGAATTTTTAGAATCTTACCAGGACATAAAAACACGCCTAACTTTGATTATTTCTTTGAAACCCAGCACCAACTAACCGCTAAACAATTATGCGAAATGTATAATTTTGAATACAGCACTGCACGTAATGAAGAAGAATTAGAAACACTTTTAGCACCGTTTTACAACAAGTCCAAAAAGCCACGATTACTAGAGATTTTTACTCCTAGAACAAAAAACGACACCATCCTCTTAGATTACTTTAAATACATCAAATAAATTTCTAATACCCTAAGTTTTTAGTTTTCCAATATTTAACTATATTTATTAAGCAATTATTTAATAACTAAAAACAATAACTAAAATGAGCAAAAGAGATGATTTAATAGCAAAATATGCAGAAGATTTAAAAGAGAAATGCGGTGAGACTCCAGATATGGATTTATTGACAAAAGTAACCATAGGTTGCGGTCCATCAATTTATAATGCAGACTCAGCAACAGTTTCTGGCACAGATGAATCTGAATTGGCAACAGTTAAAAATAATTTCTTGATCAAAAAACTGGGATTAAAGGATAGTCCAGAATTAGATAAAGCGATTCATACAGTTATTGAAAAATACGGGAAATCCAACAGAAACAAATACAGAGCTGTAGTTTATTATTTATTAGCTAAACATTTTAAAAAAGAGTCAGTTTACAAATAGAATTATTTGATACAATTTATATATAGCGTTACATTGGTAACGCTTTTTTTTATTTCTGAAATTTTAAAACAACAGCCAATTGCCTTTTTATAAAAATTGCATTGCTGCTATCATAAGTTAAAAATCAATATTATCTAAACCTCTTTTTAATTATCTTTGGCGCATGATAAGAATTGGAGATTACAACACATTAGAAATAATACGAGAAACAGAACAGGGTATATACCTTTCAGATGCTGATGATAATGAGGTTTTGTTGCCAAACCGCTATGTTCCTGAAGCGTTTCAAATTTGGGATGAAATTGAGGTTTTTGTCTATTTAGATAATGAAGAGCGTCCAGTAGCGGTAACCGATAAACCATATGTAACTCGTGATGATTTTGCTTTATTAAGATGCAACCAAGTTACCCAACACGGTGCGTTTTTAGATTGGGGAATGGTAAAGGAACTATTTTGCCCGTTTCAAGAACAAGCATTTAAAATGAAAGCTGGTGGCTGGTATTTGATCTACTGCTATCTCGATGAAGAAACAGATAGATTGGTGGCTTCAAGTAAGACAAACCAATTTTTAGATAATAAAGAGTTAACAGTACAGCAATTTGATGAGGTAGATTTAATAGTATCGCATCCATCAGATTTAGGAATGAACGTGATTGTTAATAAAATGCACTTAGGACTTATCTTTTCCGAAGATATTTTTAAGGATTTGAGCGTTGGCGATAAATTGAAGGGATTTGTCAAGAAAGTACGTAATGACAACAAACTGGATATTGTTTTAGGTAAAATTGGCTATCGTAAAATTGAGCCCAATGCAGATTTGGTAATGCAGTATCTTGAGGATAGCTCTGATGGTTTTCTTGGTCTTAATGATAAATCCAACCCTGAGGATATTAAGCGCGAATTACAGATGAGTAAAAAAACCTTTAAAAAAGCAATCGGCACACTTTACAGACAACGTTTAATTGTTATTGAAGACGATGGAATTAGGTTAGTTGATTGATGCTTTTTTATGTTTTAATACCTTTTTAAAAACAACATCCAATCCTTCATATAAATTATCAAAGCTAATATTAGTTTAGCTGCGGTATGGACTTTCAATTTTCAGTGTTCATTTGATAAGCTTGGTCATATCTAACAATTCCTGAGATAAGGGTTGGGCAAATAGATCTTATTTCATTATTTCCATTACGCCTATTGAGTAAAAATGTACTCGGTTTAGGACGATACCAAAAGGTGTTTCATTTCCGAAGTAATTGAAAAGGTCAATGATGGTTTACTTGCAAGAATTTAAATTGGTATGAATACCTTCGTTAAATTCTACAACAGCAGTATGGTTAAAAAGTGAGTTTACCAGATTGAGATGTTTCACGCTTGATTATTTGTGAGGCAAGGTTAGATTTTAAGATAGCCCTATCCCTAAATATGTTTTTATTGACAACTAAGTAATCTAAAATAGTCGCCTATTTTAAAACAAGCGATTTTTTAATAAGTCACATAATTCACTAGTAAGTAGTAATTTAGAAATTAATAGCTAATAGAGGTAGTATATTAATAGTATGGTATTTTAATAAAAGCAGTATTTTTGCTACAAATATTACAAATATGAAAAAAGCCGAATGGGTCACAGCAAAAACCTATGAAGATATTACCTATAAAAAATGCAATGGAGTGGCGAGAATAGCATTTAATAGACCAAATGTTAGAAATGCGTTTCGACCAAAAACAACCAGTGAACTTTATGATGCTTTTTATGATGCTGGAGAAGATGTAAATATTGGCGTCGTTCTATTATCTGCGGAAGGTCCATCAACAAAAGATGGCATATGGAGCTTTTGCTCTGGAGGCGACCAAAAGGCAAGAGGACATCAAGGCTACGTTGGAGAAGATGGCTATCATCGTCTAAATATTTTAGAGGTTCAAAGGTTAATTAGGTTTATGCCAAAAGCAGTCATAGCAGTGGTTCCTGGTTGGGCAGTTGGAGGTGGTCACAGTCTTCATGTTGTTTGCGATTTAACCTTGGCAAGTAAAGAACATGCCATATTTAAACAAACCGATGCAGATGTCACAAGTTTTGATGGTGGTTACGGGTCTGCGTATTTAGCAAAAATGGTTGGTCAAAAACGTGCGCGTGAGATTTTTTTCCTCGGAAGAAATTACTCCGCACAAGAAGCTTACGACATGGGAATGGTAAATGCAGTAATACCTCATGACGATTTAGAAACTACAGCCTATGAATGGGCTCAGGAAATATTGGCAAAGTCACCAACATCCATAAAAATGTTAAAATTCGCAATGAATTTAACAGACGATGGTATGGTTGGCCAACAAGTCTTTGCTGGAGAAGCTACGAGATTGGCATATATGACAGATGAAGCAAAAGAGGGTAGGGATGCGTTTTTAGAAAAGCGCAAGCCTAACTTTGATAAAAAGTGGATTCCGTAAATATCAATTCACTCTATGTTTAAAAAAGTCAAACCTTGGTTATCTGCTTTTAGATTACGCACCTTGCCATTATCTGTTTCAGGAATAATAATAGGAAGCTGTTTAGCGCATTATAATGGCGCTTTTGATGTGCTTATCTTTGTACTTGCTATGTTATTGACCATTGCGTTGCAAATTCTTTCCAATATAGCTAATGACTACGGTGATGGTATGAGAGGAACAGATAACGATGATAGAATAGGTCCCAAAAGAGCTATTCAAAGTGGAGCTATAACACCACAAGAGATGTTTGAGGGTATAAGATTTAATATTCTTGTCGTTATCATATTGACCGTTGCGCTTGTTCTTGCCTCATTTGGCAGTAAGTACCTGCTTTATGCTCTACTATTTTTTTTACTTTCTGGGGTTTCTATATATGCAGCAATCAATTATACTGTTGGTAGTTCACCTTATGGATACAAAGGTTTAGGAGATATATTTGTTTTTATTTTCTTCGGAATTGTAAGCGTTGTAGGCAGTTATTTTCTTTACACAAAACATATTGATCATCACGTCTGGTTACCCGCAATCACGATTGGGTTATTGAGCATGGGTGTTTTGAACCTTAACAATATGAGGGATCTTGAGACTGATAAATCATCAGAAAAAATAACGCTCGCAGTAAAATTGGGCAAAGAGAAAGCAAAAATATACCATATTACTTTGATTGTTTTAGCAATACTGGTATCTATGTTATTTTCCATTTTATATTTCTCAAATTTTACGATCTTTTTATTTTACATTGCTTATATCCCTTTAATAATACACATCAATAAGGTAAGAAAAGCAACTTCACCAAAAGACTTTGATCCACAATTAAAAGTGCTGGCATTATCATCATTTTTGTTATCTGTTCTTTTGGGTATTGGATATATTTTATAAAAATAATTTTATAAATATTTGGTTTTCAAATAATTAATAACTAATTTAGTTCTTGAAATTTTGTAGGTCGGCATTGATTTGCTTTTATGTTGGCAATAAAATTTGGGGCTTAAAAACTCAGACAATTTCTTCAAATCTGTCTGAGTTTTTTTTGTATTTTACGGTAATATTCCAATAATTTTAAAAATAAAAAAATGCAAATTACATTTTACGGTCATGCCTCTTTGGGTATCAAAATTGATGACATTCATATTTTAGTAGATCCATTTATAACAGGAAACCCTAAAGCATCACACATTGATATAGAAACTTTAAAGGCAGACTATATTTTAGTTACACACGCGCATCAAGATCATATTTTAGATGTAGAAGCTATAGCAAAAAGAACAGGAGCGGTTGTCGTATCTAACTTTGAGGTAGCAAATCACTTTGATGGTTTAGACATAGAAAATCATCCCATGAATCATGGAGGACAATGGGATTTTGAATTTGGTAATGTAAAATATGTTAATGCTATTCATACATCATCTTTTCCAGATGGTAGCTATGGTGGCCAACCTGGCGGATTCGTCATTGAAGGAGAACGCAAAAACATATATATTGCTGGTGATACTGCTTTGACTATGGATATGAAATTGATCCCATTATTCACAAAATTAGATTTAGCTGTTTTGCCAATAGGAGATAACTTTACAATGGGAGTTGACGAAGCTATTATAGCAAGTGATTTTGTAGAGTGCGATAAGATTTTAGGTTATCACTTTGATACTTTTGGGTATATCGAAATTGACCATGAAATGGCCAAACGCAAATTTTTTGATAAGAACAAGGATTTAATGCTTTTAGAAATAGGTGAGAGTATAGAATTATAATGTTCGTTTAAATTTTCTCATATTTAAAATTCTAAAATTGTTAAACATCTGTTATTTGAGACACTTAGTTTTCAAAGTTGATTTTTCAGTGTTATTTTGCATAAAAAGCCCATCAACTATGAAATTAAAATTCACACTTATTTTACTCTTATGTTTATCAATACAATCTTTTGCGCAAGTAGAAGCTGGCAAAACAGGAGCATGGTACATGTATTTTTATGATGCACAATTTAAAGACAGTAAATTTGGGATTCAAGGTGATGTTCAATATAGAAATTGGAATTTAGGAGGCGATCTAGAACAACTTTTATTACGATCTGGATTCACCTACAGACCAACTGGAGTAAACGCAAAGTTCACTTTGGGATATGCTCACATAACTTCAGGAGCCTTTGGTGAAAGTAACGAAACATCAGCCGAAAGTAGAATCTATCAAGAAGCATTAATCCCTCAAAAACTAGGAAATAGAGTCTTTTTGACCCACCGTTTTAGGTACGAGCAACGATTTGTAGAGGATCAAGATTTTAGAACACGATACCGCTATAACCTGTTCATGAACATTCCATTCAACAAAAGCACATTAGAGAAAGGAGTATTTTACGCAGCGCTTTATAATGAACTCTTCGTCAATGGTCAACGTGATATAGGTGATAATAGAGAAGTAGAATTCTTTGATAGAAACCGAACCTATTTAGGTCTTGGCTACGTACTAAAACAAGGAATGAAATTTCAGTTAGGCTGGATGAATCAAAAAACCGATGCCATTGGGAAAGCACAATTGCAACTAAGTTTTCATCATAATTTCTAACTATTTTCAAACCTTAAATCATACAAGTTTCTTTACTTTTGTGTAGATGATAAAAGCGACCTTCAAACCTTATTCACTTCATTTTAAAAATCCAAGTGGTACTTCTCGTGGCATCCTAAAAACCAAAGATACATGGTTGATCGTTTTAGAGCGATACGATAAAAAAGGCATCGGCGAATGTGGAATGTTCAAAGGATTGAGTGTTGATGACCGACCAGATTTTGAAGAAAAACTCCAATTTACTTGCGATAATATTAATTTAGGATTAGAAGTTTTGCTTGCTGAACTTATTGAATTCCCTAGCATTCAAATAGGATTGGAAATGGCTTTCAAGTCATTAGAAAGTGAAGATGGTTTTAATCTGTTTCCTTCGCAATTTACTCAAAACCAAAAACCAATCCCAATTAATGGATTGATTTGGATGGGAGACAAAACATTCATGAAGCAACAAATCAAGGACAAACTAGAGACCGGATTTTCATGTATTAAAATGAAAATAGGAGCCATAGATTTTTCTTCGGAAATTGAACTACTAAAATCCATTCGTCAAGAATTTTCAGCAAAGGATATTGAATTACGTGTTGATGCCAATGGTGCATTCTCACCTCGAGAGGCTTTAGGAAAACTGAAACGATTATCAGAGTTTGATCTTCATTCCATAGAACAACCCATCAAACAAGGTCAATGGCAGGAAATGGCGAAATTGTGTGAAACGACACCTTTACCAATTGCTTTAGACGAAGAGTTGATTGGTATATTTTCCGAAGACAAAAAGAAAGAACTATTAACCGTAATAAATCCGCAATACATTATTTTAAAACCAACGTTGGTTGGAGGGTTTCAAGGGAGCGAAAAGTGGATTAATTTAGCAGAAAACCATAACATTGGCTGGTGGATTACAAGTGCTCTAGAAAGCAATATTGGGCTTAATGCCATTGCACAATGGACGTTTAAACAAAACAGCAATTTGCCACAAGGCCTAGGCACTGGGAGTCTATTTACTAATAATTTTGATGCACCATTAATTGTAAAAAATGGTACATTGCAATACAAAATAAATGGAGATTGGAACCTTTCTAATCTCAGGATTAAAATTTAAAATTACGACTATGTTTATAGCACAAGCTTTTAAAGCGCAACATGATTTTTGGAGGTATTTAGTAGGTTCTTTGATTGTTTTTATCGCTGCAGTTATAGGGCAACTTCCTTTATTGGGAGCTGTCGTTTATAAAACTATAGAACAAGGAGGCAATCTTGAAAATGTGAGTGAAGCAACAATGTATGCACTTTTAGATTCTAATCTCTTCTTGTTTTTAATGCTCATTTCCTTTGTGATGGCATTTGTTGGCTTATGGATCGCGGTAAGAACCTTACACAACCAAAAGATGGTTAGTATTGCAACTTCCCGACCAAAACTCGATTGGAAACGTATCATGTTTGCATTCGTATTTTGGGGAATTATCTCATCTAGTCTTGTTTTAGTAGATTATTTTTATCTGTCCCCAGAAAATTATGAGTTCAATTTTGAGCCTCAGCGTTTTCTAATTTTAGCTATAATAGCAATTGCCCTAATTCCAATCCAAACAAGTTTAGAGGAGTATTTATTTAGAGGTTATTTGATGCAAGGCTTTGGTATGCTTGCAAAAAACAGATGGTTTCCATTGCTAATGACTTCACTTATTTTTGGACTATTACATATTGCAAATCCAGAAATTGAAAAACTAGGTTATTCGTTATTGGTCTATTACATAGGTACTGGTTTATTTTTAGGGATCATGACCTTAATGGATGAGGGCACAGAGCTCGCTTTAGGTTTTCACGCAGCAAATAATTTGTTCACTGCTTTGTTGGTAACTTCAGACTGGACTGCATTTCAAACCCATTCTATTCTAAAAGATACAGCAGAGCCTAGTTTAGAATTTATAGATATGGTGTTACCGGTATTTATAATTTTTCCAATTATTTTATTTGTTTTTGCTAAAGTATATAAATGGAAAAACTGGAAAGAAAAATTGTTTGGTGACATTCATGAGCCACCAACAGAAGACTATAAAATCATTGGAGAATAATTTAATTAAGCTGAAATTTTATGACACCAACTCACAATAAAGTACATTCAAAATTTAAACTCAACGGTACAAATTTTGATCACGAAGAATTAAAAGAAGTAGCCTACAGCTTAGTTAAAGAAGGAGAGCCTTATGAAAAAATCACTGGTAATTTTCTATTAGACTGGTTGGATGAGAAAGACTATATATTTGCGCAAACGTCTGGATCTACGGGTAAACCTAAAAAAATAAAACTAAGCAAACAAGCCATGGTGAATTCTTCAATTGCTACTGGTAATTATTTGCAATTACAACTTGGAGATACATCACTTCATTGTTTGCCAACAAACTATATTGCTGGTAAAATGATGTTAATTAGAGCCTTAATATTAGGTCTTGAGGTTGATTTGGTTGAGCCTGCATCACGTCCTGTTTTTGATTATGAAAAAAAATATAGGTTTTGTGCCATGCTGCCAATGCAATTGAAATCTACATTGACCTATTTGCACAATGTTGATATTATGATTGTAGGAGGTTCTACTGTTTCTTCAGATTTGATAGCATCTACACAATCCCTAAACACTAAGGTCTATGCAACTTATGGCATGACCGAAACTGCCACGCATATTGCTTTAAAGCCATTAAATGACTTAAATAAGAAGTCTTACTTTAAAGTATTGCCAGATGTAAAAATATCTCAAGACGAAAGAGGGTGTTTGGTAATCGATGCTCCAAAAGTGGCACCTAACAAAATTGTCACTAATGATATTGTTAAATTGCATTCAGAAACAGAATTTGAGTGGCTTGGTCGCATAGATAATGTCATCAATTCTGGTGGATTAAAATTGTTTCCAGAGCAAATTGAAGAGCAGTTAAAAGGAAAAATCAAGGAGCAATTTTTTATAACTTCGGAAGCTGATGAAAACCTGGGGCAGCAACTCATTCTAATCTTAGAAGCAGAAGAGGCTAATTTAGATAAAGCTATTTTTAAGGGATTAGGAAAATTTGAAATTCCGAAGAAGATATATCCAGTTCCTCAATTCGTGATGACAGAGACCGGTAAAATCCAGCGTAAAAAGACTTTGGAAAAAATTAAATCTTAGTTTTTAATAATATTGATTTAGAGTGTCTATAAAACCAAAAAGATGCTATTAATCCAATAACCGAAAATAAGGTCATCACACCAAAAACGTTTTCTAATCCAACTGCTCCAGGGTTGGCATCCAGAAAATAACCCATTAGCGGTCCAGCAAAGATATCTGGTGTATAACCTATGATTGAGATAAAACCAACCGCTGTTCCTGTTGCTGCCAACGGGATTTTAGCTTCTTCTAAAGTTGCAAAATATAGAACCCTTGCAGAATAAACGCCAAGAGCCATCGTGCCTATGGAGGTTATAAATAAAAGAGTAGAACTGTCATTGATAATTCCGCTTGCAAAAATAGAACTGGTTATAACCATCAATAAAAACCCAATAACAATCCAAAGTGATGCTCGGGTACGATCTGCCATCAAGCCAATGACAACACCTATAATTGGTCTCATATACAAAAGCGAAGTGCCTACTTTTGCAGCTTCAATTTTATTATAATTCATAACATCTTCTGCATATTGGCTAAAGAGATCTGTCATTTTATATCCAAAATAAGCGCATAAAATAATGACCATCAAAAGCCAAACAGCTTTAAACTGCATGACCATTTTAAAATTTTCTAGAGTAAGTAATTTTGATTTTCCGATTTTAGTTTTAAGATTTTTTTCTTCGGAAGCATCTAATTTCCGAAGAAAAAAGAATACAAGAATTGCAACTATAGAAACTGCAATTGACGTGTAGGTAATGACCTCTTTGAAAGCTTCTTTTCGCTCTAAAATAGATGTAAGCTCAATATCTTTGGTTATAAATGCTGAAAAAATAAACACACCAACCGATCCAAATAGTGCTGCCACCAAACCCCGTCCACCGTCTAAAAATCCAAATGCGATACCTTGTTTGCTCTCTCCTCCCCAAATCCTGGTAGCTTTAATCATGGCAGCCCAAAAGAGAAAAATAGTGGTGAATCCCCAAAACCCATAAAGTAAATGAAGTTTGGCTAACGATGGATAAGACGCCAAATAAAACCCGCCAACCGCAGTGAGCATCAAAGCGATAGACATTAATACATGCGGACGAAATTTATCTGCCAATGGACCACCAAACAAATAAGAAAACAACGCAACGAGACCGTAAACAGAAAAACAACTTCCCAATTCTGTTTGTGTAATGGCGAAAGATTCTAAAAATGTGGTTCTAAAAATTCTAACGAGTACAAAAGGTAAAATGAAAACAGCTTCTCCAGCTAATATGAGCAAGATGATCGTAAAAACTGAAGAGGTGCTTTTCTGTTGAGACATGTTATACCTGTAAAACGCCCATATTAAATTTTTTCTCAATAGGAGCGTGGTCTGCAGCTTCTATACCCATACTAATCCATGTTCTGGTTTCTAATGGATCAATAATAGCATCCGTCCAAATGCGAGCTGCAGCATAATATGGTGATACTTGGTTATCGTATCTATTTTTGATTTTATCGAAAAGCTCTTTTTCTTTGGCTTCGGTAATTTTTTCTCCTCTTTTAAGAAGCGATGCTTTTTCAATCTGCAATAATACTTTTGCTGCGGAATTCCCGCTCATCACCGCAAGTTCTGCGCTTGGCCAAGCAGCGATTAATCTAGGGTCGTAAGCTTTTCCGCACATGGCGTAATTTCCTGCTCCGTAACTGTTTCCGAGGATAATAGTAAATTTTGGAACTACGGAATTACTCACCGCATTCACCATTTTTGCACCATCTTTAATGATACCACCATGTTCAGATTTACTACCAACCATAAAACCTGTAACATCCTGTAAAAAGACCAAAGGGATTTTCTTTTGGTTGCAATTAGCAATAAAGCGTGTTGCCTTGTCTGCACTATCATTATAGATGACACCACCAAACTGCATTTCTCCCTTTTTGGTCTTCACCAATTTTCGTTGGTTGGCAACAATACCAACTGCCCAACCATCAATTCTTGCGTAGGCTGTGATGATTGTTTTTCCGTAGCCTTCTTTATATTCGTCAAACTCACTGTTGTCAACTAGTCGTTTGATAATTTCTTTCATATCGTATTGATCTGCACGTGATCTTGGCAAGATTCCGAAGATATCATCAGGATTTTCTGTAGGTTTTTTTGATACAGCTCGATTGAATCCAGCTTTATCATAATCACCAATTTTATCCATTAAGCGCTGGATGGTTTCCAGAGCATCCTTGTCATCTTTTGCTTTATAATCGGTCACTCCAGAAATTTCGCAGTGTGTTGTCGCACCTCCTAAAGTTTCATTATCTATGGTTTCCCCAATGGCAGCCTTCACTAAATAACTTCCTGCTAGAAAAATACTTCCTGTTTTATCTACGATTAAAGCTTCGTCACTCATGATTGGTAAATACGCTCCGCCAGCAACGCAACTTCCCATTACTGCAGCAATTTGTGTAATTCCCATGCTGCTCATGACTGCATTATTTCTAAAAATGCGACCAAAATGTTCTTTGTCTGGGAAAATTTCATCTTGCATTGGTAAATACACACCTGCAGAATCCACCAAGTATATAATTGGTAATCTATTTTCTATAGAAATTTCTTGTGCACGCAAATTTTTCTTGCCAGTGATAGGGAACCAGGCACCAGCTTTTACAGTAGCATCATTGGCGACAACAATACATTGCTTGCCTGACACATAACCCATCTTTACAACAACACCTCCAGAAGGACAGCCTCCATGCTCCTCATACATGTCTTCTCCAGCAAACGCTCCAATTTCTATAGATGGCTTTTTAGAGTCCAATAAGAAATTTACACGTTCTCTGGCAGTCATTTTACCTTTGGCGTGATGTTTTTCGATACGTTTTTCTCCGCCTCCTAATTTTACCTTTGCCAAACGTTTTTTTAAGTCTGAAAGAAGTAGTTTATTGTGATCTTCGTTTTTGTTGAAGTTTAAATCCATAAGGTCTTTTAATTTCCTACGAATTTACAAAACCAATTTATGTTAAGAAAGTGAATGTTTTGTTAAAATTAATTACATGGAAATATTTACCTAGGAATATATAATTTATTTGAGTATATTTGAATAACAAAAAAACATAAGATGAAAAACATTATAGCATTCGCTGGAAGCAACAGCACAGATTCAATAAACAAACAATTAGCAGTTTACACATCTACTTTAGTTTGTAATGTAAATGTTTCTATTTTAGATCTTAACGATTTTGAATTACCAATGTACAGTAAGCAATTAGAGGAAAAAGAAGGTATTCCAGAAAATGCTAAAAAGTTTTTAAAGCATATTAAGGAAACGGACGGTATAGTATTATCATTGGCAGAATACAACGGTGCCTATACATCGGTATTTAAAAATTTATTTGATTGGATGTCGAGAATCGAAACTAAAACATTCTTTAATAAGTCCATTTTGTTGATGGCAACCTCTCCTGGAGCACGAGGTGGACAATCGGTTTTAGGTATTGCGATGGATCGCTTTCCATTTCATGATGCCAATATTGTAGGTAAATTTTCATTACCATCTTTTGGTGATAATTTTTCCGAAGGAAAAATAGTAAACAAAGATCTTAACGACGAGCTTATTGCTGAAGTTAAAAAATTTGAAAAAAGCCTATAAAATGGAAGTCAAACACAAACAATTAGATGGAGAAGGAAAATTCTTTTTAGAAGAAAATGGAAAGGAAATAGGAGAAATGACTTACATAGTTGTAGATGACCACACCATTGATATCAATCATACTTTAATAGACAAATCGTATAGAGGCAAGGACTTGGGATTGAAATTAATTGAAAAGTCTGCGCAATTTATGCGAACTAATAATCTCAAAGCCATACCAAGCTGTCCTTATGTAGATAAGGTTTTTAGTGAAAATTCTAAATACAATGATTTGAGAGCTTAGAATTTTAGTTTTAAAAATTATTATAAAATAATTACATAAAATGGGTGATTTAGCAAGGGATATCAATTCAAAATTCGAGAATAATAGAATCAAGGCATTGCTTAATATTATTTACACTGCAAATTGGATCACAAGTTGTCAAAACGAGTTTTTTAAAGATTTTGGCATTTCCCCTCAGCAGTACAATATTCTTAGAATTTTGAGAGGAGCAGATGAGGCACTCAATGTCCAAACGATTAAGGATAGAATGTTGGAGCGCTCACCCAATGCTACACGATTAATGGATAAACTTTGCGCTAAAAACCTAATTGAAAGGTTACCATCACAGCATGACAGACGCGTTGTTAAAATTGCCATAACTAAAGAGGGAAGAGATTTATTGTCATCAATTCCTAATAATATGAACAATGACTTACTTAAAAATTTAAATGAAGAAGAAGCGGAGCAATTAAGTGATTTGCTAGATAAGATGCGTTAACATTTAAAATTTCAAAAAAATAATATCAATTATAGAAACATTATGAAAACAACTATAACAAGGGCAGGAGAAAGAGGTTTTGCAAATCATGGTTGGCTACAAGCTAACCACTCGTTTAGTTTTGCGAATTATTATGATGAAAATAACATGAATTTTGGAGCACTACGCGTCTTAAATGACGATACGATTGCACCAAAGATGGGTTTTGGTACGCATCCTCATGATAATATGGAAATCATTACGATCCCATTATCTGGAGTATTAAAACACAGAGATTCTATGCATAACGAATGGCAGGAAGTAAATGTTGGGGAAGTGCAAATAATGTCTGCAGGTCAAGGCGTGCAACACTCTGAGATTAATGGTTCAAATGATACATATTTAAGTTTATTTCAAATTTGGATTGTTCCGAATAAAAGGAATGTTGAAGCGCGTTACGGTCAAAAACATTTTAGTGCTTCAGAAAGAAAAAACAAATTACAAACTTTAGTGACATCAATCGATGAGGATACAAGTAGCGCTTTGCAAATTCATCAAGACGCTAAATTATCTAGATTGGATTTAGATCGCGAAAAAACACTTGATTACGCACTAAAATCTGAAAATCATGGAGTTTACATCTTAGTAATAAGTGGAGATATTACGGTAGGTGAACATAAATTAGAAACTCGTGATGCTATTGGAATTTCCGAAGTAAAAGATTTTTTAATTGCAGCTCATCAAGAAACCGAATTGTTATTAATAGAAGTCCCTATGAATTAATCCCCTTTAATTTTGATTAATAGCAAAAGCATTCTGTAACGGAATGCTTTTTTTTGTTTAAAAAATACGATATTTGTATTTCCCTTAAAAATTAATTAATTATGGCAATGAACAAAAACACAGTGTTAGCTTGGGCTACCACAATAATGATTATTGTAGGATTAGGACTTATTGCTTTAGGTGCTTTTAGATATTACGAAGTCGCAGGATACGGTTTTGCAGCTGTAGGTGTTGGTTTTTTTTGCATAGCATGGGTATTCAATGCTTTAAAAGGACGCGTTTAGGTAAACTCTTAAACTTAGTTTGCTATTTCAACAGTTCTAGATATTAAAATTCTTTAGGTGTACTTCGGAATAAAAATATATATAATCTCTCATTGCAATTTAATGTACTGTGGGCTTTTTAAAATATCTGGAAATGGCTAAACAATTATCATATCATTCCTCAACTTAACAAATTAATAAAAAACAATTAAACAACTTATATAAAATGAGTGACGATAAAAAAGTAATTTTCTCAATGTCTGGCTTGACCAAGACGTTTCAAAGTGCACAAACACCTGTTTTAAAAAACATATATCTTAGCTTTTTTTACGGAGCAAAAATTGGGATTCTTGGTTTAAACGGTTCTGGTAAATCAACTTTACTAAAGATTATTGCAGGCGTTGATAAAAATTATCAAGGTGATGTGGTATTTTCTCCGGGATATACGGTTGGTTATTTAGAACAAGAGCCAAAGCTCGATGACGATAAGACAGTTATGGAAATTGTAAGAGAAGGTGCTGCGGAAACAGTAGCAATTCTAGATGAATATAACAATATTAATGATCAATTTGGTTTAGAGGAAGTTTATAGCGATCCAGATAAAATGGAAAAACTAATGAACCGTCAAGCAGTACTACAAGATCAAATTGATGCAGCAGATGCTTGGGAGCTTGACACCAAATTAGAAATAGCGATGGATGCGTTACGTACTCCAGATGGCGATAAAAAAATCGGAGTATTATCTGGTGGAGAGCGTCGTCGAGTGGCACTATGTAGATTATTGCTTCAAGAACCCGATGTTTTATTATTAGATGAACCTACTAACCACTTAGACGCAGAGTCTGTACATTGGTTAGAGCATCATTTGGCGCAATATAAAGGAACTGTCATTGCGGTAACTCACGATAGATATTTTTTAGATAACGTTGCTGGTTGGATTTTAGAGCTAGATAGAGGTGAAGGTATCCCTTGGAAAGGAAATTATTCATCTTGGTTAGATCAAAAATCTAAACGTATGGCTCAAGAAAGCAAAACAGCTTCAAAACGCCAAAAAACATTAGAGCGTGAGCTAGAGTGGGTAAGACAAGGAGCAAAAGGTCGCCAGACTAAGCAAAAAGCACGTTTGAATAATTACGATAAATTAATGAGTCAAGACCAAAAACAATTGGATGAGAAACTTGAAATTTACATTCCAAATGGACCACGTTTGGGAACCAATGTCATTGAAGCCAAAGGTGTAAGTAAAGGGTATGACGACAAATTACTTTATGAAGATTTAAATTTCAATCTACCACAAGCAGGCATTGTTGGGGTTATAGGACCAAATGGTGCTGGTAAAACCACAATTTTTAGAATGATCATGGGTGAGGAAACTCCAGATAAAGGGGAATTTAAAGTTGGTGAAACAGCAAAACTAGCGTATGTAGATCAAAAACATTCTAATATAGATCCAGAAAAATCAATATGGCAAAACTTTAGTGATGGTCAAGAATTGGTTTTGATGGGAGGTAAGCAAGTAAATTCCAGAGCATACTTAAGTCGATTTAATTTTTCTGGCAGTGAACAAAATAAAGCGGTAAAATTGCTTTCAGGTGGAGAACGCAACCGTTTACATTTAGCAATGACACTTAAAGAGGAAGGCAACGTATTGCTTTTAGATGAACCTACCAATGACCTTGATGTGAATACATTGAGAGCTTTAGAGGAAGGATTAGAAAATTTTGCTGGATGCGCAGTGGTTATTTCTCACGACAGATGGTTTTTAGATAGAATTTGTACACATATTTTAGCATTTGAAGGTAATAGTCAGGTATATTTTTTTGAGGGTAGTTTCTCAGATTACGAAGAAAATAAGAAAAAACGTTTAGGTGGAGATTTAATGCCAAAAAGAATTAAATATAAAAAGTTAGTAAGATAAAATTTAAAAGCAAAACATAAAAAAAGCCAGCATTTGCTGGCTTTTTTTATATATAAATATCTTAATATTTAACTATTGTTATTATCGTATAGATGACCGTCTGTAAAATCCTGGTAACTCTTATCTATTTTAGATTTGTAAAAATTATTGTCAAGCAATCGTTTATTTTCAGCTTTTAACTTATACATTTTAATTATAGCAACTGCGATAAATACCAAAAAAATAGATGCAGTAATTATTAATACTATAGTAAGCTGCATCGTGCTTACAGTAAAAATGTTTGATATATAAGTAGTTAACATCGCACTATAATTAAATTGATTGGGAACTCAAATATACAATATTATTTATTATATAAGTCATTTATCTAGAAAAAGTTACACTTAATCGATATAATTAACATTTGTTAATTGTACCAATTCAGTTGAACCACTTTAATAGACCCATCTCCAAGGTTCACCATGGTCTTAAATTTTTCTGTGTCGCTCATACCGTCTTGGCCACGATAATGGTATGGATAAACCGTTTTTGGTTTAAATTCCAACACAGCTTCAACTGCCTTTTCAACGGTCATTGTATATGGCAAATTCATACATATAAATGCTTTATCTATGTTTTTGAGATTTCTCATTTCAGGAATATCCTCTGTATCGCCAGAGATATAAATACGCTCATCATTTATAGTTAGCACATAACCGTTACCACGTCCTTTGGGATGAAATTTTAGAGCCTCTTCACGCAAATTGTACATAGGTAATGCTTCAACAGAGAAACCTTGAGTAGTATCATACGTCTCACCATTATTTAAGGTAATTATAGTTTTTGTCTTTAAATCCTTCGGAAACATGTCAACTACAGCTTTTGGTGCAATTACAGTAGCATTAGATAAATCTAATCCCTTAAGGGTTTCAATATCATAATGATCACCATGAATATCAGTGAGCAAGACGATTTCCGGAGAGGTAAATTCAGAAAAAGCCTCTGTTCCTCCAGTTGGATCAACGTAAATGTCATCGTTTCCTAAAGTTAAAACCATAGTGGCATGAGAGATAGGATTTATGTCTAACATATCTCCTTTTTCAGTATTAGACATTTCCGAAGAATTCTCAGCAACCAAATTTGTTTCAGTAGTTTCTGCAGTATCCGTTGATTGTTTTTTTGTATCTGTTTTACAAGAAAAAGTTGTAAAACACAATAAGATTAAAAGTAATTTTAAATAGTTCATAGATTTTATCTGTTTTAGAACTTAAAGATAATCACAAAAAAATTCTAAATAAAGTTTGTAACAAAACATTATAATTTGATACTGATATTTTAGGCACATTAAGTTTTTAAAATCATATTTTTTAACGAAATTGCTTATCCTAAATATTGTCCAACTAAAACACACAACATAACATGGCTGATGATTTTGATTTATTAGAAACAAATTCTAACGAGAAAATCGAAAAAGTAGATGTCAACTGGGGAAAGGCCATTGACCAAATGAAATCGAAGCTCGCTCAAGAAGACGATCCAGAAAGTCGTCAAAAAATCCTAAACGCAACATTAGACAATGTTGTTGACATGGCAGAGAAAGACCGGTCTACACTATTGGATGCCATTAAGGATCTTACCGATTATCAAGATGAGGTTGGAATTATGTTTGAAGGTTTTTCTGCATTAAATGCAGCAGAACAAAAAGTCATTGATGATGCCATTAAAAGGTTAGAACGAGCAAAAGTAGAACTGGAAGATGCAAATGCTAAACCAGATACGTTTTGGAATAACCTCTGGGGTAGAAAGAGCAAAATCAAAAATGCTGAAGATGAGCTTAAAGCAGCTCAAAAAGAGCGCGAAGCATCAGATAATAAAGCAAAAGCATTATTTCAGCAACGTATTGAAAGTGCAGATGTTCAAACACTGTTAAATGAACTGTCATTTAAAAGTCAAGCAGCAATTAAGCGATTAAAGGACAGAGAGCTAGAAATTAAAGAAGTAGAAGAAAGCTTAAAAACTGCCATAGTAGAAGCTAGTAAAAACCACACCAAAGCTTTAGAGAAGAAAAAAGAAGTTGAAACCAAGTTAGAAGAACAATATGCACTTTTAAAGCAAGCTCGTCAAGCACTTGAAGAAGTAGCAGACAAACAATCTACCGAATATTCTGATGCTTTGGCAAAAGTAACTACGCTTGAGCAAAAGGTTGAAGAGTTGGAAGGTTTAAAGAACGCTTACACAACACTCGCAGCATCAAAAGATAGTTTTGTCCACAAACATAACTTAACTATTAAAGTATTGACCTCGCTACGTAGTAACTTACAAACGCATCGTGCAAAATTAAAGAGTGATACCGATGAGCGTCTAAAATATTACGACGGTTACGTAGTGGCATTAAAAGCACGTACAGATCAAGAATTTGCAGCAATTTTAGAGCATTTAGGTGTCAAGACCGATGAGCATATTGGCGAAACACTGGCAGCAATGCACACAGCAAGTGCTAAGGCACGTCAAGAAATGATGGATAACATTCCGGTTCACGAAAAAGTGATGCAAGGCGTTTATGGTAGTTACGCAGAAGCTTTAAAAGAAATCAGGACGAAAGACAACGAAATTCAAAAAAACTTTGCAGACCGTTATGGTATTGATATGAAAGAGATTTTTGACGAGTATTACAGTGCAGATCCAAATGCACCTTCAGGTGGAGGAGAGCCAGCAGGCGAGCCTAAACCAAAAGCTAACGACGACGATTTATTGTCTTAAATTAATTATGATGGCGTTACCTAATTTTGCTTTTAATGGCAAAATTAGGTCAGGCTCTCGCAAGTCGCTTTCGTAAAAACGAAGAGCTCCAACAATTGCTCCATCCTTAACGCAAATATCAACCAATATTTAAAAATTAGATAATGAATAAGCATATGACCAATAAAACATTTGTTCTTTTTTTAGTGGTTTTTTTCATATTTAATTTAATTGGAACCTATTTTTTGCTTTATGATGAAAACATAATTCGCACATTAGTTGTCAATTCTGTATCCTACATTCTCGTTACTGCAATATTTATAGCAAAACGAAATTGGGACAGAGAACAGGAAAAAGATTTTAAATAAATTACACTAAATGAAAAAAATCATAGTCGCTTCAATAGCAGCAATTTTATTAAGTGTTACAGTGGTTGTTTTGATTTGTATCTCAAATGATCATTCAGAATGCTTTAAAGTTCAAAAGGTTCAAACTTTAAATAATGGTAAAACAATAGTGACTACCAATAATCACATCTGTAAAGAAAAATTTAATTTATAACAACCTTGATATTCAATTCTAGCCAATTGCCAAAAGCTAATCGCTAAAAAAATGATCGTAACACCATTAGATTCCGCAGTATTAGATTCTAAAGAACAGTATGTGTTCTATCACAAAATGATAGATTTTACATTAAAAGAACTTATTGTCGCAGTACAGCAAAAGCAAATTCTAAATCATCAGGAATTATTGTTGTTTAAGCAATACTGTGATTTGTTATTGTATTCTATCGAAGCGATGCGTGTAAAATACATGTACGATGATGAAGAAAACATGAAAGTAGATTTAACCGATTCTGGATTTCCAAATTATCTCGAGTTTAGATATTTATTCAACGATTTAGGGTTAAGAGAAGATTATTTAGGGAAGTTAACAGATACAAATATTTTAAAAGAAGAGTTTCTAGATACATTATTACGCAAAAAAGAACCTATTGCTAAACGTAAATTATTTCAGGCTGCATCTATAGTCTATTATTCTTCAGCAAAAAAAGAATACATTTTCAACCGTTTCGTACAAGGTAAAATCATTGAAGCGCCACAAGGTTCTCCAGCAGAGTTTTTGGTAAGCTGGAGCTTTTACGAAGTTTCCCATAATAGACCGTTTGTTTGCTATATGTACTTTGATTACGATGGCAGTAATCCACAAAAAGAGAGAGAAGACATTTATTACGCTCTAAAAACGGTTGCAGATAGGGAAATGAATTTGGACATGATGGCTTATGGTATAGATAAACGTATCCCGAAGTTATTTCCTAAATTAATAAAAAGAGTAGATTTAGGACCAATCCACAACGTGTTTGCAAAAGACGAGAATAAGGTAACACATGCCATTTTAGAAGGTATTTCACAAAAGACAGTGCCTTTAGAGTCTTATGCAGTCTCTTTTAAAATCGATGAAGTCAGTTCAAAAAGTGAATTTAAGGAAGGTAGTTTTTTTAGCAAACAAACCTTTCAAAAGTGGGATGAAATTTTTAGACAACGATACATTTTTGCACCTCATAGAATTATACAATTACTATATAATAAAACACCAGAAATTATGAATAAGTTGGCTAAGGCGCCTATTCAAATTGCTGATCTTAATATTAAAAATTAAACTTATGAAGAACTACTTTGTAATATTTATTGTCTTAGTATTTTCAAATTCCTTGATTGCACAATCATCACCGGAAGAGATTGTTGAGGAGTTTTTTGAAATTTATAAGGATAAGGGATCTACAAGCGCCTTAAACTTTATTTATAGTAAGAATGATTGGATTAGTCAGTCTAGTGACGACGTAATTATACTCAAGAATCAAATGGAATCACTTACAGAGGATTACGTTGGTAAATACTATGGTCAAGAATTGATTTTAGAAAAAAAAATATCTGACAGCTATATTCTGAAAAGCTATTTGGTAAAGTATGGACGACAACCCCTAAGATTTACATTTCAATTTTACAAACCTAATGATAAATGGCTTTTCCACGGTTTTAGTTTTGATGCAAATTTAACTGAAGAAGTGAAAGAAGCAGCAAGATTAAACAACTATAGGTTGAATTAATATTAGTTCACAAAACTATCAAATTAAGAAAATTTGGATGTTAAATAGAACAAGCAACAGATAACTAAACCATGCAACACAACTCAACATTTCCTATAAAACAAAATGAACTTGACATGCTTCGTGATGAAGCAACGTCTTATATAAAAAGCATCCAATGGGAGCAAGGACAGCGAGCAAAAAATAAAGATAAGGATGCAAAAGACGAATCCATTTTATTGTATTTATCTAAAGCCAAAGGAAATGGAGGTACAGATGTCACTTCAGTATCAAAAACGATATTAGAACTTAAAAAACGTTTGTTGCCAGAATCTATTGCGATTCCAATTCACTTGAACCAAACACTTTTTGCGGTTCAAGAAGGAATTACTCTAGGGATCTGGATCAAAGATAGTTACTATGACGCTTCAGGTTTATCCAGCTTATCGGAAAACAAATCGGCATTAGACACCTCTGGAAAGCGAGAGTACGAAAGCAAAATGCAAACCGCAACTGCTTTTATGCTATTTGCTACATCTTATAAAATTTTACACGATCTAAAAACCATCGCATCAGATGATTTGAGCGTCATGCGAAACAAATTTGCAGGTATTCCAGAAGTGTCTTTGATGACACCTCTAAAAGGGATTTCGTGCGCATTATTTTATTACGATAAGTATTTAGGGCACCCAGAAATCATAAAGTCAGACAAAGACGTTATCGATTTTACAGTAGTATATTTTGAAGCTTTGATTGCTGAAATTCAAATGCGAAAAAACAGTCTGGAACATACTGAAACGGTAGTTGATAGAACCTACAAGTTAGAGAATTCAGACTTTTCAGTTTCCGGTTGGGACAATGTGTTTCAAGGTGCTGCAAAAAGTGTAGAGTTTAATAAAATACAATTTGAGCAAATTGTTGGTAACAGAGATGCAAAACATTTTGCGCGTCGTTTAACAGAGCGTATGCTGAGTTACGATTTTGAGGCGAAGAAAAATCCATTTCAAGAATTAGGTGGTTTCATGCCAGTGTTTATGGGCTACGGAATTCCTGGGACAGGAAAAAGTATGCTCATTGCAGCTATTGCCACTCGACTTAAAGAGCATTGCGATAATCTCGATATTCCGTTCTTGTTTCACCCAATGCCAGATACGTTGATTTCAACCTTTCAAGGTGGTTCCGCAGAAAAAATGGTAGATTGGATGAAACCGTTGCAGGATCCAAGTAAGTTGATTTTCGCACCAATAGACGATGCCGAAAACAATTTGCAAGAGCGAACAGCACAAGGAGTTTCCGCAGGTGTAAAAGAAGTTATTGGTGTGTTTTTGAGATATACTGAAGGCGCTTACGCTGTTAACTACGGAAATAGTTCTATTGGCCTGTTCACGAATTTACCCGAAATGCTGGATAAAGCGGTCATCTCTCGTGTGCAAGGTCGATTTAAGATTGATGGTGCTCTAACGGAACATGATTTCTTGGATCAAGATCATTTATGGTGGCGCAAACTGGATAATACCATGCCAGATTTCGTAAACATGCAAGGTCCAGAAAACTATAGTTACCTCCAAGATCAAGGCTTGGCGAAGAATATGGGAGAAATTTTAAATGTCTCAGATAAGCCAACCGAAGAACGTGTTTTAGATGCCTACGGAAAAATAGAAAGTCAATATAAAACCACAGATCATTTGTTTTACGCTAATCTTTACAAAGAAATCCAGAAGATTTTCCCTTTCTTTTCTTCTCGTGACGTGCGTAATATTCAAAGCGCTGTGTCATTGCGATTGACAGATTTTGATCTGGAAGAGGATTGGTTTGAAAATCCGGAAGTTTATTTCAAAAAGGATTATGAAACCAAGTTTAATATGCTTCAAGAATTGATGCGTGCCAATATGAAAGGTTTGGATTTTTCTGAAATTCGCCGACAAGAAGTCGTTCGCTATTTAGATAACGTTGCGACTATTGCAGATACCGATTTCAAACGAAAAGTAGATGCTAGAATAAATCAATTAAACATAGAAACCGAAGCTAGAGAACAGTTTGGGAAAAGAGATTAAATGCAGAATATAAAAAACATAGCACACACTAATCTATCTAATGAATGGGCAAAATTAGATAAAATAGATTACGATTATAAATTCAAAAATGGCGAGTGGAAACGATTATCTCGTGAAACCTATAATAGAGGTAATGGTGCAGCAATATTGTTGTTCAATTCTAAAAAAAATACCGTGATTTTAACCAAACAATTTAGAATGCCCATTTATGAGGTCAATAAAAAAGAAGGCATGTCTATTGAGGTTTGTGCAGGAGCTATTGATGGTAATGACAGTCCACTAGAAACCATTTTAAGAGAAACAGAAGAGGAAGTAGGTTATAAAATTAATAGTGCAAAACAAGTTCTAACAGCATACACATCACCTGGAGCATTAACCGAAAAAATGTTTTTGTTTATTGCAGAATATTCCGAAGAAATGAAAGTGAATAAAGGTGGTGGATTAGATAGTGAAGATGAGGAAATTGAAGTTTTGGAACTTGCGTTTCATAAAGCTATTAAAATGATTGAAGGAGGAGAAATAGTAGATGCCAAATCAATTATGTTATTACAATATTTACAAATTCATAAGTTTTAATTACTGCTTAGGCAGGAATCTCATACATAAAAATGAGATTTTAGAATTAATATGAAAAAGATTACCGCTTTCGCGGAAACAAGATGGATAAATTAAAAGTAGCAAATCTTTATAGAAGTGAATTGATTCCTATAAGTGGAAAACTGGTGGAGCGTTACAATAAGTGCCTAAAAAAATTGGGTTTTATTGAAACGAAACTAACTCATTTCCATATTGATGGGATTGGATGGAGCCCAGAGATTTCCGAAGAAAAAAATGAAGAAAACTACCTCTGTAATGGAGAGTCCAATCCTCACGGGATTATCATTTCACCACTTCAAAACAAAAAACCTGTGTATATGCCTTATCACACGTTTGATAGGGAAATGATGCAGTTGGTCTTTAAAGTGCATGGTGAAAAAATCAATGATATTACTAGAGACTCTGCTATTTGTATCGATTTTGATCAAAGTATTGATGCGTTTTATGAGCCATTAGATGTTTTGAGATATCAAATTGTTACTATAAAATTTCATCTCATTGACAATCTTGACCACGTGAGAGAGGAGCAATTAGAACTAATTGAAAAATTCAAAACCGGAAACAACTTTATAGATGAAGATCTACATAAAAAGTTATTGGATTCTGCCACCAAATATGGAGATTTAAGAGAACGTGATCTCCATTTAAGATCTGTGAATTATGTAACAGATTCGTTTTATACAAAATCATTTGGTGGTGTTTATGTGTTGCGTGATTTTATTTCACCAATCATTGTTTTTGAAGATATGAAATGGTATAAAGAGGCTATTAAGGATACGGTTCATGAGGTGATGATTTTTCATATCTCTCAACCAGAACTTATGGATAAACTTCGTGATCATATTATCATTGCCTACGATTTAGAAGATAGTGTTACCACAAAACGTTACGAGAGGATTAAGAAATTTATGTTTGCACAGTATCTAAAAGACACTCAACATCCTATAAAAGATATTCTCGACAATCCATTATTGTTTAAAAGTTACTTGAACAAAGTAGATATTGAAACCCGAAAAAAAGTGATGAGCGTGGAGCGTTATCTTGAAAAATTAGAAACGAGTAACCAATATAAAATTTCAGATATTGTTGATGAGGAATTGTTTGAAGCCATGCACGAGCCTCATTCTAGCTTACATCCAAGACATCAAGACTTAATTTGGAAGTTATTGGTCAACATATCTCCAAAAGATGTTTTGTTCTTATATTGGTACGATAAACAGGAATTTTACAAATTGTATGACACTTGGGATGACTCACTAAAAGACTGGATAATTGAAACAATACGTAACAATATTTGATTTTTTTAGACTAACTTTATAAAGGATCGTAAAACCAACAACCATGGGAATAGAATTAGTAATATTTATCACAGCAATACTTTTTGGGATTTTTCTATACTGGAGAGAATCCAATGGCAATGGTGCGTACCGTTTTGTAAATAAAATGGTAAATAGTAAGGAGTTGCAAATGCCAGCTCAAAGTAAAAAAGGATTTATCTATCAAAGATCCTTTATACCAAGACTACTTTTTATCGCGATTTTGGTTTTGATAGTTGCTCTTGTTGTAGAATTTTTAACTCCAATATCTGTATTTGGAAGTTATAACGGGATTTCAGCATTTGCGTCGTTTGCAGTAGGCACATTATTAGGTACATATTTGGCAAATTTAGTGCTAAAATCAAGTAAAGTTATTGAAGAGCAGAGTGAATCTCTTGAAGACAAATTTGATAATGCGTTCGAAAAAGGAAAAGACTTTATTCACGATCTAAAAAATAAAGACAACAAAGCAGTCCAAGAAGCAAAAGAAGAGATCAAAGTTGAGCCAGAATTAAAAAAGAACGAGAAATCTGCCCGTGATCGTTTAAAAGATAAAGGATTGATGTAGTACATGTTACATCCAAAACGTTTTGAAGATCTCTCTATTAGACTATAAACTTATATCAACAATTTGCAGAATCGCGAGTTAAGCGTAATAGCCAAAACAACATATAACCAATGATCAAATCATACTGGAACAGAGGAAAAAAGCAAAAGACCATTACCATAACATTAGGTCTCATATTACTCATCGTACTCTTTGTTTTGCGTGACGATTACCAACCTGGATTATTATTTCTTCGGAAATATATCTTCATCATTCTATTAAGTTTGATTGTCTTGTTTTTCGGACTTAGAAAATTCAGAAATTCAGCCAGCACAGGAACACGCATAGGTATTCTTGCATTGCTCATCGGTTTTTTTAGTTTGCTTTACGTTGTTGGCTGGCATCTAAAACTTTATGATTATATGAAAACCTATAACGTATTCAATGATCTAAATAAAGTTGAAATCAATGAGTTGCCATTAACACAAAACGAACGCATTCAGCCACTTCGCAACATATTCTCAATGGCAAATGAAAGTGTTGGAGAAACCAAAGACGTATCCTTACCACACTTAGTTCGCGTTGATAACGAAAATAAATGGACGATGGCTATTCAACCTTCAGAAAAATATGTGATGCAACAAATAAGTGACAATACCGAAGAGGTTTTTTCAGTATCGAGCACAACGCCTTTTCCTCGTTTTTCTAATGAAAACCGAATTCCGGTAACATTCTCCATTGGAGAATCCTTAAAATTTAGTCGCAACACGTATAATGCAGTTGTGCAACGTTTTAATCCGTGGATGCTTTTCAATTACGAGCCAAGTGATACATTTTACATGAAAAACGATTCAGGCCAATGGGTACAAGTGGTGAGTTTAATCAAATGGAAAGGGTTTTTCTTTCCATACCCAAGTTTTGGAGGCGTTATGGTTATTGAAAATGGAGAACATGATATGAACGATTATTTAGAGCGTATCACGATTGGTAAAGGAACTTATATTTCTGCGGAAGAGATGAAAAATTATCCATATCTAACAAAACAAAATACGTTGGCAGAAAAAGTGTCCCAATTACAAGCAGAATCCTTAAAATTTCTTGGCGGATTTAGTGATCCCTTACCATGGAATATGGAAACCGCAGTGAAAATTCCAGAAATGCCAAAAGACCAAAATCAGCAACCTTACGTCACCGATTTTGATTTTGCAGGTTCTGAAAGTGATGCCTACAGTGGTTTGTACCATTGGTTTGGTCTAGAGCCAATAGGTGCTGAGCGTACAAGTTTAAGCTATAGTGTATTTGTTCCTGCCGATGGAACAGATAAATTATATTACTACGATCACGCTGCAAAAAAACAAGGCTATGCAGGTGTTTCTGCAATGCCATTAAAAGTAAAAGAATCAAGAAAAGAAATCGATTGGACAGCAAATACTCCAGTAGAGTTTAGGCCTTATATAAAAGATATCGCTGGTAGAAAACGCATGTTTTTTCTAGGAACTGTTTCTGCAATAAGTGATACCAATGCACAGCAATTTGATGGTTCTGCAACTCCAGATTTGGTACTTATTGATAGTGAATATCGCGACGTAATTTGGATTGATGTAAAACACCCAAGCACTTGGGATAAAGAAGTCTATGATCAATTAGGGGAAGCTTGGAGAGCAAGTGAAGGGATTGGTTACTATTATGAAAATGAAGTTTCAGACGAGGATATTCAAAACATGGTAGATTCGTTAACAGTGATTCCAAAAGTCAATAAGAATACTTCGGAAATTGAAGCGTTGCAAAGAAGACTGGATTCTTTGAAGGCTTTGGAGGACAATAATTAATTCGTCGCTGTCATTCCGCACTGGATTCGGAATCCACTTATTAAAGCAATCAACCTTAGATTTCATTTTTATATGAAGGTATCTTCGGAATGAATAACGATGAACTATTTAATTCCGAAGAGAAGTAATTTCCGAAGAAAAACTACAAAAATTCGTAACAAAACGTATGATTTTCAGACTTATAAATAAAGTCTGTTATGGGAGGTTACATGGGATTTGGTATGGCTTCTTGGATTTACAAACAACGTCCAAGAAAAGCGTTTTCTAAAAGAAAACGAAGACCAACGTGCAATACACTTTCTACTTATAAAAGAGAATTTAAACTCCAACCTTCAAAAAATAAGAGAGAAATTTTTATTGGTTTTAGTGTGCTTATAGTAATCTTAATCACTTTTTTAATGTACTATAAAATAGAAGATTTTACAGATCACCATAATAATTGGGCAACACAAAAGAAGGAACTAAGGGAGCGCTCCAATAAAAGTGCTTATCGTTTTTTAATGAACTCTGGTATAAAACGTTTGGAATCCAATAATTTGGTTGGCGCACATTCTGAATTTAAATTGGCTCACAATCTTTTTCCAAATGATGAAACCGTTAATCAATTGTTGATAGAGACTTTAGTTGGTTTGTGTGATAATGAAAACGAGTATTGTGTTGAGTTGGATGATATGCTAACTGATTCTTTGTAAATCTAAAAACTATAATTTCAACTCCATCTTAATATCACTACGGTTGTAAGGACTATTTTTTTCTAATTTTAATTCTACAAAACCGAACTTTCTATAGATGTAAATAGCATTCTCTAATTTTGTGGCAGAGTAGAGCATGAGCGATTTAAAATGATGGTCCTTAGCAAAATTGATGCAATATTGGAGTAGTTGTTGCCCAATTTTTCGTCCGCGTTGATTTGGCAAAACTGCCATTTTTGTTAATTCAAAAATCAACGCATCATTAGTAGGCATTAGTGCAACAGTTCCTAAAATATTATCGTTCTCTTTCGCAAAAAAGATGTAACCACCTTTATTGATGATATACGTTTCTGGTTTACTTAACACTTCTTCATCAAAAGGCTCTACATAAAAATGCGTGTTGAGCCATTCTATATTGAGCTCATAAAAGTCTTTAGCGTATTGA
This sequence comes from Psychroserpens sp. Hel_I_66, assembly GCF_000799465.1. Taxonomy (NCBI): domain Bacteria; kingdom Pseudomonadati; phylum Bacteroidota; class Flavobacteriia; order Flavobacteriales; family Flavobacteriaceae; genus Psychroserpens; species Psychroserpens sp. Hel_I_66. Next base: position 1,334,791 of record NZ_JUGU01000001.1, on the reverse strand, counting down.
CTTTCAAAAGAAATGATTTTAAACGCCATCATGTGCTCTAATAAAATCGGTTATGAGATAAGAAATCAATTTGCCAATTTGTGTTTCGGTTTCTGGCGTTGGAGCTGCTTCACAAATATGCAGATATCTTGTGTTTTCATGTTTACCAAAATAATGAATAAATGCTCTGGCTTTATTTACTGAAAATCCACTAGGAGTCATCGCACTGCTTGGTACATTTTGTATGGCATCACAATCTACCTCTAGTCCAAAAGGTCTTGAGGAAACATGCTCTATAGCTTTATCCATTTCCAGATCAAACGATGATTCTCGTCTTACCATCATACTTTCAAACGTACAGAACTTAAAATGCTTTATTTTTTTTATGGTTTTAAAAATAGTATCAGACGTATAATTCTCATGTAAGCCAAAAACAAAATATTTTTTTAGAAAACCTTCAGCAAAAGCATAAGAAAATCCGTTACCGCTATGGCGACCTTCTTCTGCTCTAAAATCGTGATGTGCGTCAAAATTTATAGCATTTATAGGCTTTTTGAGCGCAAGTGCTGTGCCTTTGATATTTCCGTAGGCATTATTATGACCGCCTCCTATAATGATGGGAATTTTACCAGCACTAATAATTTGTGACACCAAATACGTAACATCATCATCTATTTTAGATACTTTTTTTCGGGCTTTTTGAATATCCTTTTTATTGTTTTGATCTAAATCCTTTATTTTTTCTTCGTATTTGGGAAATTCCAAATGACCTAAAACTAACAATTTTGATGCGTTTGTATGAGCATTGCTTTGAATGTTCAACAATGTTTTTATAACTGCGTTCCATGCGCTAGAAGTCCCAGTATTACCGTAGTTTGCGAATACGCCAATATCTTCTTTAATGCCAAAAATTACATGCGTGACATCTAATTTTAACAATTGATCGTATATACTAGCAGAGTTGGGAAGTAACATAATATGTTCTCCTAGTTTGGTTTCGTTAGGGCGAGTTTTCAGAATAGTATTTAATTCTGAAGAAGTAAAGAGTTTTAAGTTATCCATTAACAAAATTGATTAATTTTGACGTATTAAAAATATATTTTTATTTTTCAACTGAACTAAAATTAAAGATTAACTTTTTAAAATAATTAAACCAAAAAGTAAACTTATGGAAAATTCAAACAGTAAGAGTACAGGATTAAAAATTGCTTTAGGCATATTGCTAGTATTATTTCTAGGGACTGCATTTTATACCTCAAAACTATACAATGAGAAAAAAGAAAATGAAATTTCTCTAACTCGAGAAAAAGAACAAGTTATGGCAGATCTAAGCACAATGGCAAAACAATATGATGTGGCTATTGGTGAAAACGAAGTGTCTAACGAAAAATTATTGGTTGCTAGGGAGAGAATTCAAGGCTTAATGGATTCATTAAAGATTTCTCAAAACAGTGTAAGCAGTTTATGGAGATACAAAAAACAGTTTTTAGCTTTACAAGATGAAATGGAAGTGCTAATGACAGAAAATGATAAACTTAAAATTGAAAACTCTATGTTGGCAACGTCACTTGATAGTACTAACGTTCAACTGGCAGAGCGTACCATGTTTACAGATTCACTTTTAGTTCAAAACACGCAGTTGGCAGAAGTAATGTCTAATGCAGCGGTTTTACAAACAACAGATCTTAAAGGATTTGGTGTGATAGAGAGAAGCTCAGGTAAGCTAATCCCAACTGAAAGAGCAAGACGAAGCGATAAAATTAGAATTTGTTATACCATTGCAAAAAATAAATTGGTTGGCGCAGGTGACAAAGAATTATACGTGCAGGTTTTAGATCCAAAAAACAACGTTTTGGGTGCTAACGAGCAAATCGTATTTGATGATACAGTTTTAAATTACAGCTTAATAAGTAAGTTTAACTACGAAAACAGAAACTTAAATATTTGTGAATTTGTAGCTCCAAACGACGAGTTTGAAGAAGGACGTTACATTGTAAACGTTTTTAGCAATAAAGAATTGATTTCTTCTTCGGAATTTACACTGCAGTAATTAAAGTCAAAGGTTAGGTTAAAAATCCGGAAGTTCGAATGAGCTTCCGGATTTTTTTTTATTCTTTATTCTGAAATTTGCCTTACTGAAAATCTCAATATTTTAAAATTCAGTCTAAATTCAAATGAGAATTTTAGTAAATAAATAGAGGCTTTAAAACTTTTGGCCATTAATAATTACAGTATCAATCAAATTGTCTCCAAAAGCATAAGGCAATTGGTAGTAACTATCAATTTCTTTTGTAATGATCAAATTTGCCTTTTTGCCTCTGCAAACACTTCCGTATTGATTAGAAATTCCCATAGCATATGCACCATTTATGGTTGCAGCGTTTATAGCTTCTTCTGGAGTAAGCTTCATTTTAATACACGCAGCAGAAACTACAAAATTCATATTTCCGGTAGGTGTGGACCCAGGATTGTAATCGCTCGCTAAAGCTAAAGGTAATCCTGCATCAATTAGTTCTCTTCCTGGAGTATATGGAATGCTCAAAAAATAGGAGCAGGCAGGTAAAGCAACTGGCATGGTTTCAGAATTTTTTAAAGCAGTAATATCTTCCTGTTTGAGTTCTTCCAAATGATCTACAGATAAGGCATTATGTTTCACTGCAAGTGCAACACCTCCAAAAGCATTAAATTGATTGACGTGTATTTTAGGCGTCATGCGATGTGCAATACCAGCTTTCAAAACACGGTTTGTATCTTCAAGATCAAAATACCCTTTTTCGCAGAATACGTCAATATATTCTGCCAAGTCTTCTTTTGCAACAGCAGGAATTAATTCATTAACGACCAAATCAATAAAAGCACTTTTATTATTTTTATAGTCTTTAGGGATAGCGTGAGCTGCCAAAAGCGTAGGTTTTACTTTAATCGGAAAATCCTTTTTAAGGCGTTTGATGACGCGTAACATTTTTAATTCGGCATTAACATTTAAGCCATATCCAGATTTTATCTCGATTGCTCCAGTACCCAACTTAATAACATCTGTTAAGCGTTTAGAGGCTTGATCGTAGAGATCATCTTCTGAAGTGTTTTGTAATGTTTCTGCGGAATTTAATATTCCGCCACCACGATTAGCGATGTCCTCGTATGATAAACCATTGATGCGGTCAACAAATTCTTGGGTTCTATCACCTGCATACACAATGTGGGTATGGGAATCGCACCACGTAGGCAATACCATTTTTCCTGTAGCATCGATAATTTCATCTGCTTCTTGATCATGCAAATCTGTCATTTTACCAAATTCTACAATAGTATCATGCTCAATTAAAACGTAGGCATTTTTTAAGGTAGGTAAGGTTCTCATGTTTTTACCTTTTACAATGGTAACGTTGGTATCTCTTACTTGCAATAATTCCTTGATGTTTGTAATGAGTATGGACATAAATAAAATGTGTTGATGGTTTAGTTTTATAAATATATAAATCTTTAACAAAAAAAAGCTGCCTTTGTTATAAAGACAGCTTTATTAAAGTTTAGGTTATATTTTTTATTGTTTTATAAACTTATAGGTAGTATTTGAATTTTCAAATCTTAGAATGTACAATCCACTATTTAATGCTGAAATATCTATACTTCCATTATTGAGAACTGTTGTATTAATAACAGATTTTCCTATAACATCAAATACTTGAAGATTTAAACTTTCCGAAGTCATATCTTTAAAGCTTAAACTATTTTTAGCTGGATTTGGATAAATTGCCAAGTTATCTGATTCAATATCATTTGTACCCAATACTATTAAATTATTTGAAAAATAATTAAGATCATCTTGGTTGTACGCGCAACTTGCAATATCCAAATCTCCATCTGCATCATAATCTGCTAAGTTGTAAACAAAAGCTTGACTTTGAGTTGCATCGATAACTTGCTCGGCACCATAAGTTCCTCCATTATTTTTAAACCAAACCAGATCATTTCCTGCGTTAGATGTGCCACTGCTTAAAACGATATCTTTTAATGTATCACCATCTATATCTTGGTGTTGTGCAATCGACGGATTGATAATGGAGGTCGTAAATGTTGTTTCGGTATAACCAGCACCATCTGTTTCATACCAATATAAATTTCCAACTACACAACCACCACAAGAAACCTCTGTAGCAAGAATGTCTAAATTGGAGTCGCCATCAAGATCTTCAAAAGTTGCATTAAAAAAACCAGTTTTACCTGTTGCAACAGAGGTAGCATCCTTTGTAAAAGCAACTGTACCTCCAGGGATTAAATCATTTCTAAAAATTTCAATTACATCGTTTCCATCGTAGCTTGCTGTAGAAATTAAAGCATCTAAATCACCATCACCATCAATATCTTTCATATTTACAGAACCTGGGTTTACTAATGTATTATCAATTGTGTTTGAAGTACCAAAAACTCCAGATCCATTATTTGCAAACCAAACTACTTGACTGTTATCATAGGAGGTAACCGCAATATCCAAAGTGGTGTTTCCATCAATATCGGCAACAAACAAACCACTTGCTCCTGGCACAGTTGCAATAATTTGCTCTGCTCCAAAATTACCTAAACCATCATTTGCATACCAAGCAACAAAGTCTGAATTATAAGCGGTAATTAAAATATCTAAAAAAGTATCATTGTTTAAATCTACTAATTTGAGACCGCCAACACCAGACATTGTATTTGAAGTATTGGTTTGTTTTGTAAAGGTGGCATCACCGTTATTTTTATACCAAATAAGGGTGTTGTCAACATCTGTCCCAACCATAATATCCAAAAAAGCATCATCATCAATTAATCCTGTTGCCATTGTGTAAGGATTATCTCCAGTATCAGCATCTATAGTGACTTTTGGTTCAAACGTTGTTTGGGCACATAATGTAACAGATGCGCAGGTAAAAGTGATTAAGCTAAGTAATTTTAGTTTCATAAATTTATTTTTTAAATGCGAAGATAAACAAATGAACTATTAAAAGAGCTTTTTGTCGAACTTTTAGAGCATTTAATCGTTATTTTAACGATCCAACCATGTCTTCAGGTTTTACCCATTCGTCATAATCTTCAGCGGTAACATAACCTAGATTTATAGCTTCTTCCTTTAGTGTTGTTCCGTTTTTATGTGCAGTATTAGCTATTTCCGCAGCCTTATAATATCCAATTTTGGTATTAAGTGCGGTAACCAACATCAATGAATTATTCAATAATTGTTTAATAACCTCATGATTAGGCTCAATACCTGCAGCACAATGTTCTTCAAAACTCACACATGCATCACCGATAAGTTGTGCACTTTGCAAAACATTAGCAGCCATCATAGGTTTAAATACATTAAGTTCATAATGACCTTGTGTACCACCAACGGTTACAGCCACATCATTACCCATCACCTGTGCACAAACCATAGTTAATGCTTCGCATTGTGTAGGATTTACTTTCCCTGGCATAATAGAACTTCCCGGTTCGTTTGCAGGAATGATGATTTCTCCAATCCCGCTTCTAGGACCAGAAGCCATCATTCTAATGTCATTGGCGATTTTATTAAGCGATACAGCCAATTGTTTTAGAGCGCCATGCGTTTCTACCAAAGCGTCATGCGCTGCAAGTGCTTCAAATTTGTTGTCTGCGGTAATAAATGGTAAATCTGTAAATTTTGCGATGTACTCTGCAACCAATTCACTATAACCATCAGGCGTGTTGAGGCCTGTGCCTACAGCAGTTCCGCCAAGGGCAAGCTCACTAAGGTGAGGCAGCGTGTTTTCTAAAGCCTTCAATCCATGATCTAACTGGGATACATATCCAGAGAATTCTTGTCCTAAGGTTAACGGTGTCGCATCCATTAAATGTGTACGTCCTATTTTAACCACATCTTTAAATGCAATCGATTTGTTGTGCAGTGTATTTCTTAATTTGATGACACCAGACATGGTATTCTCAACTACTTTTTTATAGATAGCAATGTGCATTCCTGTTGGAAAGGTATCGTTGGACGATTGCGATTTATTAACGTCATCGTTAGGCTGAATCGTTTTTTCGCCCTCACCAATCGTCTTTCCCGCAATTTGGTGAGCTCTGTTAGCAATCACCTCATTAACGTTCATATTACTTTGCGTTCCAGATCCTGTTTGCCAAATCACCAGCGGAAACTGGTCATCATGCTTACCATCTAATATTTCTTCACAAACCTGAGCAATTAAATCACGCTTTTCGCTCGCTAAAACGCCTAACTCACAATTGGTGTAAGCAGCAGCTTTTTTGAGATATGCAAATCCGTACACAATTTCTAAAGGCATTGATGCTGGAGCACCAATTTTAAAGTTGTTACGAGAGCGTTCTGTTTGAGCTCCCCAAAGTTTATCTGCAGGTACGTTTACGTTACCCATCGTGTCTTTTTCTATTCTATACTCCATAATTGGTTTGTGGTTTTTAAATAACTTCAACAACAAAGTTAAGATTTTTGATTGTTTTTTATAATGGATTTCTCTTGTTTATTACTTCGGAAATTGGAATCCATTAAAAGTTGTGTTCTTACTTTAATATTTATTCTTTTAGAATTTTTAGTTCATTATATGTCGGTTTTTTTTCCGAAGAAAAAAAATCAAGACATCAATCTTTTAAAACGTATTCAACAACCTATTGTTAATAAAACTCAATTTTCCTATTGCAAAACAAATCCCTTTATTATATCTTTGCAGTAACAAAATAAGACCACATGTTTGAATTTGATCAATATTTAGGATTTTTAGCGTTTTTATCAATTTTAACCTTAGGATTTTGGTTAATGATTTTCCTAATTACTTTTGTAATCCCATATTGGATTGGTGGTTCGCTTATTGAGCGTTTAAATGAAATTAAGGAGGAAAGAAAAGCGAAACGTGAATCGGCTTCAAGACTGTAATACGTTTTACTAATTACATATATAAAAAAAGGAAACCAAATTGGTTTCCTTTTTTTATACCTTATATTTCTGCTAATAATATATTGGTGTTTTAATATTCACCATGTATTTTGGAATGGTAATTAATAGTTTATCCCTCAAAATCAAAATCGTCTCCACCTCCAGATTCTCCACCGTTTTCACGCTGACGTTTTTTCTGTTGGTTAAATCTATATATTAGTGATAATGTTACTTGGCGTTGTCTCCACTGGGATTCACTATCTCTATTAAAGAATTCTGTAGTCGTGAATGACCTTCTAATTCTTGAGTTAAAGACATCTCTCACATTTACTGAAACGGTTGCGTTATCATTTAATATTTCTTTACTAAATGCTAGATCTAAAGTAAATAAGCCTTGTGTTCTGGTTTGTGCATCTTCTTGTGCACCTCTATAAAATGCATTTGTTTGCCAGTCTATTTTACCTGGTAATGTTACTTTTCCAGAGAAACGAGTAAACCAACTTGTATTTTTGGCACTGTAATCGACACCATTAAATTCACCTTCCGTATTAAATTGGAAGAAATTGAAACTAGTGTTTAATCGCAACCATTTATTAGGATTATAAAGTAATCCAAACTCTGCACCGGTTCTTGTGTTGGTAGACAGGTTTACAGGTATTGTTCTAATAATATCAATACCATCTGTTGTTTGTTGACCCGTATTTTCTTGAACTCTTTCAAAAGAATCGGTTTCGTGCTGATAATATATAGAAGATGTTAATGTGAGTTTATCCCAACGTTTTAGATATCCTAAATCAAAAGCACTCGCAAATGCAGGATTTAAATTTGGATTACCTTGAAATACATTAGTTCTACTTGATCGTGTAGGAAACGGATTAATGAACCAACCACGAGGTCTATTTATTCGACGATTATAACCTAACGTGATACTTTCTTCCTCTTGATCATCTGCATTTAAATTATAGATTAAGTTTAAAGTAGGAAAGAGTCCTAAATAGTTTTTATCAAAATCGGTATCAATTGGGAAACCATAAGCTTCGTTTAAATCTGCTTCACTTAAATTAGAATCAATCTTACCCTTTAACTGCGTGTGCTCTAATCGAAGTCCCAGTAAGAATGAGAATTCACCAAATTTTGTCCCATATTGTGAATAAACAGCATTTACGTTTTCATCATAGTCAAACACATTAGAGATTTCATCATTAACAAAAAAGTTGCCTGTTATTATGTTTTCTTGTTCAAGAAGATAATCGGTAATTTCATTTTCAAAGCTACCACGATAACCAGCTTCAAATAGGGCATCGTCACCAATGGGCAATACATAATCGGTTTGGATAAGGTATTCTTTTTGATCTTCGGTTTGGAAAATACGTTCTTGCTGAAATGCCTCTGGGTTCTCATCTTCAGTCACCACATAATTTTCATCAATAAATGTAAATTGGTCTTCAGCATCATTCTCAAACTGAAGATCTGCAGTAAGCTGGTGACCATCATCATTGAACTTTGTGATGTAGTTTAATGAAACTTGATAACTGTTATCTTCTTCATTTTGACGTTCAGTTCTTAACGTACGTTCAACGATGCTACCACCATTAAAACGCTGACTGTTATTACGGGACAAATCGGCATCTTCACCATATCTGTAAAATATGCTACCGGTTACAGATGTTTTGTCTGAAAGGAAATATTCCATTCCAATATTCCCGTTATAATTTCTATTTAGACGAGTTACTTTTTCATTTTCTCTAACCCTTTCGTATTGCGGAGTAATCGTCATACCATCTTCAATACGGTCAAAGTAATCTATACTTACAGAGCTGTTTCTTGGCGCATCAAAATAACGATAGCCAATATTGGTAAAGAGATTGAATTTTTCGGTTCTGTAATTTACGGTTGCAGCAAGACCAAAAAGATCAGGATTACCTAAGTTTAAATTAATAGATCCATTAAATCCCAATGTTTCTTTTTGTCTTAAAATGATATTTAAGATACCAGCAGTCCCTTCAGCATCATATCTAGCAGAAGGTGATGTAATTACCTCTACACGCTCAATAGCTTCCGCGGGAAGTTGGCTTAAAACATTTGTATCACCAAAACCAGCTAATGCGCTCGGTTTTCCGTTGATTAAAATTCTAACATTACCATTACCACGTAAACTTATAGCGCCTTCAACATCAACAGAAACTGAAGGAACATTATTTAATGCATCACTTACAGTACCACCTGCTGTTGTTAAATCCTTACCAATGTTATAGATTTTTTTATCTAGTTTTATTTCTACTGTGGTGGTTTCTGCTATAACTTCTACAGCGTCTAAAGCCTCAAGATTGAGCTCTAAACCCACTGTGCCTAAATCGATGTCTCCATCTATAGTTTTATTATCGTAAGTTTTAGTTTTGTAAGATAAATATTCAATCTTCACATTGTAAACTCCGGGCACAATATCTAATTTGAATATACCTTTTGTATTTGTGATTTCTCCTGTAACCAAAGAATTATCTGTGGAATTGAATATGGAGACCGTTGCATATTCTAAGGGAAAATTATCCTTAGAATCGACAACAGTGCCGGTTACTGTGATTTCTTTTTGTGCAAAACCAGATATACAAATAAATAATAAAAGTATTAAGGATAATTTTTTAATCATAAGAAAGTAATTGAAATTTATGTATCTATTTAGTAAGATGCACAAATTTATAATTACTTATCATCAATGTGGGTTAATCTTTTGTTAAAGCAAAGCGATACTATCTTAAACAAAACATAATGTTTTGTTCAATTTAAAACTATGAAGTTCTTTTAAGCCAATTAATTTTTTTTCTTACGCTTCTTTTTTTTCTTTTTAGCCTCTTTAGGGTCCCATTTACCCTTGACAGCATCCATGATCTCTTCCATATTTTCTTCGGAAACAATAGCTTTTAAATCTGAAAAATGGGTATCATCTAACTTTTGAACATAGGCTTTTCTTTCAAAATCACGAAGAGATAACATATTAATCTTCTGGTATTCCTCAAAGTAAGATTCCATAGATTGAACAATAATTTCCTTCTGAAAATCATCAACTTTAAGAGTGGCTACAAAATCTGTGATATATTCCTTTTTCTTCTGTTCCATTTCTGCTTCGTATTTAAGCCTTTGTTTCTCTTCCAAAGCTTGGGAAAAACCATTACTAATAAACAACACTGTGCAAAAAACTGAGATCAATATTCTTTTCATTACGTACTAATTATATGATATTTAATATATGTTCTGGCGGACGACCAACAACAGCTTTCCTGCCATTTATTACGATTGGTCGCTCTATTAATTTAGGATGGGCAACCATAGCTTTTATAATTTCACCATCGGTTAGCGATTTATTTCTATAATCAGATTTCCAAATCGCTTCGTTTTTACGAATTAAATCTATCGGTTTAATTTCCAAAAGAGAAATGATGTGTTTCATTTTTTCTTCGGAAATTGGCTCATCCAGATACTTTACTACTTCAAAATCTTTGCCAGAATTTTCTAATAGTGCCAAACCTTGTCTGGATTTGCTGCATCTTGGATTGTGAAGTATGGTGATCATAGCTTTTTTAAAATTATAATTCGTTAGGGTTTTCATCTTTTTGTCCCATCATCATTAAATAAGATTTAAGGAAAGGTTCAATATTGCCATCCAAAACAGCATCTACATTTCCAGTTTCATGAGCAGAGCGTACATCTTTAATTAGCTTATAAGGATGTAAAACGTAATTTCTAATCTGGCTTCCCCATTCAATTTTCATTTTTCCTGCCTCGATATCCTCACGTTGTGCCAGTTGCTTTTGTAACTCTATTTCGTAGAGTTGCGATTTCAGCATCTGCATAGCACGAGATCGGTTATCGTGTTGAGAGCGTGTTTCCGAACATTGTATTTGAATTCCCGTTGGCTTATGTAGTAGTTGTACCTTAGTTTCTACTTTATTCACATTTTGCCCACCAGCACCACTGGAGCGTGCAGTCGTAATTTCAATATCTGCAGGATTGATATCAATTTCTATAGTATCATCCACTAAAGGATATACGTAAACAGAAGCAAAACTTGTATGGCGTTTCGCATTACTATCAAATGGTGAAATTCTTACCAAACGATGTACGCCATTCTCACCTTTTAACCAACCAAAAGCATAATCGCCTTCAATTTCTAAAGTAACTGTTTTTATACCTGCAACATCTCCTTCTTGAAAGTTAAGTTCCTTGACTTTAAAACCGCTCTTTTCAGCATACATTAAATACATACGCATCAACATACTTGCCCAATCACAAGATTCTGTGCCACCCGCTCCAGCGGTAATTTGCAATACAGCACTAAGTGAGTCGCCTTCTTCCGAAAGCATATTTTTAAACTCTAATTTCTCTATGAGCTCTAAAGCTTTGTCGTATCTTTCTTGAACATTCTCTGCAGTGGCTTCGTCTTCTTTAAAGAATTCATAGATGACTTCAAGATCTTCAATGAGTGTAGTTGAGGTTTTATAATCCTCTACCCAAGCTTTCTTGGTTCTTAAAGATTTCATCACTAATTCTGCTTCTTTGGAATCGTTCCAGAAATTTGGGTCAAATGTTTGTTCCTCTTCGTTAGAAATTTCTATTAATTTGGCATCTATGTCAAAGATAGTGCCTTAGTTTATCAAGGCGTGTATTGAGATCTTTAATTTGATCTGATGTTATCATTGTGAATAATTTTAGGCGAAATTAATATTAATATTGTTCAGCAGAAAATTTAAATAGCAATATGTTGATTTCAGCTTTATAATTTTCCGAAGAAAAATCAACACATACTTAGTTTTGTATGTCACTAACGTTTACTTAAAATTAACTAAATTTAGATTTTAAAGTCAACTATGAAGAGATATATACTTTTTGCAACAACTGTTTTGATTTTCTCAAATGTATTTTCACAAGTTTTAAAGACTAAGGAATTAAAGGGTTATAACGGTTTTTTCAACTTTCATTATGAAGAATCTAAAGATAAAATCTACCTCGAGGTTAAAGATTTGAATAAAGAATTTCTATACGTTAATTCTTTGGCAACAGGAGTTGGGTCTAACGATATTGGACTGGATCGTGGGCAATTAGGCCAAGAGCGATTGGTAAAATTTGAAAAAGCAGGAAATAAATTATTATTGGTACAACCAAATTTAGGATATCGAGCAATTACCGATAACGAGTTAGAGAAAAAAAGTATAGAACAGGCATTTGCAAAATCTGTACTTTTTGGATTTGAAATCATAGAAACCAATAACGGAAGTCACATCATCGACCTCACACCTTTTCTATTGGAAGATGCCCATGATGTTACAAATCGATTAAAAGGAGAAGGTTCTTACAAAATAGACTTAACAAAAAGTGCACTATCACTAGAGCGCACTAAAGCGTTCCCAAAAAACGTTGAGTTTGAAGCTTTACTAACGTTTAAAGGTGATGCTAAAGGTTCAAATATCAAAAGCGTCACACCAACATCGTCATTGGTGAGCGTGATACAGCATCACAGTTTTATAGAATTACCAGATGATGGATATAAAATGCGAGAATTTGATGTGCGAAGTGGAGCCATCTCCATGTCTTATTTAGATTACGCAACGCCAATTCAAGAACCCATTAAAAAACGTTTCATCATTCGTCATCGTTTGGAAAAGAAAAATCCTGATTCCATCATTAGTGAAGCTAAAGAACCAATTATTTATTATCTGGACCCTGGTACACCAGAGCCTGTGCGCTCTGCTTTACTTGAAGGTGCACGTTGGTGGAACGAAGCCTACGAGAATATCGGTTTTAAAGACGCTTTTCAAGTGAAGATGTTGCCCGAAAATGCAGACCCTATGGATTGTCGCTACAACGTCATCCAATGGGTACATCGCTCCACACGAGGCTGGAGTTATGGTGGGAGTGTGGTTGACCCTCGAACTGGCGAAATCATAAAAGGGCATGTGAGTTTAGGAAGTTTACGAATTCGACAGGACTTTATGATTGCCCAAGCCTTGATGAACAAACCGTTTGCAGAGCGAGACGATAATTACCAGCCAATGTTGGATATGGCTTTGGCCAGAATTCGTCAATTGAGTGCTCATGAAGTTGCTCATACCATTGGGTTTGCACACAATTTTGCTGCGAGTACCAATAATCGAGCTTCGGTGATGGATTATCCGCATCCTGCGATTTCTATTTCCGACGGAAACATCAACTTAAATGACGCTTATGCTGTTGGAATTGGCGCTTGGGACAAAGTAACAGTTGCCTATTCATATTCAGAATTTGATAATATTATAAACGAAAAAGATCAATTAAACAGCATCTTAAAAAGTGCTGATGCTGCAGGTATGCAATTCATTTCAGATAGTGACGCCAGAGCGCAAGGAGGCGCACATGCTTTTGCTCAATTGTGGGACAATGGGAAAAGCGCTTCCGAAGAATTAGAACATGTACTCAACGTGAGAGCGTTGGCAATTTCAAATTTTTCTTCGGAAAATATTCGTGAAGGTGAACCCTATTCGGTTTTAGAGGATGTTTTTGTACCGCTTTATTTTTTCCATCGTTACCAAGTGGAAGCTGCCACGAAAGTGGTTGGCGGATTGGATTATAATTATGCTGTAAAAGGAGATGGTCAAAGTGTTGTAGAACCTGTTGATGAAAAAACACAAAAGGAAACCTTAACTCAAATTTTAAAGACGATTTCTGCGGAAGCGTTAGCAATTCCGAAGTCAACATTAAAATTATTCCCACCACGAGCTTACACTTATGGTAGAACGCGAGAATCGTTTAAAGGAAAAACTGGAGTTGCATTCGACCCAATGAGTGCTGCGGTAACTGCGAGTGATATGACTTTGGGGTTGCTATTACATCCACAACGTGCCAACCGTATTCTTCAACAAAAGAGTTTTGATGACAAACAATTGGGATTGGATGAGTTGTTTGATGAGGTTTTGAAAAATTCCTTCGGAAAGCGTTTTGATGATGCTTATAAAGACGATATTCAGCAATTAATAAACGAAAGAGTTTTATTGCATTTAATGAATTTAGCAAATAGTGATCAATCTTTTTTTCAAGTAAAAGCAAAGGCAAATGATGCTATAAATTCCATTTTTAGAGATTATCTTTCAGACAAAAAGAAACCTTCTCTTTATGCAAATCAATTTGCAATGTTAATTAGGGAATTTAGAGAACACCCAGAAAAATTTAAAATGGAAAACGCACCAAAAATACCAGATGGTTCACCAATTGGCAGCGATTTTTGTAATTATAATGAAAATTAAAATATGATTATAGATTTAAGAAGCGATACTGTTACAAAACCAACTAAAGGCATGTTAGATGCGATGATGAATGCGCAAGTTGGAGATGATGTTTATAAAGAAGATCCATCGGTCAACGCGTTAGAAGAACGTCTGGCCAAAATGTTTGGTAAAGACCAAGCCTTATTTTTCCCAACAGGAAGTATGGCAAATCAAACCGCTTTAAAATTGCACACCAACCCTGGAGAGCAGGTGATTTGCGATAAATATGCACATATTTATAATTATGAAGGTGGAGGAGCGTCCTTTAATAGTGGGATTTCATGTAAACTCATAGACGGTCACAGAGGCATGTTTACTGCAAATCAAGTTGTGGAATCTATAAACCCACCAGATTTTTATCATAGCCCATTAACGACATTAGTAGAAATTGAAAATACGACTAATAAAGGAGGAGGAGCATGTTGGGATTTTGAAGAACTGAAACGTATCAAAGCAGTTTGTGACAAACATAATTTGGGCTACCATTTGGATGGTGCACGTTTTTGGAATGCACTCGTTGCCAATAAAGAAACAACAGAAGACTACGGAATGTTGTTTGACACGATTTCGGTATGTTTGAGTAAAGGTTTGGGTTGCCCAATAGGTTCTGTTCTAATTGGCAATAATGATATTATGAAAGGCGCAATGAGAGTCCGAAAAATTTTAGGAGGAGGAATGCGTCAAGTTGGGTATTTGGCTTCTGCAGGTTTGTATGCTTTAGATCATCATTTAGAACGACTGACCGAAGACCACAAAAAAGCGAAAGAGATTGGTGAGGTATTAGGTAATTTATCCATCATTAAAAAAGTAGAGCCAATCGAAACCAATATCGTGATTTTTGAATTGGAGCCTCACGTTGATGAAAGTGAGTTTTTAAAGCAATTATCAAACAAGAATATTCAAATTATCGGTATGGGAAGTAACAAACTTCGTATGGTCACGCATTTGGATTATACAGATGTGATGCATGACCGTTTGTTTGAAATTCTCAACAAATTTAATAGAAGGAAGATGTTCTAAATATTTAAGAAGTCTAATTTATTTAAACATATCCATCCCAGGAATATTAGGCATGCCTTCTTTGGCAACAGCAGCAACTTCGCTTTCGTGAACAGAGGTTGCACGTTCAATAGCTTTATTAATGGTTAAGATGAGATAATCTTCTAACATATCTTTATCCTCCAATAGCTCATCATCAATATCAATAGACTTTAAAGTGCGATTTGCTGTAATCGTGACTTTCAACTTATCGTCATTGCTTTTTTCATCCAATAAAACGGTATGCAAACGCTGTTTTGTTTCTTCTACTTTTTTTTGGGTTTCTTTGAGTTTACCCATCATTCCCATCATATCTCCAAACATATTTCTTTTGTATTAAAATTTATCAAAAGCAAATTTAGTAAATTGCACCGCCTTTTAAAAAGAAAATGCGATTGCATTATTTTCTGAAGACATATTTATGAAAAACACCTTACTAGCTCCTGTTGCGAGAATAATTCCGAAGGAATTAATTAAACATAACGATACAAGAATTGATAATTATTTTTGGCTCAACCAAAGAGAAGATCAAAATGTACTGGATTATCTCAACGACGAAAATAGTTTTTACGAACAAGAAACAGCGCATACCAAAGAGTTCGAGAAATCACTCTTTGAAGAAATGAAAGCTAGAATTAAAGAAGACGATTCTTCTGTGCCCTATAAATACAATGGGTATTGGTACATCGTGCGTTATGAAAAAGGTAAGGGATATCCCATTTATACACGAAAAAAAGAAACATTAGATGCTGAGGAAGAACTGCTTTTTGATTGTAACAAAATGGCAGAAGGCGAAACCTACTTTAGATTGGTAGGTATAAGTGTGAGTCCAGATAATACAATGATTTCTTTTGGTATTGATCTTACGGGAAGACGTCAATACACACTTCAAATAAAGAGTTTGATTACAGATGCGGTTTTTTCTGATGCAATTGAAAATACAACAGGCTCATCCACTTGGGCTAATGACAATTCAACATTATTCTATGCTAAAAAGGATGAGCAAACCTTACGCTCAAATGAGATTTTTAAACACAAAATTGGGGATTCCCAAGAAAAAGATAGCATCGTTTTTACAGAGGAAGATGATACTTTTGGAGTTGCAGTTTACAAATCAAAATCTAGAAAATACATTATAATAGCCTGTTATAGCACGCTTACAAACGAGTTTCATTTATTAGATGCAGACACTCCAAATGCTAGTTTTAAAATATTTGAACGTCGCATTCGCGGATTGGAATATAGTATTTCCCATTTTAAAGATCAATTTTACATATTGACCAATAAAGACAGTGCTACTAATTTTAAGCTCATGAAAACCCATGAGAACAAAACAGGAATCGAGAACTGGGTTGATGTGGTTGAACATCGTGATGAGGTTTTATTAGAAGACATAGAAATTTTTAAAGATTATTTGGTTATTAGTGAGCGTACAAATGGATTAAATCAAATTAGGATTACGCGTTGGGATAAAACTAAGGACTATTATTTGCCTTTTGATAATGAAACTTATACTGCAAATACAGGAACCAACGTCGATTTTGATACTGAAATTTTAAGATTTAGTTATAATTCGCTTACCACACCAGCGTCGGTTATTGATTTCAATATGAGAACAAAAGAACGTGAAATCAAAAAAGAGCAGGAAGTTTTAGATCCAACATTTGACAAGCATAATTATACATCAGAGCGATTGTGGGCAAATGCTCAAGACGGAACAAAAATCCCAATGTCTTTGGTGAGACGAAAGGACACAAAGCTAGATGGCAATGCACCTTTACTTCAATATGCCTACGGAAGTTATGGATCAACTATGGATCCTTATTTCTCCACAATTAGATTGAGTCTTTTAGACAGAGGTTTTGTTTATGTTATAGCCCATATTCGAGGGAGTGAATACTTAGGAAGAAGTTGGTATGAAAACGGAAAATTATTAAAAAAGAAAAACACTTTTACAGATTTTATAGACTGTTCTAAATATCTAATCAAAAAAAAATACACTTCAAAAGAACACTTGTATGCCATGGGAGGAAGTGCTGGCGGATTATTAATGGGAGTTATTTTAAATGAGGCACCTCAATTATACAATGGTGTCATTGCTCAAGTTCCTTTTGTAGATGTTATATCCACAATGTTAGATGATACAATACCGCTAACTACTGGAGAATATGATGAATGGGGTAATCCCAATGATAAAGAGTACTACGATTATATTAAAAGCTATTCTCCTTATGATAATTTGAAGGAACAAGACTATCCGCATATTTTGGTCACCACGGGTTTACATGATTCTCAAGTTCAATATTGGGAACCGGCAAAATGGGTTGCAAAGCTTAGAGCAGTTAAACAAAACAACAATAAATTATTTCTAAACACCAATATGGAAGCTGGTCACGGTGGCGCTTCTGGGAGATTTGAATCACTTAAAGAAGATGCCCAAGAGTTTGCCTTCTTGTTGGATTTAGAAGGAATAAATGCATAATTCGAAAAAAAATCGTAATTTTGCAAGGTTTTACGTTTCAGATTTAACACATAGGAAACTGATAAATAGCATTTATGAAAAAAGACATACAAGTATTTGATAATGTTTTACAATTAATTGGTAAAACTCCCCTCATCAAATTAAATAAGATGACTAAAGATTTTGACGGAGATTTTTATGCTAAAGTCGAAGCTTTTAATCCAGGTCACTCTTCAAAAGATAGAATTGCACTTCATATAATAGAAAAAGCTGAAAAGCAAGGTATTTTATCACCAGGCGATACAATTATTGAAACCACTTCTGGTAATACAGGTTTTAGTATCGCAATGGTAAGTATCATAAAGGGGTATAACTGTATTTTGGCTGTAAGCTCAAAATCATCTCCAGATAAAATAGACATGTTAAAATCTATGGGAGCACAGGTTTATGTGTGTCCAGCAAACGTAAGTGCAGATGATTCTCGTTCTTATTACCAAGTAGCAAAACGTTTACACAATGAGATCAAAGGCTCTGTTTATATCAATCAGTATTTTAACGAACTTAATTTAGACGCTCATTACCATTCTACTGGTCCAGAAATTTGGGAACAGACCGAAGGTGAGATTACACACCTTGTAGCTTGCAGTGGAACGGGAGGGACAATCTCTGGAATTTCTAAATATCTGAAAGAGCAAAACCCTAACGTTAAAGTGATTGGTGTTGATGCTTTTGGGTCTGTGTTGAAAAAATATCATGAGACACGTGAATTTGATGAAAAAGAAATTTATCCGTATCGTATAGAAGGTTTAGGTAAAAACTTAATTCCTACAGCTACAGATTTTGACTTAATCGATAAGTTCATAAAAGTAACCGATGAAGAAAGTGCTCACACAGCACGAGAAGTTTCTAAAACAGAAGGATTGTTTGTGGGTTACACAAGTGGAGCAGCAATGCAAGCCTTAAAACAACTTAATGAAGAAGGAGAGTTCAAAAAAGGAGATAAAGTAGTTGTTATCTTTCCAGATCATGGATCGCGTTATATGAGTAAAGTCTACAGTGATAAGTGGATGGAAGCTCAGGGATTTTTTGATAGTAAAAGTGAAGTTTCCGAGAAAATTCAGTATATAAAATAAAAACTACTCAAGTTTATATAAAAACCTATTGCGAAACATTGTAATAGGTTTTTTTTTATTTAGGGTATTTATGAACAGAGGTTTATAAAAATATTATGCCATCATAATTTAATTAACTAATTTTGCATCAAATGTGTCTCTTAATTTTTATGATCAAAAATTAAACCCTATGGCACGTTCAACTAACATTTAAGACTAAAAACTGACTTATTAATGAAGGATTTATTTGAAAAGATATATAAGGACAAGGGACCATTAGGGAAATGGGCTTCACAGGCAGAAGGATATTTCGTGTTTCCAAAATTAGAAGGAGAAATTTCTAATAGAATGAAATTTCAAGGAAAGGAAGTAATTACTTGGAGTATTAATGATTATTTGGGATTGGCAAATCATCCTGAAGTTAGAAAAATCGATGCTGAAGCAGCTGCACAATATGGCTCTGCTTACCCAATGGGAGCAAGAATGATGTCTGGCCATACAGAACTTCATGAACAATTACAAAACGAACTTGCAGCATTTGTAAACAAAGAAGCAGCTTATTTATTGAACTTTGGTTATCAAGGTATGGTGTCAACCGTAGATGCTTTGGTGTCAAAAGATGATATTATTGTTTATGATGTAGATGCTCACGCTTGTATTATTGATGGTGTTCGTCTACATATGGGTAAACGTTTTACCTATAAACATAATGATGTTGAAAGTCTTGAGAAAAACCTAGAGCGTGCTACTAAAATGGCAGAGCAAACAGGTGGTGGTATTTTGGTTATTTCTGAAGGTGTCTTCGGAATGCGAGGCGAACAAGGTCGCTTAAAGGAAATTGTAGCGCTTAAAAAGAAATATAACTTTAGACTATTCGTGGATGATGCTCACGGTTTTGGAACTCTAGGAAAGACGGGAGCTGGAGCAGGTGAAGAGCAAGGTGTACAGGATGACATTGATGTTTATTTTGCAACTTTTGCTAAATCTCTAGCTAGTACAGGAGCTTTTATTGCTGCAGATCAAGAAATTATAGATTATTTAAAATATAACTTACGTTCTCAAATGTTTGCTAAATCGTTACAAATGCAACTCGTTGTAGGTGCACTAAAACGTTTAGATATGTTAAGAACAATGCCAGAATTAAAGGAAAACCTTTGGAAGATAGTGAATGCCTTACAATCTGGTCTAAGAGAAAGAGGTTTTGATATTGGTACTACGCAAAGTTGTGTAACGCCAGTATATTTAAAAGGAAGCATTCCAGAAGCGATGGCTTTGGTTCGTGATCTACGCGAAAACTACGGAATCTTTTGTTCGATTGTTGTGTATCCTGTAATTCCGAAGGGATTAATTCTTTTAAGAATGATACCAACCGCAACGCATACATTACAAGATGTGTCTGACACACTTGATGCCTTTGATGCAATTAGAGAACGATTGGTAAATGGTACTTATAAACGCTTATCTGCTGCGGTTATGGCTGCAATGGGTGAGTAGATAAAAAATAAATTATTTTATAAATTCCGATTTTGTTTTAAAAAATAGAATCGGAATTTTTTATGCTTTTTTCTCAGTTTTTTTATAGATAGTCTCCACAAGAAAACAAAAAATAACTATCGAAATTGCAACAATAACTCCTGTTTTATTGCTTTGAAACTGTTTAATTATTAAAACAATCAAGGATAATGCGCAAAGAATAAAACCAGTTAACGGAATCCATTTTTTAGAATTTATCTTTTCTGAAATTTTAAAACCAGTATAATTTACAGTTGCAAAAATAATTAGAAAACCTACACTTCCTGCGGTAGAAATGCTTTCCAGATTTAAAAAATTAACTAAAATCAATGTAGCAATCATTGTTATGATCAATCCAATAGGTTGGTTCCAAAGTTTACTGGTAAGTTCGTGCGGTAGTTCATCATCTTTTGCGATAACATAGCTTACACGACTGCCACCATAAAGTGTTGCGTTAATAGCAGAGAACGTAGAAATGAGTGCTGCAATGGTCATAATTGTGAATCCCACTTTGCCCAACATGGGTTTTGAAGCTTCTGCAAGCACATATTCCTCAGCAGATTTTATACTTTCAAACGAAAGTGAACCAACGGTAACAATTGAGATTATGATGTACAAAAGAATTACAAAACCAACTGAATAGTAAAACGCTTTTGGAATGTTTTTTTCAGGGTTTATAATATCTGCTCCCGCATTGGCAATCAGTTCAAAACCTTCGTAAGCTACAAAAATTACCATTCCAGCGGTGAGAATCTGTATTGGACTTTCCCAGTTCTTGGTTGAAAGTTGTGTTAGATTTGCATTTCCGAAGAGACCATAGATACCTATGCCAATAAACGCAATAAGGATAACGAGTTTTATGGCTACGGAATAAGACTCTATACTAGAAACCACTTTTACACTATAATAATTAATAATGGTTGCGATAATTATAATAGCACTAGAATAGATATGTTGATCAACAGTAGTATCATGAGTAATTTCTAAAAGGTTTGGCGCATATGATCCAAATGCAGATGCATATAGGGAGAGCATTATGATGTAGCTCACCCAAAGTAGATTATTTATAGAGCCACTAAAAATTGATCGACCAAAACCTTGGTTTATAAATTTGACTGTACCACCACTATCTGGAAATTTCAAGGTAAGTTTTACGTAAGAATATGAAGTTATAAACGCCACGATACCTGCAAAAAGAAAAGCTATGGGAGTTGCACCTTTTGATAGTGTTACAGCTAAACCCAGCACAGCAAATATACCACCACCAACCATACCGCCAATACCGATAGAAATAGCATTTTTTAAACTTATTTTGTCAGACATACGATTTCTCTTTTAAAGCAATATGTTGCAAAATTAAAGCAATCTGTTACAAAGATTTTCTGAACGTTTTTCTCCTTTTGTAGACAAGAGGGTCAAAATGTTTCCAAATTTTATGAATAGCTTCATTATCTTCTAACTCTGGAGTTCTATAGCATGTTTGTATACCAAGCTCTGTAAATGTCTCGTAATATTCGTTAAATATAACTGCGTGTACGCCTTTGTTTTGATAATTTGGATGTATGCCTATTAAATAAAAAATAACGTCCTTACTGTTTTTTTTCGCATTTAAAATATGTCCAAACCCAAAAGGAAGCAATTTACCATTTGCTTTTTGCAAGGCTTTGGCAAATGCAGGCATAACGATTGCAAAACCAACTAATTCATCATCTTTGTCAACAACAAATTTGATGTATTCTGGGTTTACAAAACTTATAAATTTCTTTTTGAAATATTCCTTTTGGATATCTGTAATGGCAACAAAAGAGGATAAAGAAGAATAGCTCTCATTAAATAAATCAAACATCTTATCTGCATAGGGCATGACCTCTGATGTTTTTGTGAATTTCAAGGCTGTTAGGTTATAACGACGCTTAATGAGTTCTTGAGCTTTTTTGAAAAATTCTGGTTTTACGTTTTCAAAAGGGAATTTGCTCTCTGAGTAACTTTTTTCTACAGTATAACCCAATGCTTTGTAATGATCAACGTAATAAGGATGGTTATACCAAGTGATCATTGGTGCTATGCTTTCAAAACCTTCGGTCATTACACCAACTTTGTCTAAGTTTGAAAAACCTACAGGACCTTCGGTATATTCTAATTGATGTTCTTTGCCTATTCGTTGTACCTCTTCTATTAAAGCTTTTGAAACGTCCTTATCGTCTATGAAGTCAAACCAGCCAAAACGCATTTTTTTTTGGTTTTGTCCTTTCACTTCCAGCCAGTTCACAATAGCTGCAACACGACCAACAATCTCATTGTTCTTATAGGCTAAGAAAAAACGAGCCTCAGCATCTTTAAAAATGGGATTTTTATCTTTATCAAAGGTTTCTAATTCTTGCTTTATAATTGGAGGTACCCAATATTTTGAATTTTTGTAGAGTTTAAAGGGAAATTTCACAAAATCCCTTAATTCTTTTTTTGAATGAATTTCTTTTACAGTAATCATAGGCTTAAAGGCTTCCGTCATCATCAAAGTCGTCTGTTCTCTTATTTTTTCCTTTACCCTTTTTATTAGGTTTTCTTTTGTCGGCATCTTCTCTCGAATTGCCATTGTCTTCTTTGTCAACGTGGAAATCGAATCGATAGGACATTCCGAAGTTAACACCAAAAACCGAAGGTGTATCCTTACTGTTAAAGGTGACAGCAGTATCTAATTGAAAATCTTTGCTCCAAAGGTAAGCACCTCCAAATCGAAATAAATTATCTGCATAAAAATCACTTTGAATTCCCTGTGTTTCTGCGAAAATCACCCATTGCGGACTAAAGCTATGTGTAAGGGTTAGAATGTATGTGAAATCTGAATAATCGGTACCAATTCTATCTTTTATAAAATTGGTGACTAAAACCCAACCTCCAGAAAAATTATTTTGTGTTGCAACCATTATTTTAGGGCTAAAGCCTTCAATACCTGGCGCTGTGTATGGATTGTTTTTTGTATCAAAATTTGCGCCAGCGTAAACTGCAACTGCGGGAATTAACGATTTCCATTTAAAGGAACGGTTGGCATGATAGCTGTACAGATTTGGCTTTTCTTCTTCCGCATTTTTGTAGGGATCATAAACCAGATATTTAGCTCCAATTGTAAATTGCTTGAAGTTAGACCGTTTATCTTCCGAAGAAATAATAGAACGGTTATCTGTAAACGTGTCGTTTTGATATGTCCCTTCAATGTTAAGTTCCAATTGTTCAAAAAGCAACCCGTAACGTGCTGTAAAATCTACTCCAAAACCAGATACATCATATTTGAGAGGTGTGTGTTCTTCTTTAACTATATAGGGTCCAACTTCTAATTGTGCAACATTTGTTCCTACGGAAAAAGCACTCTTAGAAACTCCAGGTCTATTTGAATTTATAACTTCTGTATATTGGGCAAAAGTGAGCTGAACGCTAATAAAAAATATAAAAGAGAAAGCTTTTTTGGTTAATTTCATAGGTTATCGATTTAAGTCAAATATAGAGATTTTATATAATTTTTAAGTATTTATAAGAGTAATTATATAGAGATAATTGTATTTTTGAAAAAATTTTATTTAATGTTACAGGAAGCATCATTATATGGTTTTTTGAGAACCATTCTTATCATACTCTTGATATATTATGGTATAAAAATCTTTACTCGCTTGTTCGCTCCATATTTGATGCGCTACATGTCTAAAAAAATGCAGGAAAAATTTGAAGGCCAGTTTAGACAGCAGCAGCAGCAACGTCCCAAAGAAAAAGAGGGAGAGACAGTTATTGATAAAATACCAAATAAGGACTCATCATCTAACAAAAAAGTAGGTGAATATATTGATTATGAAGAAATAGATTAATTCGTTTTTCAAATGTCTAAAACCTCTTTTATTGATTTGATTTTGCTCACGTATGTTGAGTTTTTATCAAAAAAATAACTACATTTCACTATCATTTCATTTAAAAGAATTTCATGACCTTTTCATTTAAAAAATTCTTACCACATATTTTAGTTCTTATTGGTTTTGTGGTAATTTCATTGGCATATTTTAGTCCGGTTTTACAGGGAAAAAAAATAAAGCAAAGCGATATCATGCACTATATTGGTATGGCAGAGCAGCAAAAAGAGTTTAAGGCTACAACCGGTGAAGAGACCTATTGGACCAATAGCGCCTTTGGCGGAATGCCAACCTACCAGTTAGGAGCTCGCTATCCTCACAATTATATCAAGAAAGTAGATTCGGTATTGCGATTTTTACCGCGTCCAGCAGATTATCTTTTCATTTATTTTTTAGGATTTTACATATTATTACTGTGCTTGAAAGTTGATTTTAAACTCGCTGCTCTGGGAGCATTAGCGTTTGGGTTTTCAACCTATCTCATTATTATTTTGGGTGTTGGGCATAACAGTAAAGCTCACGCTATTGCATACATGCCTTTGGTTTTAGCAGGTATTGTACTCACATTTCGACAGAAATATATTGGTGGTTTTCTTCTTACAGCAGTCGCCTTAGGTTTAGAAATTGGCGCCAACCATTTTCAAATGACCTATTATTTAATGCTGTTGGTACTCGTTTTAGGGATTGCCTATTTAATAGACGCATTCAGAAAAAAAATGTTGCCCCACTTTTTTAAATCTGTAGGGTTAATGGTCGTTGCGCTTGTTATCGCAATAGGTCTTAATGCTACAAACATAATGGCAACCCAAGAATATGTTACAGAAAGTACCCGTGGTCAAAGCGAACTGACCATCAACCCAGATGGCTCCCCAAAAGAAGTAACATCTGGCTTGAGCAAAGATTACATTACCGAATATAGCTATGGGCTCACAGAAACTTTCAACCTGTACATCCCAAGATTTTTGGGAGGTGGAAGCGGAGAAGATGTTGGTAAAGACTCAGAGGTTTATAAGTTTTTTAGAAATATAGGAGCGAGTCCAACTCAAGCTTTACAAGAATCACAACAAACACCAACATATTGGGGAGAACAAACCATTGTAGAAGCACCTGCTTATGTTGGAGCAGTTATCATTTTCTTATTTGTATTTGCCTTGTTTTTGGTAAGAGGTCGACTAAAATGGTGGCTTGTTGGTGGTACAATCTTATCCCTTTTATTATCCTACGGAAAAAACCTTGGCTTCCTAACCGACTTTTTTATCGATTATGTGCCTTTATATAATAAGTTTAGAGCAGTAAGTTCAATACAGGTAATTTTAGAATTGTGTATTCCTGTTCTGGCGATTTTTGGGTTGGTGAAACTATTTAACGATTTTGATAAAGATGAAAAGAAACTTAAAGCGCTCAAAATTTCTTTGGGAATTGCAGGAGGTTTAGCTTTAATATTTTTGTTATTTAAATCTACACTTTTTGAATTCGTCGGTGCTAACGATGGCTACTACAGACAAGCCTACGGTGAATACGGTCAAGGCTACATCGATGCACTTAAAGAAGATAGAAAAGCATTTTTTACCCAAGACACGTTGCGAACTTTAATTTTAGTATTGCTGTCTGCAGGAACGATTTTTATGTTCATCAAGAAGAAATTTTCCGAAACTGTAGTCGTTGGTATTTTTGCAATATTGATTTTATTTGATTTGGTTGGAGTAGATAGACGTTACGTCAATACAGATAATTTTGTGTCTGCTTCAAAAGTAGATCAACCTTACATTGCCAATGCAGCAGATACCGAAATTTTACAGGATAAAGACTATTTTAGGGTACTTGATATTTCTTCGGAAGGGAGCAGAGCTCCAGCAAGAGCAGCTTATTTTCATAATTCATTGAGTGGTTATCACGCAGCAAAATTGAAACGTTTTGATGAGTTGTTTGATTTTCATATTTCTCGAAATAACATGAACGTACTCAACATGCTCAACACCAAATATTTCATTGCAGAAGAGCAAGGGCAGGTGTTTCCTTATGTCAATGAAGATGCCAATGGTAATGCTTGGTTTGTTGCTGAAATAGAAAAACTAGAGTCTGCAAATGAAGAAATTAAAGCTTTGGATAGTTTGCAAACCAAAATAAAAGCGGTGACAACAGCTCAAGAATTATCAACTAAGCGATTTAATGTGGATTCTACAGCAACTATAACCTTAACAGCGCATCAACCTAATAAGCTCAATTACAAATCATCAAATACCAATGATGGTTTCGCAGTATTTTCTGAAATGTACTACGGGAACGGTTGGATAGCAACCATTGATGGTAATGAAGCACCAATACAACGTGTCAATTATGCATTAAGAGGTTTGCAAATTCCTGCAGGAAACCATGACATCGAATTTAAATTCGAACCACAAGTAGTACAAACCGGAAGTATGATTTCCCTTGGGAGTTCAGTTTTGTTTGGGTTATTGTTAATTGGTGGAGTTTGGTTTTGGTTTAGGAAGAAAGAAACTAAAACTAATTAAACTTTTATGACACTCTCAGAAGTTTACTTTTATATGCTAATTATTATATTTTTAATTTTTAGTTTTCTAATTGTTTTCTTTTCCGAAGATATAAAATGCAAAAAGTATTTTTTGCTATTTTTTAAAATCACCTTTTCAATTGGTTGGTTAGGTTTTGTAATGCAGTTTTTTGGTTGGAATTTTCTGTGTAAATATCAATTGATATTAATGACTTTTTCACCATTTATGACTTTAATTCTAATTAAAGGGATTATGAAACTATCAAACTTATTTTTTAAGAAAGAACCTTTTAATATTTCTATAAGAAAGGAGCCTCTTGATGGAATCTGGACTAAAAATAACTGGAACAATAACAATTTTTATTTTCACTTAAGGTATTCAAATCTTATAGTTGTTCGTCCTTTGTTAACGATTGCAGCTTTATATGGTATCATTGGAAGAAATTTTTGTTAAACTATGAAAAATCAAACCCTAATTATCACATACTATTGGCCACCAGCAGGAGGTCCAGGAGTACAGCGATGGTTAAAGTTTGTAAAATACTTACCTGAGTTTGGTGTTGAGCCCATTGTGTATTGTCCAGAAAATCCAAGTTATCCTATTATCGACGAGAGTTTGTTGAATGAGATTTCTTCGGAAATTAAAATCATCAAACAACCCATTAGCGAGCCTTATCGGTTTGCAAATTTCCTTTCAAAAAAAGACTCTAAACAGATTAGCTCTGGTGTTATTCCGAAGAAAAAAAAGCAAAGCTTTGTGCAACGTTTGATGTTATATGTGAGAGGTAATTTTTTTATTCCAGATGCGAGAAAAAATTGGGTAAAACCGTCGGTAAAATTTCTTAGCGATTATATCAAACAACATCATATTGAAACTATAATTACTACTGGTCCACCTCATAGTTTACATCTTATTGGATTGCAGCTTAAAGCAGAATTAGGGGTAAAATGGTTGGCAGATTTTAGAGACCCGTGGACAACGATTGGCTACCATAGAGAGTTGAAGCTGTCTAAATCTTCAGAAGAAAAACATAAGATTTTAGAAGCACAAGTGTTGCAAACTGCAGATCAAATTATCGTTACCAGTGAAAACACCAAAAAAGAGTTTTTAGCAAAAACAAAACAACCAATTACCGTTATCACCAATGGTTATGATAACCATAATGTGAAACGACAAGAAAAGGACGAAAAATTTACTTTAGCACATATTGGCTCATTATTATCTGAAAGAAACCCAAAGCAATTGTGGACTTCTTTGAAAGAGCTTATTGACGATAATGAAGATTTTAGAAGAAAATTTGAACTAAAATTAATTGGTGTTGTAAGTGAGGATGTATTGCAAACACTCAAAGAATTTGATTTGCAATCTTACATTAATAATTTGGGTTATGTGTCACATAAAGAAGCTGTGAAAGCACAAATGGCTTCGCGAGTCTTACTTATGGTTGAAATTAATTCTCAGGACACAAAAGTGATTATTCCAGGAAAATTGTTTGAATATATGGCTTCGGGAACTCCAATAATTGCAGTTGGTCCAAAAGATACAGATGTTGAAACGATTTTAAGAAATACAAATACTGGTAACTATTTTTTCTACGATGAGAAGCTGCGCATCAAATCACAAATATTGTCGTATTTTGAGGCTTATAAAAGTAATGATTTAGTTGTAAAGGCTATTGGTTTGGAGCAATACAGTAGAAAATCGCTAACTCAAAAATTGTCAAGCTTATTAGCGCCATAGATTAAAAATGAAAGCAAATTTTTTAGATTTTTTGAAGTTAGAGCATAATCCATTACAATTTTAAATCTATGGGAATTGTAGTTAATCAATCTTTTAGAAACACAGTTACAACCTATCTTGGTTTTGGTTTAGGTGCTATAAGTACATTATTTCTTTATACTAATTTTATTAGTGATGAGTATTATGGTCTTGTAGCGTATATATTATCTGCAGCAAATATTATGATGCCTTTATTGGCATTTGGAACTCACAATACGATTGTAAAATTTTACTCTACGTTTAAAACAAAAATTCGCTCAATAGCTTTTTAACGCTAATGCTGTTTTTGCCTATTCTACTTTCAATTCCTTTAGCTATAGTTGGACATTTGGCTTATGGTGTGATCGCAGATCTGTTAACAACAAAAAATGAAATTGTGGGAGATTACCTTTGGTATATATTTCTCACAGCCTTATCAATGGCTTATTTTGAAGTATTTTATGCTTGGGTAAAAGTGCAAATGCAAACCGTTTTCGGGAACTTTATGAAGGAGGTTTTTCATAGAGTGGGAGCGATGCTATTATTGTTTTTGGTCTATTTTAAAATCATTAACATTGATCAATTTATGATGGGTATCGTTGGGATTTATATATTAAGAGCATTGATCATGATGTTTCATGCTTTTGGTAGAAGGCTTCCCGTTTTTAGATTTGATAAAATTGAAAAAATCAATTCTATTTTAAAGTACTCTTCCCTAATCATTATTGCAGGTTCGGTCTCTACAATTATTTTGGACCTCGATAAATTTATGCTCAATAATTATATCGAAATAGAAAAAGTAGCCTATTATAGTGTTGCAGTATTTATTGCCACAGTTATTGCGGTACCACAACGTTCAATGCACCAAATACTATTACCACTTACAGCACAATATTTAAACGAGAAAAATAAAATAGCTTTAAAGGATTTATATCAAAGAAGTTCTTTGACGCTTTATGTTGTTAGCGGATTCATATTTTTGCTAATCGTTTTGAACATTAATGAACTTTATGAGATTATTCCTTCGGAATTTAGTGGTGGATTAATCGTAGTTTTTCTTATAAGTCTAGCCAAACTTTATGATAACCTTTTGGGTAACAACAACGCTATTTTGTTTAACAGCGACTATTATAGAATGGTGCTCGTCTTTGGAGTTGTTTTAGCAGTTATGGCCATCATTCTCAATATGGTTTTGATCCCTTTGTATGGCATCAATGGATCTGCAATAGCCACTTTTATTGCGATAATAGTGTATAATACCATCAAGATTATTTTCGTGAAGAGAAAGTTTAATATGCTTCCTTTTACTTCGGAAACTTTAAAAATCACCATACTTTTAATAGTCTTAGTTGGAGGGTTCTACTTTTGGGAGTTTCCGTTTAATCCATATGTGAATATTATTCTGAAATCGTTAGCTATAGGAGTAGTTTATGGATTTTTAATTTTCAAGATGAATGTTTCCGAAGATATTTCCGAAGCGATAAAAAAATATACAAGATTTAAAGCCTAATTGGTTTAAATCAAAAAAAAATCCTGTTTCCGCAGAAATTTGAAATGAGAAAGTCCCATAAGGTGCTTTGAGGCATACTGCTTATGGGACGTTCTACTAACCAACCAAAAAATTTATATGTTATGAGCGAGATCTTGATCTGCTCGTTCCAGAACTTCTACCTTTAGTAGATGTTCTTGAACTTGATGCTTTTACTTGCGATTGACTTCTAGAAGGTGTTGCCTTTCTTGAAGTAGTACTTCGCTTGTTACTTGATATACGAGAAGATTGTGCTTTTGGTTTTCTAATACTCGTATTTTTTCTAACTGCTCTATTTGTCGCCTTATTTTGAGAAATGGTCCTAGATGAATTGTTAACATTTCTAGATGTTTGCTTTCTAGAATTTGTAGCTCTACTATTTCTATTGTTTACCGTTGTATTTCTTGTAGCTCTAGGTGTTGAAGTTGATCCTCTTTTCGCTCCAACTGCTTTTGTATTATTACCTCTAATGGTTCTTGAAGAAGACGTTGTAGATCTATCATTATTACGAGTTGTTCTTGATGTTGAAGATATACTTCTGTCTCCACCACGTCTCGATGTACTTGAAACAGCTCTATTCCCTCTTGTATCGCCACTTCTAGGAGTTGCATCTTGTCTATAACGATTGCTAATGGTTGAATTTCTTCTGCCAGTTGTTGCAACTGCTCCTCGTCTGCTATTGACTCTAACAGGTTGTCTGTAATTATCTCTATAAGGTCTGTAATAGGTGTGTCTTACTGGAGTATAAAATTGTCTGTAAGGTCTTGCATAAACAACACAATAATTTACCGGTGGTACAACGTAATACGTGTGCCAAGGTCTATACACGTAAGCTCTGTTATAAACATTTATGAATCCAGAACAATGGGAGAATGCTCTATAGTTATTGTAGTGAACATATAAACCTCCTAGACGTGTAATGCGACCATAAGAATTATAGTTTACATTAATGTTTCCTATTTGGGTTACACGACCATAATAATCGTAAAAGATAGGCGTGTTTTCTATTTGAATTATTGCTCCAAAATCATCATATTGAACATAAGGATTATAATCATAACCAGAATTGAAACTAATGGATACACCAGGTGTATTTATAGCTACTTTAACATCTGGTCCATAATTTTGCATAAAGAAATCAAATTGACCATCTGGAAAGACTGAAAACTCAATTCCGCCTTCTACAAATATGAAAGAATTACCATAACCTCTAACATAGTTGTTTGATGAATTTGTATTTACTGTGTTGGTGGTTGTTGCTTGTGCTGTTGTTCCTACCAGGAGCAAAACAGCAAATAATGATATTAATCGTTTCATAATTATAGGTTTTTTTGATTACAGTTTATATAAAACAATTAGCGTGCCAAAAATCATAAAACATATGTAATACGCTGTTTGTAAGTGAATTGGGTTTTAAATTAATTAAAAATCCCAAAGGCTTGGGGAAACCTTCGGGATTTTATATATGCCACTTTAAAGTGAACACTTAACAAAAATCAATACATTAATTTATCTTATCTTTTTTGCTCTTTTTTTTTTTTACTTTACCATCTTTTCTATAGTAGTAATAATCTTCATCAAAATTCCCGTCAAAACCGTTATGGTTATCGTAATGATTTTGATTAAAAGCAGATCCTAATCCATAATTGAGTGTTGCATTACTTTGGTTAACAAAACCGCTATAGTTCACAACTTCTCCCCAGTGATTATAGTTAATTCTCAAACCGCCAACTTGACGAAGTAAACCATTACCACGTTGGTAATTCATATAAACAGATCCAGCTCTTTTAATACGACCTTCTCTATCATAATTGATAAATACATTACCAATTCTTCTCACCTTACCTTCAAAATCATGTGTTATAATAACACCACTTGATCTAGACCCAAAATGAATATCTCTTGAAGCTCCTGGAACACCATAAGTAGTATTTACAGAACCTCGTCGTGTTCGAGGTGTTCTATAATAAGTGTTGGTAACATTGTTTTGAATTTCTGTATTGAAATCAAAACTTCCATCAGGAAAAATCAAAAATTCTACACCTCGCTCAAAAAACACAATTGGTTCTGCAAAACGATAGCGTGCATTATTAAAATCTTCCCCATTTTGTACAACATCTCCTGTTGCATTTACTGTTGCAGATGTCAATCCAATTAACACAGCTGCTAAAAAAAGTACTTGCTTTTTCATAATTATAGGTTTTTAGATGTGTCTTCATTTCTAACTCATTTAGAAATTTTTCGACTTTAGCTATTTGATTGTACTAAACCAATTTGCGTGCCAAAAATCATAAGTGTTTGACTTTTAAATACTTGAATCTAAATATGTAAGATCTTTATTTCCGAAGACATTTATATTAGGTTTTTTCATTAATAGTATTGATTGATTTCTTAGTTTTCTTCGGAAATGTAAAAACGCCAAAAAATCAATTTTTTTACTACTTTTATTGTACCAACCAACTTGTCTAAATGGAGAATCAATCTAAACAATGTAAAAATTGTGAATCTGAATTAAATGAAGCGTTTCAATTTTGTCCAAACTGCGGACAAAAAGTAAATGAAGAGCTTACCATTGGAGTTTTGTTTTACAACACTATTAGCAATTACTTTTCGTTTGATGCTCGGTTTTTCAAGAGTTTCGTTCCATTGATGATTAAGCCAGGTTATTTGGCCAAAAAATTTCTGGAAGGTAAGCGTCTGCTATACTTGCATCCAGCGCAAATGTATCTGTTCATTACCGTAGTATTCTTTTTTATATTTTCATTCACAGCACGAACGCAAGCAGAAGCAATAAACAAGGAAATAAGAAAATCCTTAGGGCCAAAAGAGTTTACTGTGATAAAAGACTCTGTAAAGCAGAAAAAGAAAGATTCTATTAGCGCAATTGAAAAAAGGGAAAAAGATTCAATTGCAATGTTAGAAGTGAAGAAAGCACTTAAGAATAATAAGTGGATCACAGGATTAGATGAAGAAAAATTAGATTCTATTGTAGCTCAAAAAGATAATGGAAAAAATGGTATTTTGAGTTTTGATTATGGCGAACGGGAAATCGATTCTTTAATTGAGACTAATGCCTCAGATGAAGAGCTTTATTATGCAATGGGAATGAGAGAAGGGGATAGTTGGTTTAAGAAAAAACTGTACGGTCAACTTCTAAAATTTCACAAAACTAGAGATGGTGGTAATATTTTAAAGGCTTTCTACGATACGATACCGATAGCACTTTTCTTTTTGCTTCCAATTTTTGCATTCATTATAAAAGTACTTTATTTCAATAAAGGAAGATATGCACATCATTTGGTGTTTTCCTTTTATTATTTTTCGTTTTTGTTTACAGTTTTTAGCATTATTTTTGGAGTCAATCTTTTTTGGGATATTCCAGATTGGATAGATTGGTTAATAGCGTTATCCACATTTTTTTATCTTCTAATTGCACTCAAGCGTTTTTATGGACAAGGCTGGTTTTTAAGTTATTTTAAATGTAGTGTCGCAACGTTTACATTTATGATAATGGTGGTTCCAACAGCTGCCATAATAATAGGATTACTGTCATTTATGATTTATTAATATGAAGAGATATACAAGCTTTTTAATTATAGTACTCTCATTATTTTCATGTAAGGATAGTTCTGAAAAACAAGATAAGGTCATAGTTAAAACAGAACTTATAGCTTCTAAAAAGATTCAAAATCTACATTTAAAAAGAATAATAGATTCTCTGGATACAATAGAACCTAAGCTAGGATATTATTTATTTGATTTTAACCATGACCAATTAAAAGAATTAATGGTTTATGAAGTTGAAGCTTGTAAAACAGAATCTAAATGTGGCTATTACATTCTCCAATATGATGTAATCAATGATAATTATAAAAATATTGGAAACTTAAAAGGCGCTTTTAGAGATTTAATTGAGGTAGAGGATGGATACGATTTTATAAATACAGGAATAGCCATTGATGGTTCTAGTTTCATCACATCTCGATATTCTTATACAAACGGTAGGTATGAATTAACCAAAGACACGTATGTGGAAATAAAAAAAGGGAAGATGATTGAAACCAACCTTCTTAAAATTAAAGACTCTTTATAAATTTTAAATTTTGTCTTTTAAGTATTGACCAGTAATCGATTTTTTATTTTTAACAATTTCCTCTGGAGTTCCAGCAGCTATTAATTGACCGCCCTTTATGCCACCTCCAGGACCTAAATCAATAATGTAATCGGCACATTTTATTAAATCTAAATTGTGTTCAATCACAATAATCGAATGCCCTTTTTTGATTAGAGCCTGAAAGGATTTCAGTAATTTTTTAATATCATGAAAGTGTAAACCCGTTGTTGGCTCATCAAAAATAAACAGCGCGTTATCACTTTTGCTCCCTTTTCCGAGGAAAGAAGCCAATTTAATACGTTGCGCTTCACCACCAGATAACGTAGACGAACTCTGCCCTAAAGCCACATAGCCTAAACCTACATCCTGCAATGGTTGTAATTTGGTTTTTATTTTGGTGACGTTGTGCTTTTCAAAAAACGAAATTGCATCGTCAATCGTCATCGTTAAAACATCATCAATGTTTTTGCCCTCAAAAGTCACTTCAAGAACATCTTTTTTAAAGCGTTTACCGTTACAAGTTTCACAGATTAAATGCACATCTGCCATAAACTGCATTTCAATAGTCACTTCGCCATCTCCTTTGCAGGTCTCACAACGACCACCATCTACATTAAAACTAAAATGCTTGGCTTGATAATTTCTTATTTTACTTAGTTTTTGATTGGCATACAAAGCCCTAATATCATCATATGCTTTAATGTAAGTTACTGGATTTGAGCGTGAAGAGCGACCAATCGGGTTCTGGTCCACAAACTCAATATGCTTGATATTTTTAAAATTACCTTTCAATTTTGAAAATTGCCCAGGTTTATCTCCAAATCCGGTTAATTTTTTCTGTATGGCAGGATAGACTATTTTTTTGACCAATGTGCTTTTTCCACTTCCGGAAACACCAGTGATAACGGTTAACATCTCTAGCGGAAACGTCACATCAATATTTTGCAGGTTATTAGCTCTTGCGCCAATGATTTCTATTTGGTATTTGCTTTCTCTTCTTTTCTTCGGAAGTTCAATTTCCAGCTTACCATTAAGATATTGAGCGGTTAATGAGTTCGATTTCAGAATATCCTTAAATGTTCCTGTAGCCACAACTTCACCACCAAATGTTCCAGCTTCTGGACCAATGTCTATGATTTCGTCGGCAGCTTTCATGATGTCTTCATCATGTTCTACAACGATAACCGTATTTCCTAAATCTCTAAGTGCGATTAAAACTTTTATAAGCTTTTCGGTATCTTTAGGGTGCAAACCAATACTTGGTTCATCAAGAATATACATAGAGCCTACCAAGCTGCTACCGAGAGATGTAGCCAAATTAATTCGCTGACTTTCACCACCAGAAAGCGTGTTTGATTTTCGGTTTAAAGTCAAATAATCTAAGCCTACGTTGCTTAAAAAGGCTAGTCGGTTATTGATTTCCTTTAAAAGGCGTTTGGCAATTGTTGTGTCGTAATCATCAAGTTCTAACTGCTTAAAGAAATTTGCGAGTTGATCTAAAGGCATTTCTACCAAATCTG
The DNA here is from genome assembly GCF_000799465.1 of Psychroserpens sp. Hel_I_66. Taxonomy (NCBI): domain Bacteria; kingdom Pseudomonadati; phylum Bacteroidota; class Flavobacteriia; order Flavobacteriales; family Flavobacteriaceae; genus Psychroserpens; species Psychroserpens sp. Hel_I_66. Next base: position 1,299,161 of record NZ_JUGU01000001.1, on the reverse strand, counting down.
TAATCGTTACATTGGCAACCTTTACATAATTGGCTTCTTTTCTAAGTCGTTTTCCTTTACAGACCGTACATTTTGTTTTTCCGCGATAGCGAGACAACATCACTCGATTCTGGATTTTATAAGCTTTAGATTCTAATTCTTCAAAAAAAGAATTTAGTCCTTCAAAATATTTATTACCGTCCCAAATGAGTTGTTGCTGTTCCGAAGTTAATTCGAAAAATGGCTTGTGTATTGGAAAATCAAACTTATGTGAGTTATTGACCAATTGGTCACGATACCAGCTCATACTTTCTCCACGCCAAGGGAAAATCGCATTTTCATAAATAGATAATGCTGTATTTGGGATTACCAAATCATTATCAATACCAATCACATCGCCATAACCTTCACATTTAGGGCATGCTCCATATGGATTATTAAAACTGAATAAATGTGGATTAGGCTCTAAAAAAGTCATCCCATCCAGCTCAAACTTATTATTGAATTCGGTTTTTTTATTGTTAGAAAGCGATTCTATAATTGCTGTTCCTTTTCCTTCAAAAAATGCAGTTTCAATTGCATCTGCCAATCGGTTGTAAAAATCCTCTTCGTTTTTAACTATGATTCTGTCAACAACTAAATAAACATCTTTTTTAATGTTTTTTTCTACCGCATCATCAATTCTAAGTACCTCATTTTTATATTGAACTCTGGCATAACCTTGTTGTTTTAAAACGTTTAGTTTGTCTTCCATCGTTCTGCCTTCTTCCAAAATAATAGGTGAGAGAAGCAGTAATTTTTCTCTTTCATCAAAAGATTTCACTAAATCCAAAACATCTTTTGTACGATGTTTTTTTACTAAATCTCCCGAAATTGGCGAGTATGTTTTACCTATTCTTGCAAATAAAAGCTTGAGATAATCGTAAATTTCTGTTGTAGTACCAACGGTAGAACGTGGGTTTGTACTATTTACTTTTTGCTCAATGGCTATTGCTGGAGCAATACCTTTAATTACATCCACCTTAGGTTTGTTTAATCTACCAAGAAATTGACGTGCATAACTTGATAAACTTTCTACGTACCGTCTTTGTCCCTCAGCGTACAACGTATCAAAAGCTAAACTTGACTTTCCAGAACCTGATAAACCAGTAATGACTACCAGTTTATTTCTTGGTATGACCACATCAATATTTTTCAAGTTGTGCAATTTTGCACCTTTGATTATGATGTTTTCTTTTGGGTTTAAGTCTAGAATATTAGTGCTCATGGGTGTTTTTGCGAATAAGAATGTGCAAAGATAAGTCTTTTATTAGAGCATAGAAAATGCATTAATAATGATTTAAATGTTAAAGTTTGATGGGTTTTTTTGGAATTTCGGAATGATTATTGTTATATTTGGAAACATAAACAGTTAAAACCGAGTTGCCTATAACATAAGATTACTTTAAAATTTAACCCCCAAGCTAAGATTAAATTCTTTGCCATTAAAGTAATAATTATGAGACACGAACTTATCACAGACGCTGTTTTAGTTAGGAACTACATGGATGGAGACGAAAGCGCTCTATCAACTCTTATCCACAGACACAAACAACGAATTTACAGTTTTATTTATTCTAAAGTATTTGATAGAGATATCACCGAAGATATTTTTCAGGATGCATTTATCAAGGTTATCAAAAACCTAAAACTTGGTAAATATAATGAAGAAGGTAAGTTTTTACCTTGGGTCATGAGAATATCACATAACTTGGTAATAGACCATTTCAGGAAAAATAATAGAATGCCAAAGTTTGACAATTCTGGTGACTTCAATATTTTTTCGGTGTTAGGTGATTCTTCGTTAAATGCTGAAAAGCAACTAATTAAAGATCAAGTTGAAAGTGATCTAAGACGCATCATTGAAGAACTTCCTGAAGACCAAAAAGAGGTGTTAATTATGCGTATGTATAAGGATATGAGCTTTAAGGAAATATCTGACAAAACTGGAGTAAGCATCAATACTGCATTAGGAAGAATGCGTTATGCTCTTATTAACTTGCGTAAAGTGATCGACAAAAATAATATCATTTTAACAAATTGATACAATAATGTAAGTTTTGTTGCGTTTTAAGGATTATAACAAACTAAAAAACGTAAAATGGCAAAACTTTACTCAGAATGTACTCCGAAACAGAACAGTTTAAATCCAAAAGAAGAGACAGTGGATTTTCTTTTGAACTACAGCAAGGCTTTAAGTGTTATACATTATAAAAATTTGAAGTTTGAAGCGCTTCAAAACTAAATTTAAGAAAGTCCCGAATCGTTAGTCTTCGGGACTTTTTTTATTCCTTTTTTTCTTCTGAATTATTTTTTCTTGGCATAATAATCTTTCAAAACAGAAGCTCTTCCAATTGTTTTTGTAATCACATCTTTATCTAAGTCCCAACCTCTGGCTGGAGAATATTCCCTTCCGTACCAAATAATCTGTAAGTGTAAGTCGTTCCATATCTCCTTCGGAAATAGGCGTTTTGCATCTTTTTCTGTCTGTATAACGTTTTTTCCATTAGTGAGATTCCATCGATACATCAATCTATTTATATGAGTGTCTACGGGAAACGCAGGAATCCCAAAAGCTTGTGACAATACCACCGCTGCGGTTTTGTGACCAACAGCAGGTAATGCTTCCAGATCTTCATAAGTTTGAGGGACTTCACCGTTATGCTTATCAATTAAAATATGGGATAAACCGTAAATACCTTTACTTTTCATAGGAGATAGACCTACTGGTTTTATGATTTCACGAATTTCCTCGACAGATAATTTGATCATATCATAAGGATTATCTGCCTTAGCAAATAGGAGTGGTGTAATTTGATTTACTCTAACATCTGTACTTTGAGCAGACATCAATACAGCAATTAATAAAGTGTAAGGATCTTTGTGTTCTAAAGGAACAGGAATTGTAGGATACAGTTCTTTTAACGTATTAATAACAAAATCTACCTTTTCTTGCTTAGTCATATATTGTATTTTTACTAAAACCAAAGTTAGTAATTATGAAAGAATTAAAAGCAGGAGATAAAGCTCCAAATTTTTCAGCAGAAGATGAACTAGGACGTACAATTTCCTTAAAAGACTATAAAGGAAAAAAACTTGTAGTATTTTTTTACCCTAAAGCAAGTACACCAGGTTGTACAGCAGAAGCTTGTAATTTAAATGATAACTATGATCGTTTTAAGGCTCAAGGGTATGAGATTTTAGGAGTGAGTGCAGATAGCGCAAAGAGACAGTCAAACTTTAAAAACAAGTACGGATTCCAATATCCATTATTAGCAGATGAAGATAAGTCTGTAATTGAAGCTTTTGGAGTTTGGGGACCAAAGAAATTTATGGGAAAAGAATATGATGGCATCCATAGAACTACGTTTATCATTGACGAGAATGGAATTATTGAAGATGTTATTTCAAAAGTAAAAACCAAAGATCATACAGCTCAAATATTAACAGAATAATCTCTTTGAGGTATTTTTCATCAATTTGTTTTATTCATTATAACTATTGTTTTGGATGCTATTGTAAGTATGATTTTATAATTTCGTCTTAATCGAATAATTTATATAACACTAATCTTATAAACCAACCAAATGAAATTCAAAAGCTTACTATTTATCCTTTTCTTGATAATTGTTTCCTGTAAAGACAATAAAACACAAGAACCAGTCGAGAGTATCGATTATTCCGAAGAAAAATTAGAAATTACTACAAGTATCTACCCAGAAAATATTTCTAAAATATTTGAAACACATGGAGGTTTAGAAAATTGGCAAAAAATGCAGACTCTTAAATTTACCATGCCAAAAGAAACTGGTGATGAAATCACAACTGCAGATTTGCATAATAGATACTCTATAATTGAAATGCCCAAGCATATTATTGGATACGATGGAGATGATGTATGGATTCAAAATAAAGATAATACGCCTTATAAGGGAAACCCAAAGTTTTATTATAATTTAATGTTTTATTTTTATGCTATGCCCTTTGTATTGGCTGATGATGGAATTGTTTATGAGGATGTTGAACCATTGACATTTGAAGGAAGAGCATATCCTGGAATTAAGATTTCATATGAAAAAGGAGTAGGAGAATCTCCAGAGGATGAGTACATTATATATTATGATGCTCCAACAGGGAAAATGACTTGGTTAGGTTATACTGTAACCTATTTTACCAACGAAAAAAGTAAAGAATGGCATTTTATTAGATATACAGATTGGCAAGATGTTAATGGATTAAAACTACCAAAACGTATGACCTGGTATGAAACTGAGAATAATCTACCATCTACAAAACGTAATGATGTAAATTTTACCAATGTGGTATTAACTTCAGATTCTAAAGGAGCTTCTTCTTTTGTGAAACCAGAAAATGCTGAGTTTGTAAAGTAAAACAGAGATTTAATCACAAATAAAAAGACCTGCTATTCTTCATTAGCAGGTCTTTTTATATGCAATAGAACTATTTTTTAATCTTCAGATCCTAATTTATTTGAATAGCGCTGCCAGAGTTCGGTTTGATGTGTTTCTAAACTTAATTCTCTACCATCAATAAAAGCGTGCGTCAAAATGTTTGTTCGCATATCTAATGCATCACCTTCACTAATAAATAAGGTAGCACTTTTTCCCGTTTCTAACGTTCCGTACATATCATCGATACCCAATATTTTTGCAGTATTTGAAGTAATGAGTTGCAGTGCTTGTTCTTTTGTTAAACCGTGGGCCACCGTCGTCCCAGCATAAAAGGGGAGATTTCTGGAATTCATACGTTCCATTTGACCGCTAGTTTCTAAAGCTACTGTTACACCTTTATCGGTTAGAAGTTTAGCTAATTTAAAAGGAAGATCATAATCGTCATCTACAAGTTCTGGTCTTGAGTGTACACGTTTTAACAATACTGAAATATTATTACGTTTCAGTAAATCTGCTACTTTATGTGCTTCATAACCACCAACAATCACAGTTTTTGTCACATTATTTTCTTTTACAAAATTTACAGCATCTGTAATACTTTTCTCGTCATCTACATGTATAAAAAGTGTTTTTGATCCATTAAATAAACCACTCGTAGCTTCATAAGGTAAATGCTTAGAAGATCTATCTCCAGCCATATAAGATTTGGTGGCATTAAAGTAATCTGCTATTTCAGTAACTTGTTTATCATATTCTTTGTTCAATTTCAAGGCAGGATCTTCACCCAACCACCAACGACCTCTACTAAAACTGTTTGGCCAATTCATGTGTATGCCATCATCTTTTTTTATAACAGCATCTTCCCAGTTCCAGGCATCAAATTGTACGATAGAGGATGTACCAGAAATTCGCCCGCTACGAGGCACGATTTGCCCTAATAAGACTCCGTTTGGCCTCATGGATTCTACAACTTTAGACTCTGCATTATAAGCAATTAGACTTCTTATGTGTGGATTCCAGGATCCCATCTCAGACTCATCATCTGTTGCTCTAACTGCATCAATTTCAACTAGACCTAAAGTAGAATTAGGCACGATAAATCCAGGATATACATGTTTGCCATTGGCATCAATAACTTTCATATTAGATAAATCCACCTTCACGATTGTCATATCAGAAACCGTTTTAAGCGTACCATTTTCAAAAATAATAATGCTGTTCTCAATAACTTCTCCGTTACCAACGTGTGCAGTGGCACCTGTGATTGCAATAGATTGACTTTGCTTTGGCGCTGGAGTTTGCTGAGCGAAACTCATTGTGAAACCCAGAACAGCAATCAGCAAAAATTTGATATTAATTGTTTTCATTTTAATTTTTTTAGTGTTGTACATGATCTAAATAGTCACAGTGCATTTGAACTTTTTCTTTCTTCTTAATAGGCTGTGTTTTTAAGCCCTTGTTTTTTGCTTTTATCATATCATTGATAAGTTTGCTTTTTTCTTTTTTAATTTGGTCGCGCATCATTTCATCGCGTTTTAAATCAAAATAAGTAACACCCTCAATAATCGTTCTCTCTGCTTTTGCATATATAGACATTGGATGGTCGGTCCATAAAACAACATCTGCATCTTTACCAACTTTAATGCTTCCAACGCGATTATCAATATGCAATAGTTTTGCAGGATTTAAAGTCACAAATTTCCAAGCTTCTTCTTCACTAACACCACCATATTTTACAGATTTTGCAGCTTCTTGATTTAAACGACGTGACATTTCGCCATCATCACTATTAATGGCAACCACAACACCAGCATTGTGCATAATGGCTGCATTGTAAGGTATCGCATCGTTGACTTCATATTTGTAAGCCCACCAATCACTAAATGTCGATCCACCAGCACCATGTTCTTTCATTTTCTCAGCAACTTTGTAGCCTTCAAGAATGTGGGTAAACGTGTTTATATTAAAATCAAATTGCTCTGCAACTTTCATCAACATATTGATTTCGCTTTGCACATAAGAGTGGCAGGAAATAAAACGCTCTTTGTTTAAAATTTGAGCTATCACATCCATTTCCTCGTCCTTTCGATATGCTTTTCCGCTTTTTTTCAAATCATCATAAGCTTTAGCTTTAGTAAAATAGTCAATGTATAATTGCTCAACACCCATTCTTGTCTGCGGAAATCTATTTCTAGAATCATCGCCCCAATTGGATTGTTTTACATTTTCACCTAAAGCAAATTTTATAAACTTAGGACTATCTGTGTAAATTAAATCTTGAGGAGATGCTCCCCATTTTAGTTTTATGATTGCCGATTGTCCGCCAATCGGGTTCGCAGATCCGTGTAAAATTTGTATAGATGTTACACCACCAGCAAGGTTTCTGTAAATATCAATATCCTCTTCATCAATGACATCTTCAATAGACACTTCCGCAGAAGAATTATGACCAGCTTCATTGATTGAAGCAGCAGCAATATGTGAATGTTCATCAATAACTCCAGCAGTTAAATGTTTGCCAGTTGCGTCTATTACTTTAGCGCTACCATCAGATAAATCCTTTCCAATTCTTGCAATTTTTCCATTTTTAATAAGCACATCTGTATTTTGTAAAACACCATCCTCTTCACTGGTCCAAACGGTAGCATTTTTAAAGAGTAAGTTTTCAGCTTTGGGCATTTCAGAAAAACCATAAGCCATGTTAGGGTAGGTAACAGGCAACATTTCTTTCGCACTCATGGCATCATCCTTATTTTCATCGTCCTCATCGCTATTTTTATCTTCAGCATTTGCATTTTCTTTTTCTTCGGAAGTATTTTCTGTCTTATCCCTTTTTTTTGCATAAAACGTCAATTCGTCTCCATTGGGATATACAGCTGTCCCGTTTAATATATTTTCTTCGGAAGTATTTGCAACCAATCTTATAAACTTTTGTTCAGTGGAGTCTTTTGTTGTCATTGAGATATTTACCCAATCGCCATCAAAGGAAATTTTAGAACCTCTTGTTTTTTCATCGCTTGTAATTTCAGATTTCAATTTATCTGGAGTGCCTTTAAGCGTCATTTTATAATCTTGTCCAGCAAGATTAAATTCATAATCACCTCTAAGATCTTTAAGGCTCATATCTTCAATGACCGTTTTTTGACCTTGCACCCAGTTTTCATAAATGGTGGTTTTCTTTTCAAAAATATCTCCAGATGTCACCAAGAAATTTGCATAGGCTCCTTTTTGGAGTGAGCCAATTTCCGAAGATTTCCCTAATAATTTTGCAGGAACAGTGGTTAAGGCTTCAAGTGCTTTTTCTTTTGAAAGTCCGTAACTAATTGCTTTGAGCACATTAGGCATGAATTCTTTTGGTGCTTTTAAATCATGGGTTGTAAAAGCAAATGTAATTCCATTATCTGCCAATATTTTTGGGTTTGCAGGTTCTTGGTTCCAAGCTTTCATATCGCTTAAAGATAAAGATCTGCTCAAGAATGCGTTCTCAACATCATAGGCATCTTGAAATTTGACCGGTAAAATAAATGAAGCATTTGTTGCCTTAATGTCATTAATACGTTCATATTCGTCACCACCACCGAGTATTACATATTGGATGCCAAATAGGTCTCCTACTTTATGTGCTCTCATGGCGTTGGCACGACTACCAGCTCCAAAAATCTGAACTTCATTTTGATTGGCATTCAATGCTTCAAGTGATAAATCTTTGGTTTCGCTATTTCCATTAAGGTACCAATTGGCATCATAGTACATTTGGCGTAAAAGAGCCATGCTTCCCATAATTGAAGTTGGGTAGGATTGCCTTGAGGCATCACTCTTGTCAAAAGATAAATATTGTGCAGAGGTTTGGTCTATAATACGAATGTCGTTACCATCGTTTGGGTTGAGCGCGACTAAAGTTCCTGTTCCTCTAACAATACCATCTTCAATGTGTGTGTTGACGACTCCAAAACCTGCCTTAATTAGTTCTTCAGCAGCTTTACTGTCATATGAGAATTTGTCAATGGCCTTATTTTCTGGCATAATATGATCACTCCAGTAATAACCTGTTCTGCCTGGTCCGTATTGCGGACTTCCACCTCGACCACTTGGGCGATCTGGTTTTGCAACTCCAAATGAAGAATACATATCTATAAAAGAAGGGTAGATATGTTTGCCTTCTAAATCTACAACTGTCGTATTTTTAGGAATAGTTACCTGATTACCCGACGCTATAATTTTGCCATCCTTTATTAGTAATGTTCCATTCTCAATAACCTGAGTAGGCGTTACGTAAATTTTGGCATTAGTAAAGGCTTGGTAATTTGTGTTCTTGGTTGTTACACCATCGTTTTTGGGGAAGTAGTCTTGTGCAAATAATGCGAAACTGCAAAAGCAAAGTGCAATTGCAAACCTAATTTTATTCATATAAATGGGTTGATTGTTAATTACTCCTAAAGATAGAGATTAACCGCAAACGAAATGATAAAATATAGATTTTTAACGTTTTTCTGAAGTAATTAGAGAATTATTTAATTGGATTGTTTTTGTGGTAATTCACCAAAAGTGCCACAACGTAACTGTAACTTTCCATACCTCCAACTTGATTATTGGTTTTTAAAAAACCATCATAAGTGGTTTTAAATATGGGCTCTAAGGGATTTTCATATCCATCCCAAAAATCCCTCATTTCTTGATAATTTTTTAAAATACCTTTATTTACTTGAGGTAATAACTCTTCGTACAATACAAGATCTCTTTTATAGACTTCGCCCAAACAGTGACGCAAAGCAAAAGCATGACCAGAATATTTAAAATAATCATCAGGATGGTGCATTGCAGCCATACTGCCAATAAAATTCGCCTCATTTTCTGCAGCATATCCCAATTGGTGTGCAACTTCGTGACTCCCAGTTGTGGGAAATTTATAAGATGGAATCAACCCATCAACCTGAGCTTCATTGGTAAACGGGTTTAAATATCCAGAAAATCCCATATACGTCAATGGTACGCTATATAAAGAACGTTTGATGCTTCTCGGTTGATATGCTAGGTAAGGGAACTCCTTGGACAGTTCATCATAACCACTTGGGATCATCTTTAAAATCTCAGTTTTTGAGTAAGGCATTATGACTTGGAGCGAGTCAATTATGGCTAGTTCTAATTGGAGATTATTGGTTTCGGTAATAAGTTGTTTGGTGAGATCAACCAATTCTTCAGTCGTATAATCGTGGTCAATATCTAAAGATTTATGGAGTGGTAAACGGTAATAATTAAAAGCCCAAAGCAAATGAAATGCAAAATAGCCAAGTGAAAGTGCAGATAACACGTCTAATAACCAGTGTTTTGTGTCTTTTATTATTCGTTTTCTATTACTAAATAACCACCTTAAAATATACAAACCTAAAAGTGTATATAAAACATCACCAACCGAAAATGGCAACCAGCCAAACGCATACCGCATCGCTTTAGAGATCCAAATATAAATCCCGTGACTATAAACAGACTCCACAAAGTCTGGATAGTTTGCCAAAATCTTTAAAAGAATAATCTGCGGAATTATAGATAACGCAATAAAAAGTTTCTTGTGTTTGAGCATGACTCAAAAATAGGTTTTTTTAGAACCTTATCATAGTGTTTTTAGTGAAGTTGGTATCCTGCTTTCCGTTATAGCTTTTGTTCCAAAAGGCTGTCACTGCAATCAGGAGTAACGAGAGAGGCTTGGTTTGTTCAGCTAAAAAACCTAACAGTATGTTTGAACTAGTTGAGCTACAATTTGTAACTTCGCAAAATGAATGTTTGAGTTGATGTTTCCGAAGTGAAAAAACTCAAAAGCTTTAATACAATATAAACAAATACAAATGAGTCAAGAAATAAGAGAACTAGAACCAAAAGCCCTTTGGAATAAATTTGCAGACTTAAATGCAGTTCCAAGACCTTCTAAAAAAGAAGAACGCGTCATCAAATTCATGAAAGATTTTGGGGCAAAATTAGGTCTGGAAACCATAGAAGATGAAGTAGGAAATGTGATCATCAAAAAACCTGCGACTTCTGGGATGGAAGATAGAAAACCAATTGTGATGCAGTCACATTTAGATATGGTACATCAAAAAAATAACGATACCGTTTTTGATTTTGATACGCAAGGTATAGACATGCACGTTGTTGGTGATTGGGTAAAAGCAAAAGGGACTACGCTTGGTGCAGATAATGGGTTGGGTGTTGCTACCATCATGGCAATTTTAGAAAGTACAGATATTGCGCATCCTGCAATTGAAGCACTTTTTACGATTGATGAAGAAACTGGAATGACAGGAGCAATGGGCTTAAAAGGTGGTTTGTTAAATGGAGAGATACTTTTAAATCTAGATACTGAAGAAGATGACGAAATTGGCGTTGGTTGCGCTGGAGGTGTTGATATCACAGCAACGAGAACATACGAAGAGGAGGAAACACCAGAATTTAAGATTGGTTTCAAAATTTCAGTTAAGGGATTGCAAGGTGGACATAGCGGAATGCAAATTCACGAAGGTCTGGGCAATGCCAATAAAATTATGAACCGAGTCTTATTTGATGGTTTTGAGAATTTTGGTCTGCGTATCTCTGAAATTGATGGAGGTAGTCTTAGAAACGCCATCCCGAGAGAGAGCAATGCTATTGTAGCTATTGATGCTATTCATGAAGAAGCTTTTATTGCTGAAACAAAAACGCTTTCTGAAGACATTAAAAAAGAATTAAAAACAATGGAACCTGATTTGGTAATCGAGGTTTCAAAAATAGATACTCCAGAAAAAATCATGGATCTTGGTGTGCAAGAAGGATTGACCAGAGCCATTTATGCTGCTTTAAACGGTGTATACCGAATGAGTGCAGATATAAAGGATTTGGTAGAGACTTCTAATAATATCGCAAGAATTATTGTTAAGGATGGCTCTGTAAAAATTGGATGTTTGACAAGAAGTTCTGTAGAGAGCTCAAAATGGGATTTGGCAAATACACTTCGCGCTACCTTTGAGTTAACGGGTTGTGAAGTAGATTTTAGTGGTGAATATCCAGGTTGGACACCAAATATGGATAGCGACATTTTAAAGGTGATGGTGCCTTTGTATAAAAAACTGAATGGAGGAGAAGAGCCACATGTTGCTGCGTGCCATGCAGGTTTGGAATGCGGAATTCTTGGTACCAATTACCCTGAGATGGATATGATTAGTTTTGGACCAAATATTAAAGGAGCGCATTCTCCAGATGAGCGTGCACAAATCTCTTCTGCTCAAAAATATTGGGAGTTTGTATTGGAGATTTTAAAGAACATTCCGAAGAAATAATAAGTATATTCTAAAATGGAAAAGAGGCGATTTCAATTTGAAATCGCCTCTTTTTTTATGCTTAATATGTGTTTTATCTTTTTATAACGCTTTCCATTTCAACAATGAAGGTTAGATCGGTATTTGGTGGAATTCCTCTATTTCCTCTTTCTCCGTATGCTAAATGCGATGGCAAGTAAAAGAATGCTTTTTCACCAACTTTTAAATTAGCCAAAGCTTCTTTAAATCCTGGGATCATTTGTGCATTTGGGCTCACCAACATTGCAGTTGGACCGTAAGCGTTTGCATCTGCGCGTCTTTGGTTGAACATACCATATTTCTCTGCAATCTCAACTCTATCGCTATCAAATAATTTACCATCTGTAAAATAGCCTTCGTAATACACACGAACAGAATCTCCTGCTTTTGGTTTTGGTCCTGTACCTTCTTTTATTACATATTTTTTAAGACCAGAAGCTAAAGCAGTAGTTTTGGTAGCGTAGTCTTCTAACATTGGTTTTGTTTCTTCGGAAGCAGAAGCTATTTTCTCTTCACGCTCTTTTTGTTCTTGCTCAAGTTTCTCTTTTTTATCGTCTTGTATTTGTTGGATTTCGGCTTCTACATTTGGCAATTCCTTTTCAAACACTTTTGGAGCATTAAACGATTTTGCTGCAGAGCCTTTTCTAATAATGTTGATTTTTGTGATGTACACAGGTTCAACAGGTTTATTTGAACCAGGAGTTACTTCTACATTTGATATGGCATCTTGAACTTCAATTCCTTTTACCAACTCTCCAAAAACAGAATGACAGCTAGTTCTAGGTTGATCGCAATTTTTAAGTTCACCATTGTCATCATAAGCATTTAAGCTTGGATAAGGCACTTCGGTAATAAAAAACTGGGATCCGTTTGTGTTAAATCCACCACTGTTTGCCATAGACAACAATCCGCCTTTATCATGTTTTAAAGATGGATCAAAATCTGCAGTAAACTTATAGCCTGGATTTCCACCACCAGTGGCAGTGTGATCTCCACCTTGAATCATAAATTTATCCATCACACGATGAAACGTTAGACTATCATAGTATGGTTTTCCTTTAAACTCGTCTGCCATCATGGGATGGTTTCCTTCAGCTAATGCTACAAAGTTTGCTACCGTTACTGGTACTTTATCATAAAATAATTTTGCGATCATCGTGTCCTTGCTTGTAACGATTTCAGCATAAAGTCCATCTTCAAGATCAGGATATTCTTCCTTACACGAGACAAGAGTTACTATTAAACATAGGATTAATAATTGTAGGGTTTTGCTCATCAATTTCATTGTAATTATTGGTTTTGTGTTATTGTATTTACGTTTACTTTTACCATTAGAGGTATGTTTGTTCCAATTTTGTTTTTATCACCATAGTAACCATAGGCTTTTTGGGACGGAAATAAAAACGTTGCAGATTCTGTAGGTTTCAAGAGTTTCAAACCTTCTCTTAGACCAGTAAAAATCTCTTGTTGGTCCATAGCGTAAGTTTGGTTTCCTATTTCTTCTTCAGTGTAGATCACATTTCCGTTTAGATCCCTTACATTATAATTAAAGGTGACGATATCGCCAAATCCTGGTGTAATGGTATCTATTTCTACTTTTGTGTGGTATCTGTACCAAAATCCGCTTTCCGAAGCAATATAATCATATTCAGGATTTTGAGTCATGAACTTCTCTATACGCTTGCGTTCTCGTTCATTAAGTTTTTTATTTCGTTCTGCAGATTCTTTGTAGAATGAACCCGATTGTACCGATTCTGGTTGTCGGGCTTCAGGTGTTTTGCAACTACTAAAAGTAGCTACAATGAGAAAGAGAATTATATATTTCATTAGGCTTTGAGGTCTTTTTTATAGTTTGGCAAGATACTAATAAATTTGTCAACTGTATCTTTCAAGTTTAAATCACTTTTTCCACCTGCAGCATTGGTGTGACCACCTCCTTCAAAATGACTTCTTGAGAGTTCATTGACCGAAAAATCACCTTTGCTACGAAGCGAAATCTTGATGATATTATCTTGATGGCTTTCAATAAAAATAGCTGCGAAAATGATTCCTTTTAATGAAAGTCCGTAATTTACAAAACCTTCTGTATCTCCTTTTTTGTAATTATAGGTGTTGAGCTCTTCTTGTGACAGCGTGATGTAAGCGGTTCTATATTCTGGGATGATCTTTAGATTACTCAACGCTCGACCCAACAATTGCATGCGTTCATAACTATTGGTATCCATAATGCTATTATGAATTTGGGAGTTGTTAGCCCCTTTTTCAATAAGCTTACCTATGATTTTATGGGTCTCGCTTGTGGTTGATGAAAACCGAAACGACCCTGTATCTGTCATGATCCCAGTGTATAAACAGGACGCAATATCTTCGTCAATTTTATTGGTATCTCCCAGCATGTCGATAAAATTATAGACCATTTCGCAAGTTGATGACATCGAGACATCAGAGTAGGTGAATTGCGCGTAATCATCAGGTTGTTGATGATGGTCAATCATGATTTTTATAGCTTCGGAAGTTGCCACAGCATCTCCCATATCACCAATCCTTCCGAGGGAATTAAAATCTAAGGTAAATATAATCTCTGCGGAAATGAGCAGTGCATCACAATCGTCTTTTTGTTGGTCATATTTTAGAATGGAATCTTCCGAAGGCATCCATTTTAAAAAATCAGGATAATCATTAGGAGCGATAATGGTTGCTTTATGGTTTCCTTTTTTTAAGTAATGCATCAATCCCAAAGTAGAGCCAATGGCATCACCATCTGGATTTTTATGCGGAATGATAACTATTTCTTTTGGTGAACTTAACAGTTCTTTTATATTTTTTATATCTTCTTTATTCATAGGTTACGAAGATAGGATTTTTTGGTTTTCAAGTTCTTTTGAATGATTTTTTTTATCATTATGTTAACGTGTTGACCTCGTTTTTTCAAATTTACCGTCACATCGAGCACAATCAAGATATCCAATGTTATGTCTAGACAACGCTTGTAATCACAGAAATTTGAAGAATATCTGTTTTTTACTTTTCTATTGTATTTCTTGATAAATGCATTACTTTTGCACAAAAATTAAAAGAGAATAAAATGGCAACAAATAGAACATTTACAATGCTTAAACCAGATTCTGTTGAAAAAGGGAATATTGGTGCAATTTTAGAAAAAATCACAGCTTCTGGTTTTAGAATCGTAGCGATGAAATTAACTCAGTTGACGACTGCAGATGCTCAAGAATTTTACGAGGTACACAGTGAAAGACCATTTTATGGTGAGTTAGTGGAGTACATGACAAGAGGACCAATCGTTGCAGCAGTTTTAGAAAAAGAAAACGCAGTTGAAGATTTTAGAGCTTTAATAGGAGCTACAAATCCAGAGGACGCAGCAGAAGGAACCATTAGAAAATTATACGCAGCTTCTATGGGAGAAAATGCGGTACACGGTAGTGATAGCGATGAAAACGCAGCTATTGAAAGTGCTTTTCATTTCTCAGGTAGAGAGATGTTTTAATTACACATTTCTTTAATGATATAAAAAAAGCGTAACCATTGGTTGCGCTATTTTTTTGTTTTATAGCGAAAAACGGGAAGTAATTTCTCTCTTAAAATGTATTGCTATTTACACTATCTTTTTATCTCTTTAGAAAAATCAATGGTCAAAAAACCTTTAGTCTTCAACCAAAGCAGATCTGTACTTTAGAGTTGCTTTTTTAAGGTTTTCGGAAAGTGACTGTAACCAGCTCATTTGGTTTGCTATTAAATAAGCCTCTTGGAGTGCGTGGAGTGTTTCAGTATCCAATTCGGTGTGTCCTTGTTTTATGTTTTCGTCCCGTAAATTGGATAATTGCTGGTATTTTTCCAATAAAGTTTCCTGGGCTTTTTCCGCAGTATGATCCGTTATTTTTATATCACCTTTATTAAAATCCAGGCAATCGATTGCTGAGTTGAGTGTATTGCCAATTTTCTTGATAAGTACATCAAATTCTTCGGAAGCTGGTGTGGTCTTATGATTTATCACAAAATTTCCTATGGAAGCAATTGCAGAAATCATCGTTTGATTGAGCGTCACAATTTCGTAAATGACCTGAAACTCTTTTTGTTTAGATTTTGGATCTTGCGTCAAGCGTTGAAATCCAGCGTTCAAATTACTAATCGCCAAAAATGCTTCTTTTCTGGCCACATTGTATGATAATTTCTCTTCGGTTGGGTTGTGATATAATTTTTGTGCTGCAAATAAATAGGTTCTATTTTTAGTCAAGGCATTTAAAATAATATGAGAAAGATTATTGGCTTCCCAACTTGGGAACAAGGCATAATTTGCCACAACCGCTATAGTAGCTCCAATAATGGTATCTAAAACTCGATACTGAATTACTTCAAAAGCATCGGGATTTATCAACGAATATACAAATACAATACTAATCGTAATCAGCGCAGCTGCCGATTTATAATTATTCTGAATTAAAGAAAACGCGAAAATCAAAGAGACAAAAGCCAATACGCCATATACAATCTCATTTTGGGTGATCAACACAATAGCAACTGCAACGACAGCTCCAATGAGTGTGCCAATTATTCTATCTTTGGAACGTTCTTTTGTAAGACCGTAATTTGGTCGCATGATCACAACAATCGTGAGCAAAATCCAATAGGTGTTTTGAATGTCAAAAATAAAACCTAATGCATAACCAAAAACAATAGCGATCGCAAATCTTAGTGAATGCCGAAACATTTTGGAACTGAAACTAAAATTTTGAGTGAGCACGTTTAGTCGGTATTCTTGAAGTGTCAAAAACTGACTCGAATCTTGTCGCTTTAATGATATCTTGGCAGCATCCTTTACATTATCCATGGCACGTCTTATCGCCTTAATTTCTTGTAGCAATTGTTCCTGGTAATCGTACAGATTTTTTAAGACGAGAGCGCCTTCTCGTGCTTCGGGTAATTTTATGGTGTTAATATAATCGGTAATGGATTTACTTGATTTTGATAAGGCAGTTGAGAGTTTGTCATCTGCTGGGATTTTATCGTTTTGAATGAGTAATTCAGATAATCGTATCAAGTGATTACCCATGATTTTATTCAGTTTTTTAGAGGCTTTTAAATATGCTTTACGTCCACCGAAAATACTATCTATCATTTTGTAATCAAGATGTTTGGCTTCAATAAGCTCAAAAATATTGATGGATGAAATAAAGATGAGTAGCTGTTTTTCCTCAAAGCGTGAACGTCCAGAACGTTTACGCTCAATAAACAAGGTTTCGCGAAGCGTCTCGTGCTTTTCATTAATTTGATTTTGAAGCACAAAAGTTTGTTTTAAAATCTGGTCACGCTTGGAGGTTTTGGTCAATAATTTGGCACGAAGTTTTAAATATTCGCCAACGAGCAATAACGTGTCCGATAGTAATTGATTCTGATCTTTTTTAGGTGCCAATCTTTGAAAAAGATAAGAAACGACCAAATACCAAAGCCCACCAATACCCATTAAACCTACCTGAACCAAAATCTCGGTTACGGTTTCTTTTTGAATGGCAAATGCCAATACCATAGCCAACAAGCCAGAAAAAGAAACTAAAGATGCTCTAAAGCCATATACTGAAATCAACGATACCAAAAAAGATATTACAGCAAGAGAAACCAACAGGAGTGGAAGAAGAGGTTTTGCAAATAAAATGATAGCTGTGATGACCATCGTCAACCCAATACTTATTAATATGGCATTGACTTTATACTTAATACTACCAGGTATGTCACCAGGTGCATTTAAAAAGGCACCAACCACGATGGCAGGTGCAAATTTAAAATAACCTAAAAAGTAGAGTACAGCAAAAGGTACAGCAATCGCGACGCCAAGTCGAATACCACGATCAAAATTGGAACTTTTAAAAAATAATTCTAGCTGTTTGAGTTGTGCTTTCAAATGACTTTGCAGTTTGTTGCAAAGTTAGTTGAAATGGTGTTAAGATTTGGTTTTATGTTGTTTTGAAAAAATTATTGCCCGATCGCTATCATTATCAGTTATTAAAGAGCATGAGCTAAGTGGACTTTCTTAAATAATATTGTGAGTTAAAATTTTTACTCTGGTTTTGCCCAAAATATCGATGGATTATTTGTTTTATAATACATACGTTTTACATTATTTATGGTGTCGCTATCTACTTTCTTTTTAGGTTCCTGTACAATACCGTCAAGTGGTAAGAGTTCCACAAAAGTAATTTCTTTTCCTTCTTCTATGGTTTCTGAATTGTACTCACTTATTAAAGGCGTCTGAAAACGGTAAAGATTTTTAGCCATATAAAAATTTAAATATTGGGTTTTGTTTTTTAGGACACTTCTGTTCCAGTTCGCATCAGCATTAAGAACTAATCCTTTATCATTTATCAATCTTTCACGCACTTCTGGTATGCTAAGGAGATTACCTTTGTCATCCATAACATACGCTCCATTTGTTGGGTCAATCCATAACCATTTATCTAGATCATTGCTATACACCATATTGATCACATGACATTCATCAAAATCTGTTTCTTTAGGCATGCAAGTAACATATCTCGATTTTATACCCATTGCTAAATAGCATTCGTTAAGAAATATAGAAAGCATTCTACAATTAAGCCCTCGATTTTCTGTTTTACATATTTTTAGTAGATCAATTGCGTTTCTAAGGGTAGGATTGCTGCTGCTACCATCGTGTTCAACAACATTATCAGCCCACTTAAATAAGTTGAAAATTTGAGATAGCTCGTTACCATTACCAGCGATTGAATCAAGTTTTAATTCTCTCCTTAATTTAACAAGTTCTGGACTTTCTTTTGATTGGTAACTGAATTTGGGAATGGAACTATCATTTTCAAATTCATATTCACTTGCTTGCTTTAGCATATCCAATCTTGAAGGTACCCATTGTATACGGGTGATAGCGCTTTCTTTTTGGTTGATGATTATTTCAAAATCATAGTATTTGTTTTTTGAAACTTCAAAACTAATGGAATCAATATCTGTGTAAAATGTGATATTCTTCGAAGAAGTTTCATAAATATCTGGGTTTACTTCTGGCGCAATAGACCAATAGCCTTTCTTTAAAACTCCATCTTCTAAAATATCAACTGTGGTTGAATTAGCGTTTATTGTTGGCAGTTTATTTTGAGAGTAAACGTTCGCAACAATCAGACCCATAACCATTAGGAAAAAATTTCTATAAGCCATATCATTTAAATTTAGTTTTGCTTTAGACGATTGTTCAAAATTATTGTTACAGAGTGTTTTAAAAATTTAAGGATATTTATGTTTGTGAGCGAGAATTTTCCGAAGAAAAATTAAATGCCAACTAACAATTAATTATCATTAATTTATATGAAACTAGCATTATTTAAATATTGTGTTCTACAACATACTTATTCTTTTTTCTCAAAGTGCTGAAAATTACCCCTTGGTAAATAGATAAGATCCATGTTTTTATCAGAGATATAATCTATACCGTATTTTAGAGTATTAGATTGTTTTGTCAAAACTAAAGTACCGCCAATTAGCGAACTATCTTTATCAAAAACACTCTCACTTATCAAATATTCATAATAATCGTCTGTTGCAGTTTGTACACTTTTATATTTAAAAATCCACTTTTTGCCTTTAATCTCAACGCTTGATAAAGAATCGATGGTACTTATCCAAATGCCATTACTGATGGCATTCTTTTGTTTTTTTTCATAAGATGTCGATTTGATTTCAGTAGAATCAATATTGATTTCTTGTTGTTCACTTTCTTTTTCATTGACATTTTTGCAACTTATAAAAGTTAAAATTGCTAAGGTTAAAAGTTTAATTTTCATTTTTTTTCAATGTTTTACACCGTTTTTTTGTGTAATTTTTTTTGTTAAGCACGTAATTTAGAAAATAAAAACTGAATAGAAATTACGTGAGGTTT
Source organism: Psychroserpens sp. Hel_I_66 (assembly GCF_000799465.1). Taxonomy (NCBI): domain Bacteria; kingdom Pseudomonadati; phylum Bacteroidota; class Flavobacteriia; order Flavobacteriales; family Flavobacteriaceae; genus Psychroserpens; species Psychroserpens sp. Hel_I_66. Next base: position 1,279,491 of record NZ_JUGU01000001.1, on the reverse strand, counting down.
TTTTTTAAGCAGGTGAGGACAAGCAATAGTGTAAAACTATTATTGACAAAAGTTTTGAATATTTTATTCAGAATGCTTACCTATTTATCACCTACTTTTTTCGTCCAAATTCTGGAAGTTGATTTATCTTTAGAAGGAAAGTCATCTGGAATATCTTGATTCACTTTTCCGGTAGCTGCCCATTCCGAACCTCGCTGAAAAGTCGTCATAAACCCTACACATTCCATAGAATAATCAAAGTGACCTAAAGTAGTATGAAAGATTCGACCTTTACCATAATTGATGGCCATCAATGTTGGCACATTCCAACCAGTACCTTTCATTGCAGGCTCCCATGGTTGTTGGTTTTTTTCTGAATCTGAATAAGCAGTTGCAAGAATGGTTGCATTTTCAAATGGACCACGCATACGATCATAAAGTTCATCTTTTGCATGAATCCAAGTCAATGGTAAACCCTTCATTATTGGATGTTCTGGCGCTCTCGAAGTAATTGTGTATTCATGTTCTAAACCATGCGAGCCAGCCACTCCTTTAGAATGGTCCTTTTCAATTTCCCTATCACTGTTGTAAAAAACATAGGGACCAGAAATACTGTCACGTCCGTCCCATGCACCGAGACCGATCATTTTGTTATATTCCTCCCAGTTTCCCCAGGAATTATTTGCTGCGTGTACAACAACTAGTCCTCCACCTTCGTTGATATATTTTTCAAAATTTCTTTTGGTACGATCAGGCCAATCAGCGACCATTAACCCAAGATTGGAAACGATCAAATCGTAATTACTAAAATCAATATTAAAATTTGAATTTTTAGTTGGTTGAGCAGAAATGACATGCTTAGAAGAATCTAAAGGAAATTCATGGATATATTTTGTTAAAGTTCCGGATCTGTTAGGATTGTATTTAATGCCTAACCAAATGGTATCCATATGGGTTGTTTTTACATCAAAAAGTCCAGTTTGTTCAAGATAACTTCCCATAATCATAGATGTCTTTGGCCAAATATAGTGGTTGTTCTGCCCATCAATAATCAGTACCTTAAGTTTTGGACTTGGAATGTCTTTATTCTTAGACTCACCACATGATAATCCAAATGCTAGAATGAAAAGTATCCCATAAAAATATAATTTTCTCATTGTATTTAATTCATAAATAATTACGGGTTCTTTTTTTTACTATTTCTTGAAAAATCTAATTTTAGCCTTTGGCAAACATTAATATATAGGATGAGTTGCGGGTTTAATCAATTAACTTAGTAAATACAATAAAATAGAAAATCTGCAACAATCATTATGAGTAGGCGAGTACTAGTAATGAATTATAAATGTCTTAGCTTACAAGTCCAATTTTGTCCTTTATAAGATAAAAAAGGGAATTGTTTTTTTTTGAATAATTTTAATTTACTGATAAATCAAAGTCATTAACAGCTTCTGAAATCTCATAACCCAGTCGCATTCCCTCTGTACAATCTATTCTCATATGTACTCCCAATGGTATTCTAGAAAATGCAGCTTCTTCAACCATTTCACTTATAGAGTTAAAATGTCTTGGCGCACTACTAAATTCTGTTCTTCCTTCATGGGCGCGTTCAGTAAAATCTATCGTATTCCCAAAAGTATCAATAAAAATACCTCCTGCTGCCGAAGCAAAGCAGGAATGACCAGAAGGGTAACCTGGAAATGACGGATTTGGCCAATTAATAAATTTGTAGAGATTGGTTTCAAATTCGGGATCAATAAATTCTTGTATATAAACATGAGGTCTCATTACCATATAATTGTACTTATCTGCCCAAGTTGACACTGCTGCATCATTAAGTGCGAAGCCTAATTTAAGCAATAGTACCAAGGAAGTTTCATGGTTGAAATCATTTTGAACAATTAATTGTTTAGCTATTGAAATTTGTCTTCCTGGTGGACTCATCATTAGACCTTCAACATCATCTGACCAATACTCGGCGACCCATAAATCTTCATTGTTTTCTAATTTAGCTGCATTGTTTGTAATATAAACTTCATTCATCTGTGCAAAATAATCGCTATTAGAATCTTCATTGTAATCCATTGGAGCTATGGTTGAAGTATCATCAGATGATATTACAAATGTGCGAACAGATTGCCAATAAGGAAACAAAGCTCTTTCCTGATCTGCACTATAGGTCCAGTAACCTGCTCCTATTGGAGGCTCATAAGATAAAGGTTGTGGATCTAGTATTTGTGATTCTGCTTGAAGGTCGGTTTGACTGTACGCTATGACTTGTTCTGCAACATAGTTTCCCCATTGACGAGAATCTATAAATACTTGATTAGTTACATTTTGAAACAAAACATTCTCTTTTGTGACTTTGAATTGGTCTATTTCATTATTCATTTCAATGGGAATGTTATACATAAAGTAATCCATAACTACAGCATAACAGGTATTTAAGGCTATATTTAAATCAATAGTATTTGCACGCTGAGAATTGTCAATGGTTAAATTTTGTAATCTAGAAGCGTTTGAAGTGAAATCTACCATATCGTCAACTACAGTCTCATAAGCAGCAAGATTTATATATGCCAATGATCTAGCTGTGGCATTTGGTCGCATTCCATAGGTATAGCGATCTAGTTCTAACCATAATTCATTCCACTCTACGATAAGTTGTGTCGTTTCATCAGTTACAACTGTTTCATTAATATAAGTGTTTACTTGATTGTCGTCTGTACTACAAGATTCGAATATAGGTAAAGCTAACAATACAAGTAGTAACCATTTTAAATTAGAAGTTTTCATGTCCTAAAATTTATTTTTAAAGAATGGGTATTCTCTAAATATCATATACGTATAGTTGGTAACAAGTTAAATTAATTTTTTAAATATCAATTAATAGGTTTTTTGTTTTTCTAATAAAAAATTATACTAAATACCTATTTATATTTTGAGATATCATATACATTTTTTTAGTACAAGTCCCCATTTTTTAGCAACTATTATTTTATTGTTCTCAAATACTTTCTCACTAATTAAGTCTGTAAAACATTCTTTACTTAATTCGGCGACATCAACAACATACTCACTATTACCGTTATTAATTACGACAATTAAATTTTCATTATTGTAGTTGCGTTCAAAAATTAAGACACCTTTTTCATCATCTGTAAATAAAGTTTTATAGGTACCCATTTGTAAGGCAGTATGGTTATTTCTTATAGTAATCAGCTTTTTATAATGCTGAAATAAATCATTATTCACTGCCACTTTATCTGGAGCATGTTTAGAACCATCAACGCTGTATACTTCATCTTCATAGGCAATATCATCCCAAATCATGGGTTTTCTGCTATCCGGATCATTGCCACCCCACATTCCAACTTCATCACCATAATAAATCATTGGCGCACCTACGTAGGTCATCTGCATGATGGCAAATAATTTTTGTAGTTCGATGTCTTCCTCCTCAGGTTTTCTGGTAGAATAGTTGGGATTATTTGAAGCGGTTGAAGAATTGAAATATGTACCCCAATTCCTGAAATTACCGATGCCTAGATCGCTATTTACAATATGTGAACCAACTCTATTTGAATCATGACTTCCAAAAAGATTTTGAGACACATACGCAACACCTGAAGGATAGAGCTCTCGAAGTTCATTTAATTTAGTGTCATATTCGCTTGCTTTGATGCTTGTAGAATCTGTATTGAAAAAGAATTCAGCAGAAGCGAAAGCAAAATTATAATTCATTTCACCATCAAACTCATCGCCCTGCATGTAAGGTTGTACTTTATCTGGAGTATCAACAATCTCTGCTGTCATGTAGGCTTCAGAATTTATGGATCTCACATGTGCTCTCCACTGTTTCCAAAAAGGGTGACCAATGCAAAAAGCAACATCCAGCCTCCATCCATCAATGCCGAATGCTGTACCTTTTCCTTTAGGATTCATCCATCTCTGGGTCGCGTTGAAAATATACTGTTTCGGACCTTCGACTATGCCTGTGCTATCTTCCTTCAATTCAGGTAGTGATTTCACTCCGAACCATCCTTCGTAATCGAACTTCGTGCCTTTCTCTTCATCTCTCCAGGATTTAATGATGAACCAGTCTTTATAAGGTGAGTTTTGTTGGTTTTTCAATACATCTTGAAACGCAAAACTGTTATAGCCTAAATGATTGAATACACCATCAAAGATGATTTTCATTCCTCTATTATGTGCATTTTCTATCAATTTCAAAGCTAAATTATCCGCACTTGTCCAAACCCAAGTGGAAGCATCTAAGGGGTTTTCGGTAGCTATTAGTTTTCTGTCTCCTTCCGGATCAGGACCGAAATTTGGATCAATGTGATGGTAACTTTCACTGTCGTACTTATGAAGTGATGGCGATTGAAAAACTGGGTTCAAATAGATGGCGGTCACTCCCAATTCTTGCAGGTAGTCAAGTTTGTTTATGACTCCTTGAAGGTCGCCTCCATAACGTCTTCGCAACATGTGTTTCCAAAGTTCAGGCTCACCGTTGGTTTTTTCATAAGCCTGTAGTTCGTACCAATCACTTCCCCAAGGATGTATTTGCCATGCTGCAGGTTGTTCTTGAGGATCCGCTCCCTTTATGTCGTTTATCGTTGGATTATTAGCAGTATCACCATCCCTGAACCGCTCCGGAAATATTTGATACCATACCACGGTCTTCGCCCATTGAGGCACAAATTCCTCATTTTTAACTGTTTTATTTGGTTGACTATATCCTATTGAAAGAAGAAATAAGAATGCAGAATTTAGTAGTATGTTTTTATTAAAAAGGAGTTTCATTATGTTTTTTTATTTAAATAGTATATCACGTTTATGTTTAGCGTACGTGGTGTGTTGGTTTGCGAGGATTTTCCTTCGGAAAATTAAAAAATAGCGAACAAATAAACTAAAATTGATTGAGGATAAAAATAGTAATTTTTTAAATATAGTGTTGTGCCTTCGATATTTTCTATAATGAACTTAAAAGCTTACTTAGTTTAAACATTGTCAATTTGTTCCAAAAAATGGCTTGGGTACAACTTAGGTACAACAAAATGATTCTTTTAGGAAATTATTTTAAATAGTTCTATTAATTTCTAATTGAATACAAAAAAATCAAATAAGAAAATTCTAGAGTAAGAACAGTCACTTAATTTGATCTCTTTTCATATAGCTCTAAACCTACTGAAATAATTTTAATGGTGCATTTAACGCAACTCATAGTTTAATTAAACAGAATTGTAAACGCATTGCCTTATTTACTACCCACCTTTCTCTTAATGTTATTCAAGAGAGGCAGGCAGGTTATATTTCAGCATTAAAAAAATCAAATAGTTATAATGACTCATTGATCTTCAAAATTGAAAACCTTAAAGATGCCGAAGACACAATTCGCTCTATTTTGATAAAATCTGAAATCGACGCTATTTTTGTGGTGGATGAATTAATGGCTGCTAAGACAATAAAAATAGCGAGGCAGTTAAATATAGAAATTCCGGAGAATTTAAAAGTTATAGGATGTGGAGATGGGGAGTTGTCCAGAGAATTTTATCCTTCTATATCTAGCGTGGATTTTCATGCTGAAAATATTGGAAAGATTGCTGTTACGAATTTAATTAACAGGATTAAATCAAAAAGTCAAATTGATTTTAAGTCTACGGTTGTTGAGTCGAGTTTAATTCAAAGAAATTCATCATTTGCTAGTGATTAGTCAAGATTACTGGTAACATTTGATGTATGATGAGTGGTGCGGTTAAGGACTTAATTTAGCCAATAAGAACCAAATAGATAATCCGCAAGGAGTTTCGTAAGTGGCTTGCAGTACCAATTAATTTATACGGTGTAGCTAACGGTTTTTAGTATTATTCCTTTTCTAAATGAGTTATTAAATTCATTAAAATCTTTTCGTTTGCTGGAATGAAATAGTTCATTAGCGAAAGGTATTTAGAATTGTTTTTATATCCAATTCCATAGGATTTAACACTCGTATATCCATCTTTCATTTCTTCAAAATAGATAACATTATAAAAGTCTTTCGCCTCTTTTTTCATAAATTCAGGGAAGTTATCAGTAATTTCAGCTTGCAGTGTAATCAATGTTTTAGGGACGTAATTTATAATGTGAGTAATAATTGTGGTACTGTCTCCTATCTTCCCATCTTTATTGTAGTTCGATTTAATAAATCCGCCAACTTTTAAATCCACTTCTGCTAATGGTGCTGCCCAACGTTCATAACCTTTTTTAGTAGTGTATGCGTTCCAAACTGAATCAATTGGCGACTTGACCATGAATTCTTGAATTAGAACTAGTTCAGGTGTTTTGGTTGAGTCAATTTTTGACGTTATTCTTTTAAGTTCAATTTCAGAATTGTCCTGTCCGAAAGTGAAGATACTAACAAGCAAGAACAAAAATGTTATCATTAAGCTTTTCATAATATCTATTTTATAATGTTTACTGTGGTTCTTTTAATTGTTGGCAATGTTGATTTTTGTGTTTCAGCAACTAATTTAGCAAATAAAAACCGATTAGAAAATCCGCTAGGATTTCCTAAGTAGGCTAGAACTAGCAATAAATATTATACGGTGTTGATAATGGTTTTTATTTTTTAGAATCAATAAATTCTTTATATCCGCTTTTTTCATAAAATTCTTTTAGAGAGATTTTGTATATGTCTTTCCAAGAATCTTTTCCATTTAGTTTGACATAATTTTCAATAATTCGGAAACCTAAAAAATAGCATAATTCATCTTGCATATCTTCAGGAATATCATCAATAATTGGTTGGCAACCGTCGCTTCTGCCACAATGTTTAAATATTGGACATCCTTCTTCTATTGTTTTAAATAAATATGGCTGTAGAGCATCAAATATTTCTTTTTCACGATTAAATAAAAGCATATTTCTATCACCATACAGTGCTTCTTTCAAGTCCTGATCAAGATATACATAGGTAAAATAAACTGCTAATCCTTCATCTAAGGTTATACCTAATCCAGTATTTCCATTTGGGTCTTTTTGTGCTATTGGTTCAAAAATTAAATGCTCTATTTCGTGAGCAAATAAGTCATTTATTGATTTTGTATTCCAAGCCTCTCCAAACATATCTAATATCATAGAGTTTTTATCGCAACCTCCAAAAATTTGAAAATCCTTTGGACCCATATAAATCATCCATTTACCTTTCCCTTTTTGTCCAGTCATTTCTTGTACAGCAGTTAAGTGATTTTCAAATAACTGATTAATATCTATCGAGTCCAAAATGGATAATTTTGATTCTATTAGATCTTTGTTTTCAATTATTAAGTTTTTGTTCCAATCGTATATTCCAGCTGGTTTAAACTTCATTCCGTTCTCATCACCAAAAATCATTCCAAGGCAATTATCGAAGGTGTTTTTATTAGGCAGATATACTTTATTAAAAATTGTTAAACTATCAAATCTTGAATCTTTATGAGCTAAAATTTGATGTTTAAAAGCATTATTTATTGTCATTTCTCCCACAACAATGCTATCTGAAATAGTATTCACAACTTCAAAAATAGTATTAGATTTTTCTTTTTTAGTTTCGTTTTTACAACTCACAATTAAAAGTGCCAAAACTAATTTTAGGATAATTTTTCTCATTTTTCTTAAATTGTTGCCAACATTAATGTGTAAGGCAAGTTGCGTGTTCACTTGCGAGGATTTTCCGCAGGATAATAAAAAGCTGTAAAACAGGGTAATGCCAAAACGTTTCAACTAAAATAAGCAATGTTTTTTACACGCTGTTGTAGCCAGTTTTTATATCCATTCTGCTTTAATTCCCATATCATTTAATTCATTAAGTACATTTTCCTTTGCATAACTTAAAACAGCTTTTTTCAAGTTTGGAAATTGTTCTGCATCTTTTGCTGATTCAATATCCCAATAATCTTCCCAACCTTCTCCAAATCGCAGAAGTTGCATATAAATGTCATTTCCACCATCCTGATAAATTTCTGTTATTTCAGATGCTAATCTTTTCGGAATAGGTAAGTCCCTAAAATAATGTGTAATTTCTTCAATGGGTTCATATCCTTCTTCTTCAAGGTCAATTTCTCTTTTTGGATACCAAAGGACGAATTCAAACAAATCAAATTTGGGTTTAATCAACTCTTTGTTGTACATCAGTTCCTGTATAATTGATAACTTAAATCCGAAATCAACAAATTTAATTTCCTCTTCATCTAATTTCTTTATGACATACTTATCTTTTGGAATTCCTCTTATTGAAGAGCCTTCGTAAGCCTTTATTTCAATAGCCTCAATATCATTTTGGTTAGAGTCAAACCAAACACTGATATTATTTAAGACTAGAGCTCCAGATGAATCACCTTCAAAAAGTTTGACTCTTTTATCTTTATTTACTTTATAATAAGTTAAAATCTCTTCATTATCAAAAAGAAAATTTCCTTTAAAAATTTGTTTAGCACTAAAATCAAAATCTTCATTTTTCAGTTCTAATGATAGACTTTCTATCAATTTACCATTTTTTGAGTAAGCTAAAATTCCTAATTCATCCCAAGTATAAATTGTATTATGTTTTTTTTTATTAATTCTTCCTACAAGGGCTAATGTTTTTCTTAAGACTTCAATTTCAATAGGGAAAGTTATTTCAATATTATTAATTTTAAATTCATTTTGTGACAGACTTAATGTAATCATCAGGCTTTTTAATTGGCTTCAACGACTCCGTATATGAAACGTAACGAGTAAAAAGACACTATAGTTTCGGATTAAACACGAGCCGAATTTTTATTTTTTCTATTTATCTTTTAATCTCTAAATATACAAAAATAAAAATTTGACGAACTTAATAACGAAGCAAAAACCTCTCGGAAAGCCTGTAATAGCTATGTTTCATATACATTTTTAGCGGTAGTGGTTTCGGCAATATTTATCTTTTCAATTAAACGATTTTCTATATTCCAAAGGCGATAAATTCGTCTTCTTCTTAAATAAATTGCTGAATGATTGCGAATGTTCAAAACCTAATTCATAAGCAATTTCACTAACTGATAAATTTGTGACCGAAAGTTTTTCTTTTGCCTTTGCAATCAATTTCTCGTGAATATGTTGTTGGGTGCTTTGTCCTGTAAGAGATTTTAGCAAACCACTTAAATAATTTGGCGAAACATTTAATTCCTTAGCAATATTTGACACCGTAGGTAAACCACTTTCGATTAAACTATTTAGATTAAAATAATCGTTCAGTAAATCTTCTAACTGGTTTAAAATACTATGATTAGTTATTTTTCTTGTTATGAATTGTCTATTATAAAATCTATCGGCATAATTGAGCAACAACTCAAGCTGACTTAAAATAACACGTTGGCTAAAATGGTCAATATTTGAGTGATATTCTTGCTTTATATTTTGAATAATATTTAAAATTGTCGTCTCCTCCTTATGCGAAAGGTGTAAAGCCTCGTTTACCGAATAACTAAAATACTCGTATTTTTTAATGGTTTTAGATAATGGGCTCTGCCATAAAAAATCGGGATGAACAAGTAGCATCCATCCCGAAAGTTTGTAATTACCATTTGCTTTTACTGAAAAAACTTGATTTGGCGATATAAAAAACAACACACCTTCGTCAAAATCATAGGTTTGCTGACCGTAAGTATATTTAATATCGCTATCAAAATTATGTTTTAAGGCGATGGAATAAAAATCAAAAACCCAATTTGACTGACCATTAGATGAAAGAATTGGTAATTCGTCCAAATTAATGACACTTATTAATGGATGTTCAGGTTTGGGCAAACCACGATAGCGATGATATTCGCTAATTGTTTTGATATGAGATGGTTATGTTACTTTCATTAAAGATTTTATAATTTGTTATATGCTTGGTCAAAATCTTTGGCAAAGTCTTCAACTTTTATTTTACCCATACTTTTTGGTTTGTGTAAATTATAATGCTCGTAAAGTAAACCACTATTTACCGCAGAATACATTTCTATTAGTCCTTCAGCACATTCAGGTTGCATTCCAACTGAAACTAAACTGCTTTTCATTTGTCCATTTGTAATGGTTACCCAATGCAACTCAGGTTTTCCAATTGCTTTGCCGAGAATGGATACTAATTTATTATAGGTTATTTCTTCACTTGCAACATACCGTACTTTTCTGCCTTGAGATTTTGATACTAATTCATTGGCAACAGCACTTGCTATGTCAATTGGCGATACCCAAGCATTTACAACGTCAGCACCAATGTTGGATGCCATAAATCCATTGGCTTTAACACTATGAACTTGTGGTAATAAATTATAGTAAAATTCAGTTGGGCGAATATGTGTAATATCAACATTTTGTGGCAATTCGTTGAGTGATTTTTCCACTTGGTATGTTCCGCTCAAAATGCCATTACCTTTTTCCAAATGCGCACCAATACTACTCAAATTTACAACTTTTTTAATTTCAGTTTTTTTAATCGCTGCTGCATAATTATTACCTAAATCGCTATAATATTTAGGCAAATCAAGGCTTTGGTCAAAATAGTTAGCAGGTGGCACCATACAATAAACTGCGTCTGCACCTTTAAATGCTGAAATAAGAAAATCAACATTTAATACTGAACCGATTAATGGTTTTCCTCCAATGGTTTCAATTTCTTTCGCTCTTTCGGTAGTACTACTTATGACAGTTACCGAATGTCCTTTTTTAATTAGTTCTTTTGTCAATGGTTTTCCAATGTGACCTATAGAACCTGTAAGTGTGATTTTCATTTTTCTGTTTTATTTATTGCAGAATTGCACTGCAAAATTGTTAAATAACAGAAAAACTTTTGAAGTCAAATATACTTTTGTTGTACGCTAATGTAAGGTTCAATTTTATAGTTTGTTGTTTAGCACAATGTTTTTTCCATTACCGCTATAATGTTTTTGTGAATGGTTAGTTGCGTGTTTAAACAACTAATTTGATAAACAAAAACGAACGCGAGAAAATTCCGAAGGAATTATCCAAATAGGCAACGACCAAATCAATGAATTATTCACGTCTTAAGTTAGCATGTCGTTATTTTTTAATAATCCTTTTCAATAAAGTATTTCCATTTTTAAATATTAAGCGAACGAAATAAACTCCATTTTCAAATTTCTCCAAATTGATTGAGTCATTGTCAAGCTTAATTTTTGAAACTTTTCCAGTAATGTCAAATAATTCAACATGTTCAATTTCCAGACTAGTTGTATTAATATCAAATGTTACTTTACTATCTGTTGGATTTGGATAGATTGATAGTTTGGGTAAATTGTATTCTTCAACGTTTAATAATAACGACTCATTACCAAAAGTGAACCAAAAAACAGATACAACAGTATTGTCATCAGTTAAATAAGCATAATTTTCATTGTTTGCATATTCTGGGTATTCAGTATTATCGTCAAAAGTCACACTGTTTTCATTAAAAAGTTGGACTCTGTAAAAGCCACTGGAAAATTCACTTGGGCTTCCTGTGTCCCACCATCCTCCTGGATTAATACTTGTGAAAACTGATCCATTTCTACATTCATCATCAAATAATAAATTATTCCAAGTGACTGAAACTGGCCAATTATTAGTTACTATATCAATGGATTGGATAGAAAAGTTTGTTGGGCAGTTTTTTTGAAATATTTGTGTTTTAGTATGATATGTAGCTGGAATTGGATTGGGATAAGTAGTTCGAGCTTGTAGTTCATCGCTAATTCTAACATCTAAGCCAGAATTGTAAGGAATTGTGATTATATTAGTTTCATTAAATGAATTATCTATATCATCGGTTGCATTATCATCATAACCAAGAATAATGCTGTCTTGATTCCCTGCAGAATCTTCAAAAAACAATTCAATGCTAAATTCTTGTCCAAATGAAAAAGAGAAAAAGCTTAATGTAATAAACAGTAGAGAGTTTTTCATGGGTTTGTTTTTTTAATTCATGCCAACTTTAATGTGTAAGGGACGTTGCGTGCTTGCTTGCGAGGATTTTCCGCAGGAAAATCGGAAGCTGGCAAACACACAATGCCCAAACGATTGAACTAAAATAAGCAATGTTTTTTACACGGTGTTAGGCTTAGTAATTTTCTTCAATTTCTGTATATCTAAATGTTATTAAATTTTTTCCGCTTAATTGTGGTTCAACATAAACTTTGAAATCATTCGCATTATATCCAATCTTAAATTTTGTTTTAGAAAATTCGTGTTCTAACAATTCGAAACGTACAATTATTTCTTCTATTTCTTGAAAATCTTCAAGTTTTGTATTTCCATCGCCTCGACTCCATTTTAGCGATTTCGGTTCGGTTTCTTTTTGGGTTATTTTTACTTTTCCATTAGTAAACTTAAATATCAAATCAAAGAAAAGTTCTACTGCTTGATTCTCATCTTTTGTAACGTATTCAATTCTTTTCCGCCATCCTCTATTTCCAGACAAAGTTTTTCCAATTGCTCCAGTCAACCAAGTATCAAAATACACCAAACTCATTCCATTTGGGAAAATTTCCTCATTGGATTCCGATGCAGTTTCGTAGCCATAAATGAAAGCTTCTAAATGAGCTAAAGTTAGCTGTTCCTGAAAGTACATTTTAGGTCGTTTCTTGATATGTTCTAATGATTCGAAGAGTGTCATTTTCTTATTAAGCCTAACGATTATGTATAAGGAAAGTTGCGTGTTTGTGTGCGAGGATTTTCCGAAGGAAAATCAGAAGCTAGAAAACAAGCAACTAACTTTGGTTTAGCTAAAACTAGCAATTTTTTTATACGGTGTTACCCAACGTTTTTATTTTTTAATATTAATTCAACTGCTTTTAACGCTTCTTTTTGATAATTTGATTTGTTTGTCAAAATTTCGTTCAATTCCGTTTCAGATTTTGATTCAAATTTTTCCACAAACTTTTTCGTTAGACTTTTTTCTTTTTGCCTTTCGAATTCTTGTTTTAAAGTTAAAGCTTCTTTAGAATCGGATTTGTTAATGTATTGAAACATTCTAAATCTATACTTTGTATTCTCTACAATTGGTTCGTCGTGCAGAAAATCCACAATTAAGTTTGAAATATAATATCTGTCTCCATTATTAAATTCTAAATCCCAGTATGCAAGGTCAGAGTTTATCATTTTCCAGCGCATTGCGTTGTCAATCCGATTTTTGTAATAAATTCCTAAATGATAAATTGAAGATTTTATTTCCGTTATTTCATATTGTTTTGATACTCCGTTTTTGACAATTTCGATGCTGTTGTTTTCTGTGTCAATCTTAATTTTCGTATTCTTATTTTCTTTGTAATAGTTAAAATAAATAATGAAATTCGGTAGATTATAGATTAAGAAAATCACAGACATTATTTTGACAAATAAAAAGTCCAAAACAAATTGCTCTCCTTTTTTCAGATAATAATAAATAGGTGTTATAATTATCAAACCAATAACAAAATAAATATTCTCCCTTAAGAGGATTTTTAGAAGTTTGTTGTTATGTTCAAAGGTCTTTCTCAAATGTTGGGTAACACTTGTATATAAGTAATTACGTATATCCACAATATAACGCTAAAATAGTAAATCCTTAACCTCTAGTAGTGATATTTAACTGCATGAAATTGTAGTAACTTATTTCCTGACCAAAACACCTAAAACATTCCCAAACATACCAGCCACACCAGCAGAAATGCCACCAACTAATCCAGTGACTAAAATTAAGAGATAAGGGTTTCCGCCAAGTGGTAGGAGGACAGCGATTTTTTTAGCCAATGTAAAATCGTTACCGCTACTCATAATAAAGGCATAAACTGCCCAAAAACAAAAGATGGCAAGAAAAGGCACGAGAAATATTGCAGCACGTTTCAGTCTAAAAAAAAGAGCAGACACAAAGCCTGCGACCATCACAGACCACCAAGGTAAAAACTGGGATAAAATGAGCGCGATTATGATAGTGACTACAAAGTTGATGATATGTTGCTTCATGCTAGTTGGTTGGTGTTAGGGTTTGTGTTGCGATGATCTTTTTAGTTACGGTTTTGTCTTGCATAAAATGTAATTCATGGTACTTGCCAATTGCCCAATCATCAATAAAATTATCATAATAGACACTCCCGGGATTTCCAGATTGTCCGCCAGGATAAATCCCTAAAGCCTTAGGTGGTGAACTCATTTCTACAATCATTCTCCAAGAAGGACCATGCGTTGCAGAGGTTGCATTTACGATATTTCGATCACCACCTATAGGCAAGTCAAATCTCGAAAATGCTGGTAAAGCTTGTAGTAAATGACCAACACGAGTGCCTTTGTAGGCTTGCCAATTGTACTCACCATTTTCTGTTTGCCAGTCTAAAAGTTCTTTTGCGGTGTCCTTAAATGTAATGAGAAACAAATCTTGAGCGGTTTCCTGTTCTGGAGTTTCTAGAATATCCATAAACTCGTTATCGGGATTGTTTTTCATCAAATAAATGGTTTGATAGGTATATGGCGAGGTGAGTGCTTCTTCTTCGCTTTCAAACTCATCCCAAGTAATAGTATATAATTTAGAATACCATTTTGACCAAATGCTCGGTCCTAATTTTTCAATATCGTTGCTAAAATCCCAATCTTTGATTTGGTTGTAAATTTTTATTTCTTCCGAAGATAAATCACTAGAATCCATCGTTTCAAAAATATAGGGCAATAATTCCGCAGCTTTTAAATTGTAATTGTTATTATGAAGTGCTTTAAAATCGTCAACGCTAATATTATTATTACTTTGTAAAAAGTTATTGATTACGCGGTTTCTATACGTTTCATAACCGTCATTAAATACATAAAAAGGATAGCTTTCATCAACAGGATGCTGATTGGCAGAACTTACGAAACCACGATCTGGATTTTTGACATGTGCATTAAATTCCTGCGGAATAAAGCTTTGCCAATCGTGTTCGGGGTTTGATCCATCCATTAAGAATTTCCCTTGACCATCCCATTTGTTAGGAAACAGACCTTGTATCCAAATGGCGATATCACCTTCAGTAGAAGCAAATACAAAATTTTGGGCAGGCGCAGTATATTGTTTGAGTGCATTAACGTAATCGTCATAATTTTTTGCGCGGTTTAAATCTAAAAATGGTCGCTGGTTATTGCCACCTTCGTGACCTATCCATCTCATAGCGTAACCTGCTTTTTCGTTATTTCCCATAAAATTCGAGTCGTAAGTTACTGGTCCATGATGGGTGTAAATTACCGAATCTATAACGGTTTCACCACCATTAACCTTAATTTCCTCAACACGAACGGTAGTGTCTCTCCAACCTTCACCATATTTATATTGCGTTCTTTTATCGTCTTTAAATTCAATTTTATACCAATCCAAAACATCACGTGTCGCATTGGTTTCTCCCCAAGAAATGTGCTCATTAAACCCTGAAATTATGCCCAATGCACCAGGCAATGTGGCTCCCATTGTATTATACTCTGGAGTGCTCAATTGCATTACAAACCAAATGGAAGGGAGGTTCAATCCCAAATGAGGATCGTTGGCTAAAATAGCATTTCCGGTCGCAGATTTTTCTCCCGAAACTGCCCAGTTGTTACTGCCATTATCTGGGTTTGGTTTTTCTATAGTTTGCGAAATGGTATCTAAAGGCAATTCAATTTGAGGTGTTTCGGTTTTTTTGACGTTGATGTAGCTCCAGTCGGTTTCCTTCGGAATAATAGGATCGTTCACATCAAAAAAGTCTGGAAATAGCAGGTCAAAACGGTCTTTGCCAAACTTGCGCAGCATATTGGTATATTCTAAATCATCATCTCCACCAGCGAGCATTTTGGTCATATACATTAATAATAATGCTGTTTTTTTTGTGGTCCATTCTTCGGGTTTGTAGTCGAGTAATTTATATTCTACAGGCAAACTTTTGTCATTCAATGAAGCTATAAAACTGTTTACACCATCGCGATAGGCTTCAAGTAATGTGATCATTTCAGGATCTTCCTGCATTTTTTTAATGACTTGCTCTGCGCCATAACCCATGCCACGTCTACGTTCCGTACGATCGTAGTTGAGTGCGTCGCTTCCCACAATTTCTGAAATACGACCTGCAGCTGCATGCGTTTGAAATTCCATTTGCCACAACCGATGTTTTGCTGTAATGTAACCTTGAGCTTTATACAAATCAAGGTCGTTTTGTGCAAAAATATGCGGAATCAATTGTTCGTCATAATAAATGGTTACTGGAGCAGATAGTCCTTGGATGTTGATATTTCCGTCGATAACATCGTCTCGATCATTTTGCCAAACACCACCAACAGGATCCAAAAATTTACCAATTGGAGGGATGGAACCCAATTTTGTATTGAGTACATAAAAAACAACGATGGTGAGTACAAACGCTGTGAGGAGTTTGATGTATTTCATAAAAGGTTAGTTTTTGATTTGGAAGTTACTAAAATATATTGTTTTAATAAATGCAAATTATAAATCTATCTCAACCATTTCTGCCCGAGCACCAAAACGAATTGGATAAAAACTGGTACCTATACCTTTTGAGACATACATTTTTGGTTTGGTATCTGTGTACCAGCCCCTCACATATTTACCGCTTCCTATGGGTGTGAAAGGTACGTAGCCTAGAAATGTTACTTGTCCGCCATGGGTATGACCGCACAACACCAAATCAATTTTTAAATCTCCTTGTTGATTGGCTATGGTGTCACGATATTGCGGACAATGATTTAAAACAATATTGGTTTTGGAGGGTTTTAAATTTTCAACAGACTTCAAGAAATTTGGTCTACCATCAACTAAATCATCAATTCCAATAATATTAATATCACGATTTTTTAGAGTGATGTTTCGATTCTCGTTGATGAGGAGTTCGCAATTATTTTCCGAATAAATAGATTTTAATTGTTCGAGATCAACTTTGCCAGCATATTCCCAGTTACCCATAATGGCAAATTTGACAATATCCTTATTGATGAGTTTTAAAAATGAGTTTAGAGCACTAAGTTCGCCTGTGCTATTGACAGCATCTCCCGTGAAAAATATTAAATCTGGATTGATGTTATTGATTTTTTCTGCGATTGATTTATGAACAGATCGCAGGGAACCAAAATGTAAATCTGATATTTGAATGGTTTTTATCTTATTGTTTTGGCTTTTGGAAATGTCAAAATAATTCCAATCAATAACGTTTTTTTCAAACCAAAAGGCATCAAATATTACTAAACCCACACTGGCTAAAATGGTTCTTTTGATAAATTTTCTTCTGGATAATTTGGGCATTCGTTGAAATTGATTTTGTGTATTTGGGATTTTAAAAGTGCGAAGGTATAAATGATTATATACATTATAGAGCCCTAACTATTTTAGTTTGAACTTTTTTTATTATTTGAATATGGAGGTATCAGTGGGTTTTTATTCCGAAGAAAATCAGAATTATAGGCTTATTTTTGACTCAGTTATTTTATTACTCTAACGCAGCACCAATTTGCTAACCACTTTTTTGCCAATAGACTCGTTGAGCATATCTACGATTTTTTGTCTTCCGTAGCTTAATTCCTCACGAAGTACGCTAGAGCTCAAAGCTACATACAGCACGTCTTTATCTAAAGTAACATCTGTTGTATAGTTATTTACGCCATTTCCCATCATTTTTGCCCAAGCGTCTCTCACATCTACTTTATCCAAACCAGATTGGAGCTTATTGGCTTCAACAAATTCTTTAAGAATGTCGCTAATTGGTAAATTGTCGTTGTGTCGTTTTGCCATTTTGTTTTATGAGAATATTGATGAATCAATTCGCAATATTTACGAAAACTAGGTTTATTCGGTTTCCAGATCCAAATCAAGAGATTCGTAACGTTTATAAAGATACACATCTTTATTGGTATTGTTGCGAATAAGAAGTTGGTTTTCGTTGGCATTTAAAACCGTTTCCTTCCAACTTGCATAAGGCGTTGTATAATAAATATTTAAACTATCGTCTTCTATTTTAATGCTGAAATTCTCCTCACTTTGAGACGTTTCAAATGTTCCAAACAGGTTTGGTTTTAGTTTTCTTCGGAAACCAGAAACCGAATCTGTAATTTCAATATAATCTATCGTGTCATTAAAATTGTACTCTTTTTTTGTGCCATCGCTTAAGGTCACCTCGTCAATTTCCCAATAACCGGAAATATGAGGCAAAAACTCATTTGGATCTTTTGAGCAACTGAAGAGCAACAATGTAATTATTAATATAACTAATCTTTTATAAATCATAATTTAAATATCTTGTAAGATTGGTGAATTTGCTTTACCACATTTTCAGTACGTTCTGCGTGTGTATCGCTTATGAATAGTTGACCGAAATCATCATTATCAACCAAACTTATAATTTGAGCAACACGATTTTCGTCTAATTTATCAAAAATATCATCCAATAATAGGAGAGGAGTCACGTGACTTTTTTGTTTTATAAAATCAAACTGAGCCAGTTTGAGAGCAATTAAAAATGATTTTTGCTGGCCTTGGCTTCCAAACTTTTTAATGGGATACGTTTCAATTTCAAAAATCAAATCATCTTTATGTATCCCTACACTTGTATATTGTATGGCTTTGTCCTTATTTATATTTTGCGCTAATAGGGTTTTAAGTTCATTCTCAAAAAGATCACTTTTATAACTTAGATTGACATCTTCATTATTATTACTAATAGCTTTGTAACGTTCCTTAAATATTGGGATGAATACCTCTAAGAATGATGCTCTGGTTTTAAAAATCTCATTTCCGTAGGTATCTAATTGCTCATTATAAACCTCAAGCGTTTGAGAGTTAAAGGTATTGTTGAGCGCAAAATATTTGAGTAAAGCGTTACGTTGCGAGAGTATTTTATTGTAATTGATCAAGTTATTGAGATAGGTCTTATCACTCTGTGAAATGACACTATCAATAAATTTGCGACGTGTGTCACTACCTTCTATAATCAAATCACGATCTGCGGGAGAAATAATGACTAAAGGTATAAAGCCAATATGATCACTAAATTTATCATAGGCTTTCCCGTTGCGCTTGATCATTTTCTTTTGTCCGCGTTTTAAGGAAACCACAACTTTTTCGGTTTTATCGTTTTTCTCAAAAATACCGTCTACAACAAAAAAGTCTTCATCGTGCTTAATGTTTTGTGATGCGATAGGGTTGAAGTAACTTTTTCCGAAGGATAAATGATAGATTGCATCAAGCGCATTCGTTTTTCCAACACCGTTAGAACCCACAAAACAGTTAATTTTAGTATCAAATTGGAAATCCTGTTGTTCAAAATTTTTATAATTAACTAAGCTTAACGTGTTTAAAATCATAAAACTAAAAGGGAATATTGGTGTTTGGTCGACATTATTATATGCGGAAGTAAAAATAACAAATAATTTACCTTTTAAATCCCAATAAAAATTTTATTTTTGCGCCACAAATAATCAATTATGGCA
The DNA here is from genome assembly GCF_000799465.1 of Psychroserpens sp. Hel_I_66. Classification (NCBI taxonomy): domain Bacteria; kingdom Pseudomonadati; phylum Bacteroidota; class Flavobacteriia; order Flavobacteriales; family Flavobacteriaceae; genus Psychroserpens; species Psychroserpens sp. Hel_I_66. The sequence continues at coordinate 1,260,081 of NZ_JUGU01000001.1, read as the reverse complement.
ACGTACAAGAAAAGAGGATATAAACCAAAGCCTATCAAGGAAAAAGGCGAAACGATTGAAGTTTCAGAGCAAGATTCTACAACAGCAGAAGTATTTAATTCACTTGATGAAGGCGCTAATAAGGCTGAAGATTTTGTAGCAAGAAACCAAAAAGGGATTTTTATACTCATTGGTGTGGTTGCTTTAATTGTGCTAGGTTATTTAGGTTATCAAAAATTAATTGCAGAGCCAAAAGGTGATGAGGCAATGAATGAAATGTACTCCGCTCAAAAATCTTTTGATGAGGCTGTGACTGGAACAAACAAAGATTCTTTATACACATTGGCACTTAATGGTGTTGGAGGAAAATTGGGTCTAACAGATATCGTTGACCAATATGGCTCGACTCCTGCAGGAAATTTAGCGAACTACTATGCAGGTATGGCTTATCTAAACCTTCAGGATTATTCAAACGCTGTAAAATACTTAGGTGATTTTGAAACAGAGGATGCTGTTCTTGGACCAATTGCTAAAGGTGGTATGGGTGATGCATTCGTGCAATTAAATCAATTACCAGAAGCACTTGAGTACTACGAGAAAGCAATCAATGCTTCAACAAACGATTATACAACACCAATGTACCTTTTAAAGGCTGCAAACGTTGCGCAATCTATTGGTAAAAAAGATAAAGCACTAGAATATTACAAGAGAATAAAATCTGATTTTTCTACATCAGATCAAGCAAAAAATATTGATGTATTTATTGGTAGAGCAGAAGCAAGTAGTAAATCATAATTAATTTTTCTTCGGAAATAGAACATGGCAACTGCAAACCATAATTTATCAAACTACGATAAAACAACAATCCCAAACGCGAAGGACTTTCGGTTTGGGATTGTTGTTTCAGAGTGGAATGACAAGTTCACTAACGGACTATTTAAAGGGGCTTACGATGCGCTTATAGATTGTGGCGCACAACCTGAAAACATAATCAAATGGGATGTGCCAGGAAGTTTTGAGCTTATCTACGGAAGCAAGAAAATGATCGAGCAAAACGTAGATGTTGTCATTGCTATAGGTTGTGTCATTCAAGGCGAGACCAAACATTTTGATTTTGTCTGTGAAGGTGTGACCCAGGGCATCAAAGATTTAAACGTCACTTCAAACACACCAGTTATCTTTTGTTTACTTACCGATAATAATGAGCAACAATCCATAGATCGGTCTGGCGGAAAGCATGGTAACAAAGGTACCGAAGCAGCTATAGCAGCCATTAAAATGGCGGAGTTAAGTAAAAGGTAACTCCCTTTAGATCATCCAATATTTGTGAATTGTATTTATGGTTTTAAACTGTATTGCGGTTTGTTTTACTTCGGAAACCCTTAATCTTCTAAATTTTTAGTATCCATTTCAATATTTATAATTCCGTAGAAAAACCAATAACAAACAACATCGGTACTTCGTATTTAAAGTAAAATGTTAACAATTTTTAGGAGTTAAAAGCTCGATTTCACTAGTAAATTCTGTACTTTTGATATTATACATTAGATAAAAAATAGAGTTTGTTTCAGCAACGAAAATATAAGCGATTTAACTATGTTCCCAGAAGTTTAAGACAATCTAAAGATGATAATACTATCAAAACACAATGGGAATCTGTAAGAGGAGAAAGCAAGTATCGTAAAACACGAGGAAAATCACTAACATTACTTTTAGTGATTTTAGGTATGATAATTGCGATATGGTTTATATTAACTCATTACGAAACACCTTAAGACCATGGGAATTTTAAACACAAGAAAAAACAAGAGATACAGTTATCAACCTAGATATTACAAAGGAGAAGGTAGCCCATTTGAATTAAAACACAAATTTGACGACTATAGAGTTACAGTGGGCAGTAATAAAGGTTTAAAGACCAAATTAACCAATGCTGTTGAAGATTATAAATATAATGAAGACAAAAGCGGAGCTAACCGTCGAGTCATGATTATAATTGGTGTTCTAATTTTGGTTTTCTTATTTGTGATAGATTTTGATTTATCGATATTCTCGATTGAACGCTAATGGCAGACATTATTCAATTGTTACCAGATCATGTTGCGAACCAAATTGCAGCAGGTGAAGTTGTACAGCGACCAGCATCGGTTGTAAAAGAATTACTTGAAAATTCTATTGATGCAGGAGGACACACAATCAAGCTCATTATTAAAGATGCTGGTAAAACCCTAATCCAAGTGATAGATAATGGTAAAGGTATGAGTGCTACAGATGCTCGCCTGAGTTTTGAGCGCCATGCGACGTCTAAAATACGTTCTGCAGAAGATTTGTTCAGTCTCAACACTAAGGGCTTTAGAGGTGAAGCCTTGGCAAGTATTGCAGCCATTGCACACGTTGAATTAAAAACAAAGCAAGAGCACGATGAGCTTGGCACCATTATAGAAATTGAAGGTAGCGATATCAAAAAACAAGAAGTTACGGTAACCCCAACAGGAACATCGCTTTGCGTAAAGAATTTATTTTTCAATATTCCTGCACGACGTAACTTTTTAAAATCAAACAACGTCGAGCTTCGTCATATCATTGATGAGTTTCATCGTGTTGCTCTGGCACATCCAGATATAGAATTTTCGATGTACCACAACGGGAGTGAAAGTTTCAATCTCCCAAAAAGCAATTATAGGCAACGCGTTGTCAATATCTTCGGAAATAAAACCAACGAGAAACTGGTCCCTGTTGAAGAAGAAACCGAGGTATTGAAAATCTCAGGATTTGTTGGCAAACCAGAATTTGCTAAACGTACAAAATCTGAACAGTTTTTCTTCGTCAACAATAGATTTATCAAAAGTGCTTATCTCAATCATGCTATAAGTTCAGCATTTGAAGGTTTGATAAAAGATGGCAGTCATCCAAGTTATTTTTTAAACCTTACTGTAGATCCAAAATCTATAGATATTAATATACATCCTACAAAAACCGAAATTAAATTTGACGATGAGCATACCCTTTATGCCATTTTGAGGTCTGCTGTAAAACATAGTCTTGGTCAATTTAATATTGCGCCAGTTTTAGATTTTGATCGCGATAGAAATCTGGACACACCATATGATTTCGAGAATAAAAACGCATCTTCACCTACGGTAGAAGTGGATCGTTCTTTTAATCCATTTCAAGATGAAATGTCTTATAGAAAATCAAACAGAGGTAATGTATCTTATAAAAGGGAACCTGCAACCCAATGGGAAAGTCTATATGTGGGATTAGAATCTAAGGGCACCAAATCAAGTCAAAATTTCACAGAATTACAATTTGAAAGTGAGCCAGAACACAAATCTCTTTTTAATGATGGTAATCAACTTGAAACGACTCAAACCACTTACCAATTACACAATAAATATATTATAAGCACCATAAAATCTGGGATGATGATTTTAGATCAACATCGTGCGCACCAGAGAATTCTTTACGAAGGCTTTTTAAAACATTTAACCGTTAAAGAAGCTGTGAGCCAGCAATTACTATTTCCTTTGAGTTTAGATTTTTCTTCTACGGAAATGGATATTCTCCAAAATTTAAAGGAAGATTTAGAGCACACAGGATTTGTGTTTTCGTCTTTCAGTAAAAAACAAATTGAAATTACAGGAGTACCTATCAATGTGCCAGAAAGTGAGGTTTCGATCATTTTAGAACAACTCATAAGTGATGTGGAGCAAGAAGTGCCAGATAGTAATTTTAGCGCAACAGACTTATTGGCAAAATCCATGTCAAAAAGTTTGGCCATAAAAACAGGTCAACGCTTATCGAGACAAGAACAAGAGCACATGGTAAATAGTTTATTTGGATGTAAAGAACCAACGGTTTCACCAACTAATAAAGTCACGTTCATCACCATGAGTGTTGATGATTTTGATAAAAAATTCATATAAGTTATGATGAGAGGTATTACAGATACTGTAAAACATTTAATAATTATAAATGTGATCATTTTTATTGGTAGAATGACGCTTGGAGGAGGAAACTTATTCATGCAGTGGCTAGCTCTATATTTTCCAGAAAATGATTTATTCTACCCATGGCAGATTTTTACCCATATGTTTATGCATGCCAATTTGATGCATATTGGATTTAACATGTTTGCACTGTGGATGTTTGGGACTGCTGTAGAAACACAATTAGGCTCAAAAAAGTTTTTGTTTCTATATTTATCTGCTGGACTTGGTGCAGTTTTATTTCAGTTGGGCTATTATTATTTTAATTATTTACCATTATATTCTGAGTTATTATCATCGGGTTTGACAAGTAATGAAATTGTTGGGATGTTTACTTCAAACGAGACAATCGGAAACATTAGCAAAGAACAATTAATGTTGCTAAAAGAGGCATATCCAATATTCAATGCTTCTATGGTTGGAGCGTCGGGCTGTATTATGGGTATACTCGCAGCCTTTGGGATTATGAATCCAGAAGCTAAATTGATGCTTATTTTTCTACCAATTCCCATTAAGGCAAAGTATTTTATTCCGGGAATTATATTGCTAGATGTGATATCAGCAATAACGGGACAATCCTTTTTTAGTCCTAGTAATACAGCGTTTATGGCTCACGTTGGTGGAGCTGTTGTTGGAGCACTAATTATGTGGTATTGGAAAAAAACACAGTTTAATAAAAATCGTTGGGATAGATGAGTTTGGTTAAAGAGTTTAAAAATAGATATAAATTATCTGCGATTAATGAAAAATATATCTTCATAAACGTAATCGTATTTGGAGTTATAGCCTTAATAGGTGCTATTTATTTTCTAGGTACAAAAGGTAGTTTTAATGTGTTTGTGGCAGATTATTTTGCACTTCCTTCAAATTTTAAGGAAATGATCTTTAAGCCTTGGACGTTTTTTACCTACTTTTTTCTACATTTTGGATTTATGCATTTGTTTGGAAATATGTTAGGTTTATATTTCTTCGGAAGAGTTTTTCTAACATTTTTCAACGTCAGGCAATTTGTTGCATACTATATTTTAGGCGGACTCTTCGCAGGATTAATATTTGCAATATCCTACAATTTGTTCCCAGCTTTAAAAGGAACAGATTCTTATTTAGTTGGTGCCAGCGCATCGGTATTTTCAATACTTTTTGGAGCTACAGCAAAGTCACCGAGCTATACGTTTAATCTATTTGGTGTACTTAGAATTCCGCTATGGGTTATTGCAGGTTTATATACCTTACTATTTATATCCTCAATCCCAATGAATAACACGGGAGGGGAATTAGCACATTTAGGTGGTGCTTTTTTTGGTTACTTTATGACTTGGCAATTAGAAAAAGGAAAAGACTGGAGTATAGGTTTTCAAGATTTATTAGATAGAATAACTGGTTTGTTCAAAACTAAATCATCTTTAAAGACAGTACATAAAAGCAAAAAGAGAACTTATGCTGGTCACGATAAAAAAGAATTCAATGAATTTAATAGCCAAAAGAAAATAGATATCATTCTCGATAAGATTAGTAAAAGTGGTTATGAGAGCTTAACAAAAGAAGAGAAAGCATTTTTATTTAAAGCGGGAAAGAACTAAGACCACTCCATGGGTAAGCTTAAGGTTTTTGAGAAGTTTATATTCGTCATCAATTCATTGATGGCATTTGCATTGCTTTTATCTTACATCTTACCTTATGCTGAGCCAAATAAGTTTGCATTTTTATCGGTTCTTAGTTTGGCAGTACCTTTTTTGATCATTATAAATATCCTGTTTGTTATTTATTGGTTGCTTAAAGTGAAAAAGCAAATGTTGGTGTCTCTTGTTGTACTTGCATTAGGTTATAACTACGTGTTTTCACTGTATAAACTAACAACATCTAAAAATGTAGTTGATACAGAGAATATTTCGGTGATGAATTATAACGTTCGTTTGTTTAATGCTTTTGATTGGATAAAAGATCCCAATCTAAAAGATCATATATCTAAATTTATTTCTGAAAAAAATCCCGATATACTCTGCATGCAAGAATATAGACCCGATGAAAACATAGATTTATCAGCACTTCCGTACAAGCATATTGAACTCTCGGGTAATAAAGTAAAGAATGGTCAAGCGATATATACCAAATTTCCTATTATCAATTCTGGATCCATAGAGTTTCCGAATACATCAAACAATGCCATTTTTGCTGACGTTGTAAAAGGAGCAGACACGATTAGAATTTACAATGTGCATTTACAATCGTTAGGAATTGATCCTACAGCAGAGGAATTATCTACCGAGAATTCTGAAAATTTATTCAAGCGCGTGAGTTCAACATTTAAAATGCAACAGTCGCAGGCAGAGCAATTTTTAGAACACAAAAAGAAATGTTCGTATAAAATGATTATCTCAGGAGATTTCAATAATACTGCGTATTCTTACGTCTATAAAGAGATAAAAGGAGACATGAAAGATGCTTTTAAACAAGCAGGAAATGGTTTTGGACGTACTTTTGATTTTAAATTTTTCCCTGTTCGCATTGATTTTGTATTTGTAGATGACGCTTTTCAAATCAATGCTTTTAAGACTTACGATGTCAAATATTCCGACCATTATCCTGTGATGGCAAAAGTGAAATTGAAATCAAATTAGAGGATTTGTAATTTTAAATCATGGCACAATCTACCAAATCTGCCAAAATATGAATGAGTAACCCCAACCCAATGACCCTCGTTTTTTTAATGATTGTTAGTAGTACATAAATGCCAATGGCATAGTAGGAGTGAAGTGGGTGAAAATTTATACTACATCGTGTTGGATCAAAAATAGGATTTGCCAAAAGATGGTCAAGATCTATGGCAATTGCAGAGAGCATAATTAGTGATGCCATCTTCCAGTTTTTTCTGAAAAACAGAAGCGCTACAATAACTGGAACTAGAAAATGAATCCCGTAATGAATAGACGTTCGAAGCATTACAAATTTAGATTTTGAGACTGAAGATACAACTCTGTATTTGGACCTTCGTTAAATAATAGATCTAAGATGCTCAAATTGGATAAAAAACCATGTTTATCATCGAAAACTTGTGCGTAGGGTATCATTGACTGCGGAATTTCCTTTCTACAATTCACCAAAGAACGTGCATCAATCACACCTTCTGGTTCAAGTTCAAAACTAACAGTAGTTTCGTATTTAAACGGAAGTTGTAAACATTCAAATATTAATTCTAAACATTTAAAGTTATAGTCCATGATTGTTTTTGCTTCCGAAGTAAAAAGAGGCATCAAATCATCGATGTAAAATTCAAAAAAAGGAGATGTACGATAGGCAGATTCTAAAGATTTGAGATGTTGTGATTGCCAATTTTCGGTATTAAAAATCTGAACATCCTTATAAAGTTGCCTATTTTTTTGCGAATACACAACAGGTACGTTTAAGTCTATCTTACCGTTAGCTCCATAAATAGAGGTACGGTTACGATAGGTTTGTTTTTGGTAATTGTCACAAACTTCAAATACAATGCCATCTGCTTTAATCATAGCTACAAAATGCGCCACGTTTGGAAAGAAAACTGGATGTAAAAGAGTTGTCATAAACTGCTAATAAAATTGCCAATCCAGGTATAGGCAATAAACATGATTCCAACCGCTAGACCTATATCGCCTAAAGGCATTCCAATAGCAGTGCCAACAATTGCTATAAGTATCATGATCGATCCATAGGCAATATTGATTAATCTTGGATTCTTTTTTTCCGAAGAACAACCTCTTGTCAACGGTAATATTGCAGCTAAAAATGTTAAGCACAAAATGGTAAAGCTTTCGTTTTTAGTGATTAATGATCCTACTAGCATTAGTAATGATGCACAAAGTAGCCCAAACATAACTTGACCCGTTAATTTCTCTCTTTTGTCAAGTAAAAATTTACCAAATTTATCAAATAATAAAAGCATATTTGACAATGGATCCATAATCCAGCTACCCAATGCAAATAATAAATAAACGATGATTAACGGTATAGCAAGGTAGGTCATACCTGTTGCAGATAGCATTTTTACTGAAAACCTATAAACTAAATATATACCGATGATGAAAATCCATTGGTTTTTTTCAGATTTATTACCCATCCAAAATGCGTAGCGCAAATACAAATTGTAAATTTTGTTTTTAGATTTTACTGCAGTTAGCATACCGCTTCTCGCGTGTTCTAAATTTGGATTTAATTTTAAAGCTTCTTTGAAATGAATTAGAGCTTGCGGAGTATTATTGTTTTCTAAATAACTCCAGCCTGCATTCGCATGAGAATATGCGTTTTCTGGATCGTCACCAAGTAGATTACTTATAGTACTTGTAACATCGTCTTTTCGTTTTAGCTTAGTCAAAGCTGTCGTTCTTGCATTTAAGCAAAAAATGCTCTTTGCGTTGACTCTTAGGCCTTCATTTGCAAAATCTAAAGCTTCTGCATATTTTTTTTGATATAATAGAACGTAAGATTTTTGTCCGAAATAATTCTCATTATAAGGATCCATCTCTATGGCCTTGTTGATTTGAATAAGTGCCTCTTTATCATTTTCCTTGTGCAAATACAATTGGGAAAGTAGGAAATAAATACCAGGATCATTGGGTTGATCTTGTCTTAAATCTAAAGTTAAAGAGAATGCTTTTTCAATATTGTCAACTTGAAAAAAGCAATTGGCCAGTAAAAATTTAGCGGTATAGTTATCTATGTTTTCTGAAATTGCCGATTGAAAGTAAGGTATAGCATCTTTGTAGCGACCAATCTCGAATAGCTGAATACCTCTTTCTAAATTTGGGCTTTCCATACTATTTTTTGATTTTTAAATAGCTTAGAATATCATCATAAAGTCCAGAATCATTGGCGTATAGCGCATAGTTTTTTGCAGATGTAAACCACTCCTTTGTGGACGGTTTCATTTTTGAAAATGCCTTAACGATGTCTTTTGTAGCAAGTGGTTTAGGGATTCCATCTTTAAACGATTCCATTAATTTTTGCTCAATGGCGATGTCGATACTCGCTTTGATATCTGCTCCAGAATATTCAGCACTTTTTTTAGCCAAAGTACCAAGATCAATATCCTTTACCGGTTTCTCCTTTAACTGAATTTCAAAAATAGATTTACGAGCTTCAGCATCTGGAGGAGCAACAAAAATAATACGATCAAAACGACCAGGTCTTCTAAAAGCAGGATCTATGTACCAAGGTGCGTTTGTGGCACCTAATACTAAAATTCCGTCGTTATCAGAATCAATACCGTCCAGCTCAGATAAAAACTGGTTAATGACCGTTCTGCCTGTAGTTTTATTAATATCATTTCTATTTGCGCCAAGTGCATCTATTTCATCTATAAAAATAACACAAGGCTTATTTTCTCTAGCTGTTTCAAATATTTCGTGTAGGTTCTTTTCAGAATTACCCATCCACATATCTAAAATATCATTAATCCCAACATTGATAAAATTGGCATTTATTTCTCCTGCTGTAGCTTTTGCAATGTGGGTTTTTCCGCATCCTGGAGGACCATATAAAAGGATACCTCCTCCAATTTTTTTACCATAGGCTTTGTACAGATCTTTGTGGAGCAGAGGTTTAATGATTTTTAAGTCTATTTCCTCTTTTACTTTTTCCATACCACCAACATCTCCAAAGTTTATTGTTGGTTTTTTTAAAAAAGTCATGGCATCATCATCTATAAAATCATCATCATTGTAGGATGATGTTGCCACTTTGAAAATACTGTCGAATTCTTGATTATAATAGGTAGGTTCGTTTTCTAAAATGGATTTGTAAATTTCTAATGCCTCAGAATGATTATTTAGTTTTATCAAGCAATTACAGTAGAGTTCTAAATATTTTATATTGTTACTTTTTTCTATAAGTTCCTCTAAAATGACTTCGGTTAAATTATATTTAGATTGCTCATAATAGCATTTGGCCAATAAATATTTATTTGCATAACTATCATCTTTATCTAAAACTTTAACGAGATGTGATTCTGCTTCATCGTAATTAAAGTTATTCATGTAAATCTTTGCAACCTGAATTCTTAAAGGCACATTGTCTGGTGAAAACTCTAAAGCCTGTAATAAGCTTTCTAAAAGTGAATTATCCATTGAAATCGTATTTAATTAGTTGGCTTTTTTCTTTTTTCTCCATGCATTAAATCCAAACCAAGCAGCCAATAAAATTAAAAAAGGAATTAAATAAGATACAGGATTTCCAGATCCTCCTACAGTTGTAAACCAACGTTCCCACCGCGGATTTTTTAATCCGTCCCAACTCATCCAAATAAATACAGGTTTTCCAACCACATGATCAAAAGGTACATAGCCCCAAGCACGAGCATCAACAGAGTTATTTCTATTATCACCCATCATCCAATAATAATCTTGCTTAAAAGTATAAGAGGTCGCTGGTTTGTCATTGATGATAATTTGATTACCTCGCGTTACAATAGTATTTCTTTCGTATTCTCCGATAAGACGTTTGTAGAGAGGAAGGACTTCCATGGTTAATTCTACGGTTTCTCCTTTCTTCGGAATATAAATAGGCCCAAAGTTGTCATAGTTCCAAGGATATTGAGCCACTCGAGGAAATAAATTACCGTTTTCCCCTTTTGGAGCAATACGTCTTGTTATACTTGCAATATTAGGATGGTTTTTTGCTTTATTTGCAGCCTCTTCAGTCGCTTGAATAACAAATATACCTTCCTCAACTTGATAAGGATTATCTGTGATATCATAAGTTTTCAAGATTTCCATGAGTCTTGCATAATTGTTAACATTACCCTTAAGCGTAATATCATAAGCAAACTGTAATTTCGCACGATCTGGCAACTCATTTAATTTTCCATTGATATAAACATATCCATTTCTAACTTCTAAAGAATCTCCTGGAATACCAACACATCGTTTAACTAAATTTGTTTTTTTGTCGATAGGCTTATAATAATTACGGTCTGGTGTAAAAATATTCATGTTTAAAAGCGTATCTGCTGGCTGATTGAAAACTACAATATCATTACGCTCAATGTTTTCAAAGCCTGGAAGTCGCATATATGGTAATTGCAACTTATTTTTCCAAGAGGTATTTCTTTCTTCATAATTATCATTAAATAAGTATGATTTTACATTTAAACCCGGAATGGTATCGTGTACCATAGGCATAGCAACGGTTGTCATTGGTACTCTCGCACCATAATGAAATTTACTTACAAACAAGAAATCACCTACTAACAGGGACTTTTCTAAAGACGAACTCGGTATTGTAAATGGTTGTATAAAATACGTATGAACTATGGTTGCTGCTACAATAGCAAATAATATAGAACTCGTCCAATCTCCAGAACTTGATTTTGGATGGATATCTCTATTCTCAACATATTGAACATCTGCAACATAATTAAGATAATAATTGTAAAACCCTAAAGTTATAACCGCCAAAAATGTATCTAAAAATTCATTTTTACCAAAGCTTCTAGCGGTTTCAACCCAAACTACAGGCAGCATAATTAAATTAACGATGGGTACAAAAAGTAAAATCGTCCACCACCAAGGGCGTTTAATGATTTTCATCAAAATCACCGAATTATATACAGGTACGAATGCTTCCCAAGCCTGTCTTCCGGCTTTGATATACAGTTTCCAAGTCCCTAAACCGTGAATGATTTGAATGACCAGAATAAAAATTAACCACTGTGTAATTGACATATCTATAAGTTGATTTTGTAAATGATTTAAACTATTTATTATCCTAACAATAATAACGCAAGTTAATTAATATTTAGGACGTCTTTCATAGTGAATACGCCTTTTTTGTCATGAATAAATTCCGCAGCAATTACAGCTCCCAAAGCAAAACCCTTTCTGCTATGAGCGGTGTGCGTTATTTGAATACTATCAACTTCAGACTTATAATTGATATCATGGGTACCTGGCACATGTTCAATACGTTTAGCTGTAATGCCAATTTCGTTTGGCTTTGGGGTATCTAGCGTCCAGTTTTCGTAATTGGTTGATTCAATAATGTCCTTGGCTAACGTGATTGCTGTTCCGCTGGGAGCATCTAATTTTTGAGTGTGGTGAATTTCTTCGACATCTACCTTGTACTGCGGAAGCTTCGCCATCAACTTTGCCAATGTTTTGTTCAGTTCGAAAAAAATATTAACACCTAAGCTGAAATTGGAAGCATACAAAAAAGTTCCGTTTTTGGAATTACAGAGTGAAATAACGTTATCATAATCATCGAGCCATCCTGTAGTGCCAGAAATTATTGGAACTCCAGATTCTAAACATTTAGAGATATTTGCTACAGCAGAGGACGGAAGGCTGAAATCTATGGCAACATCACAATTTTGGAGTGTATAATTTTCCGAAGCACTGGAAATTTTCAAAACAATCTCGTGGTCACGTTCAATGGCAATAGCTTCAATTGCTTTTCCCATTTTTCCGTAACCCAATAATGCAATTTTCATAGTTAGAACTTAAAATTTAGTGTAAGGCCAAGATTGGTGTTGTTTTCCATTTCATTGTATTTAAAATGCGGTCGTAATGATAGATCCTCATCAACATTAAATTGCAATAAATGGGCGTCTACATTGGCGTCTACGATATTTAGGGCATACATGCCAATAGTGAATAGCAAAGCAAGTTCCTTGTTTCTTCTAAGGGTTTGTTGTGCTCTTATAAGTCCGTCATTAGATACATTTGGAAATGGATCACCCTCAGAATTTTGAGGAAATCCAGCCAACCTACGTTTATAAGCATCACGATATAAATCGTAATCCTTATCGTTTTTAATGTATAAATAAGCAGGAATCCCAATAGCAGCATAAACGAGTGGAATTTTCCAGTATTTTTTGTTGTAAGCTTGTCCCAATCCTGGGAGAACAGCAGAGTAGAAGGCAGCTTTTGATGGTGCAAGAACATTGAGCGGTTCTCTTTTTTTTGCTGTAACAGAATCTTGAACGACCATTAAACTTGTGTCAACTTCATCGGCTTTTTCATCATCTTGAGCAAAAGCGATATTACCAAAAATGAGAAAGAAAAGACAGCTATAGACTAATTTATTTAGCACTTTGGACTAGTTTTTTTATACGATTGAAATCTTCTTCGGAATGAAACGGGATCGTAATTTGACCTTTACCATTCTTAGACACTTTAACGCCTATTTTATGACCAAAGTATTCTGAAAATTCTTTTATGCCTTTTTTAACAAATTTAGGCAGTTCGGTTGATTCTATAGGCTTTTTCTCCGTAGGACTGTTATAGTTTTTAACCAACTGTTCTGTTGCTCTTACCGATAGTTTTTCAGTAATAATCTTTTCGTAAATATCTAATTGGTCATTTTGGTTTTCAATATTGATCATAGCGCGACCATGACCCATAGAAATAAAACCATCACGCATTCCCGTTTGAATGATAGGGTCTAATTTTAATAAACGTAAATAGTTGGCAATAGTAGATCGCTTTTTACCAACTCGTTCACTCATTTGCTCTTGTGTGAGTGCAATTTCATCAATTAAACGTTGATAGGAAAGTGCGATTTCAATAGGATCTAAATCTTGACGTTGGATATTTTCTACCAAAGCCATTTCTAAAGATTCTTGGTCATTGGCAATTCTAATATAGGCAGGAATAGTAGTTAACCCAATCAATTTAGATGCTCTAAAACGTCGCTCACCAGATACCAGTTGAAATTTATTAAACTCAAGTTTTCTAACCGTAATAGGCTGTATGACCCCTAACTCTTTAATAGAGGAAGCCAATTCCCTTAGCGTTTCTTCATTAAAGTTTGTACGTGGTTGAAACGGATTAATGTCTATGGAATCAATATCCAGCTCAACGATGTTGCCAATAATAGTATCGGCATTTTTATCTTGAGCAGATTTTATATCATTTGAAGGGTCTTTCAGCAATGCCGACAAACCTCTGCCTAATGCTTGTTTTTTTGTAGCCTTCGCCATTAGTTATTCTTATTTATAATTTCTTTGGCCAAACTTAAATAGTTTGTCGCACCTTTACTGCTCACATCGTATTTTATAATGCTTTCGCCATAACTAGGTGCTTCGCCAAGTCTCACATTTCTTTGAATGATCGTATCAAAAACCATATCGCTAAAGTGTTTTTGTACTTCTTCTACCACTTGGTTTGATAAGCGTAAACGTTGGTCAAACATGGTAAGCAACATACCTTCAATATCAAGGTTTTGATTATGTATTTTTTGAACACTTTTTACGGTATTCAATAATTTGCCTAAACCTTCTAACGCAAAATATTCGCATTGTATTGGAATGATTACTGAGTCTGCTGCGGTTAGTGCATTTAAGGTTAATAATCCCAAAGATGGAGCGCAATCAATCAAAATATAATCGTAAGAAGATTTGAGATGTGAAATCGCTTTTTTGAGCATATATTCACGTTCGTCCTTATCTACAAGTTCAATTTCAATAGCTACCAAATCTATATGTGCAGGGATAATATCAACGTTTGGAGAATCTGCAGCTATAATACATTGTTCTGCAGATGCTGTATGCTCTAATAATTGATAGGTACCTGTTTCAACTTGTTCTACATCAATTCCCAGACCAGATGTTGCGTTGGCTTGGGGATCTGCGTCGATAAGTAATACTTTTTTTTCCAGAACACCTAATGATGCTGCTAAATTTACTGAAGTTGTCGTTTTACCTACGCCTCCTTTTTGATTGGCTATTGCAATGATTTTACCCATTAAATGATTTGGTTTTGTTAGATAGAGATTTAAAATTTCTCCAGCGTAAAAATACGATTATTTATCTCTTTTGAAAATGGAAGTTGTTAATAGTTAACAACAGATTTTAACAAAAAATGCAGCTTATATAAGCTGCATTTGAATTTTGATAAATATCTTGAATCAAGACTCTGGGTTGTGAATTCCAACTATATAATCTCCATTTAAATATTTTTTAGCTACTTCTTGTAGATATTCAACTGATAATTTTTGAACATTTTCTTCGAAATCTAAAATTTTATTTGGATCATTTTTTTGATAATCTGCATTTTTAAGTGCTTGTAACCACATACGATTAGTTTTCATATCTTCTTTGTGATCTAAAATGTAAGACTCCTTCACTTTGTCTAAATCTTTTTGCGTTGGTCCATCTGTAACCAACTTTTCTACTTCTGCCAATGCAGCATTTTTGAGCTTATCAACATTTTCTGGTCCACATGGAAAACTAATATTAAAATTATACCACCCGTAAGGCATTTTGCTAATATTACCTCTTGCTCCAGCTCCATAAACGCCACCTTCTTCTTCACGCAATTGCTCTATGAGTTTGATTGTTAAAATCTCTCCTAATGTTTCCATCGCAAAATCTTCTTTAGCACTATACTCTGTTGGGCCATGAAATGTAATGCGTACAGAGCTTTTTGGATCTTCACCTTTTTCAATGATTTTTTCGTGCTGTCCTGTGAGTGGTCTAAACTCTGGGACTTCATACATTTCATTGGAGTTTTTTCCTGGTAGACTTGCCAAATATTGACTTGTAAGGTCGACTAGTTGTTTTTCGTCAATATTTCCGACGAAATAAAAATGGAAATCTCCAGCATCTGCAAAACGCTCTTTGTATTTTTCATAGGCTAAATCGTAATCTGCTTCATCCATTTTTTCTGGAGTAGGGAATCCCGTATATCTTGGGTTATCTCCATACATGAATTCTCCCATTTTTACAGAAAAATATGTTTGTGGATTTGACATCATGTTACCTAAAAAAGATTTTTGTTTCTCCTTAAACGAATTAAATGCTTTTTCATCTTTATTTAACGACGTAAAATACAGATGAATCAATTGAAACATATCCTCAAAATCCTTTGGTGTAGCAGATCCTGACATATTCTCGCTATAGGTACCAATACTCGGTCTAACGAAAACTATTTTACCAGACATCATTTTGTCCATTTGGGTTTTGTCAAAACCGTTTACACCTGCTTCAGCCAAACCACCATTTGCGTTAACTGTTGCCTTGTAATCATCTAAAGAATACAAAGAACTACCACCAAAACTAAAGGCATCAAAGAGGATTTCGTCATTTTTAAAATCGGTGACTTTATAGGTCACTTTTCCACCATTACTTAATGTAAGCGTTGTTGTACCAAGTTTATCATTGGTTTTATAATCTGTAATTGAGCCTGGAGTTGGCATTGATGTCATTAATGACTCTGCAACTTCTTCGTCTTTGTAAGGTTCTAATTTTTTATTTTCTATTTCTTTTAAAACAGTTTTAACTTCGTCTTCAGTAACTTGGTTTAGGCCTTCTTTTTCTGGACCTGTAAGAATGACTACCCGGTTTTCCTCTTTAATATAATCGCTTATAAGTGCATTAACTTCATCTAAAGAAATTGTTGGAAGTTGATTAACATAAAAATCATATTCCCATTCAATGCCTGGCATTGGTTCGTTTTCTAGAAAATTTCTCACATACTCACCAATGACGCGATTAGATTCCATTTTATCTTTGTCCTTGAATGATTTTTCCATTCTTGCAATGATATCTTTTTTAGCTCTTTCAAATTCTCCTTGGTAGAAACCATATTGTTTTACACGTTCATTTTCTTCCATTAAAGTTTTTAGGGCATTGACTTGACCAGTCTCTTTTGTCATTGCTACAGATTGATATGCATCTTTGTTTTTTACGTAAGTTCCACCATGGTAGCTAAAACCATATACAAATGGAGGATTTTCACCATTTGTTAATTCTTGCAATCTATTGTTAAGCATTTGGGAAAATAAACCTTCAACGATAGATTTTCTGTAGTCTTCAAGAGTGATATCTGCGGTTGCATTTTCTTTGTCCTTAAACATGACCTGTACTTGAGAGAATGATGCTTCTTTATCAGATTCTATAGCTATAAACGTTTCTTCGTGATTTGGAAGGTCAAATTCTGGACGAGGTTTAGGGTTTTTTGGAGCAGGAATATTTCCGAAGT
Organism: Psychroserpens sp. Hel_I_66; assembly: GCF_000799465.1. Classification (NCBI taxonomy): domain Bacteria; kingdom Pseudomonadati; phylum Bacteroidota; class Flavobacteriia; order Flavobacteriales; family Flavobacteriaceae; genus Psychroserpens; species Psychroserpens sp. Hel_I_66. The sequence continues at coordinate 1,243,163 of NZ_JUGU01000001.1, read as the reverse complement.
GCTCTTTGATTTTTGCTTCAAGAGTCTCTACATCTACATCTCCAACTGCCATTACAGCCATTAAATCTGGTCTGTACCAGTCTTTATAAAAACGTCTTAAACTTTCGTATTCAAAATTTTCTAGATTTTCTTTTGTACCTATCGGAAGACGCTCAGCATATCTCGAGCCATAAAGCATTTTTGGCAAATACTCTTGCATCATGCGCTCATTTGCGCCTTTACCTAATCTGTATTCTTCTAAGACTACGCCACGCTCGTTATCTATTTCTTCATCTGTTAAAAGCGCATTGTGTGCCCAATCTTCAAGAATTTGGAATCCTTTTTCAAGTTTCTCTGGATCTTCACTTGGGATTGGAAGAATATAAACGGTCTCATCAAAACTTGTATAAGCGTTAAGATGGGCTCCAAATTTTACACCTATACTTTGTAGATAATCGACAAGTTCGTTTTTTTTGAAGTTTTTTGTTCCATTAAAATTCATGTGCTCCATAAAATGTGCAAGTCCACGTTGGTCTTCATCTTCAAGAATAGAACCTGCTTTTACTACCAGTCTTAATTCTACTTTGTTTTCTGGTTTTCCATTATTTTTAATGTAATAGGTAAGTCCATTACTTAAAACTCCAGTTTTTACTTCTGGATTAAACGGAATATCGGTTTTTGCAAGAACATCCTTTTTATCCATTTTGACGTCTTGCGCAAAAGAAGTCAATGATACTAATCCTACAAATAACAGGCTTAGTAAGTTTAATTTTGTTGATTGTTTAATCATGTGTTTAGAGTTTGAGATTAATTGTTATGGTTATAAAGTTAACTAAGTTTTTAGTTTAAAAACAGGAAAATGTAATAAAATCCTGCTGTTTTTTCCGAAGATAAAAAAACAAGAGGTTGGTTTATAGAAGTTTAACAGGTTTTAACGACTTTTGTAAATCGAATTGTGAGTCAGGGTATTGAAAATGCTATTGCTCTGGAAATAAAAGTTTTAGATCTTTAATTAGTTGTTCTAATTCTTCTTCCTTCATTTTAGCAACGCACATAATTTCTTGATCAGTATTAAAATCTTCAATCACAAGAGTGTAATTATTGTCTTCTAAATAACCAACGGGATTTTTTGCAAAGTTAATTGTGCTAAATGTTTCCATTTTCACTTTATCTCTAAACCAGCCATAATCTGCAACATAATTGCAAATTTTACCATCGAAATGTATAATTTCTTTTCCGTAGGTATTCCAAAGCGCAACCCGTAATAAATAAAATCCAAAAAGACCAAAAATGAAAATAGCGAAAAAGAAACCTCCTTTAATTCCTTGTCCTTCGGAAATGTAACTTATCATTCCAAATAGAGGTAGCGTAAATAGCATAAAGCTAAATAAGAACATCATAGCTCTTACAAAAAGGGGAGATGGTTTTATATATATTGTGAGTTGATCTTTTCTAAGTTGGTAACTATTCATTTGATGATTAATCAATCAAAATCTCCAAAATTTTGATAGCAGCATCACTAATTTTAGTTCCAGGACCAAAAACAGCTACCGCTCCAGCATCAAATAAATATTGATAATCTTGTTTTGGGATAACGCCTCCAACAATGACCATGATGTCATCACGACCATAATTTTTGAGTTCTTCAATAACTTGAGGCACTAATGTTTTGTGACCTGCAGCTAAAGAGGAAACGCCTAAAATATGGACATCATTTTCTACAGCTTGTTTGGCAGCTTCTTTTGGAGTTTGAAACAACGGACCAATATCTACATCAAAGCCAACGTCTGCATAGCCTGTAGCTACAACCTTTGCACCGCGGTCATGACCATCTTGTCCCATTTTGGCAATCATAATACGAGGTCTACGACCATCTTGCTCAGCAAATTGATCTGCTAGTTCTCTCGCTTTTTTGAAACTTTCGTCGTCTTTGATTTCTTTACTGTACACTCCCGAAAATGATTTTATCTGTGCTTTATAACGACCAAACTCTGCTTCAAGTGCATCACTGATCTCTCCTAAAGTTGCTCGTTCTCTAGCTGCATTCACTGCTAAAGCTAGTAAATTATCTTTTCCTGTGCGTGCTGCTTGGGTTAATTTTGAAAGAGCAGATGCTACAGCCTCTTTATCTCTGGTAGATTTTATATGTTCTAATCGTTTTATTTGACCAGTTCTAACCGTTTGGTTGTCTACTTCTAAAGTTGAGATAGGATCTTCTTGGTCTAAGCGATATTTATTTACACCAACGATGATATCTTGGTTAGAATCAATACGTGCTTGTTTTCTTGCAGCAGCTTCTTCAATTCTTAATTTAGGGATTCCTGCTTCAATGGCTTTTGTCATTCCGCCAAGCTCTTCAACTTCTTCAATTAAGGACCACGCTTTTTGAGCAATATCATGGGTGAGTTTTTCAACGTAGTAGCTTCCTGCCCAAGGATCAACAGTATTTGTAATCCCAGTTTCCTCTTGTAAGAATATTTGTGTATTTCTTGCGATACGTGCAGAAAAATCTGTTGGCAATGCAATAGCTTCATCTAATGCATTGGTGTGTAAACTTTGGGTGCCACCAAAAGCAGCTGCAGCAGCTTCAATAGTTGTTCTGGCTACATTGTTAAAAGGATCTTGTTCGGTAAGGCTCCAACCCGATGTTTGGCAATGCGTTCGTAATGCTAAAGATTTTTGATTTTTAGGATTAAATTGGCTTACCATTTTTGCCCAAAGCATTCTGGCAGCTCGCATTTTTGCGATTTCCATAAAATGGTTCATCCCAATTGCCCAGAAAAAGGAAAGTCTAGGAGCAAAGGAGTCAATATCCATTCCTGCTTCCAATCCTTTTTTAATGTATTCTAGTCCATCAGCCAAAGTGTAAGCTAATTCAATATCACAGGTTGCTCCAGCTTCTTGCATATGATATCCTGAAATACTAATACTATTGAACTTTGGCATATGCTTGCTGGTATATTCAAAAATATCTGAAATAATTTTCATCGATGGTGTAGGAGGGTAGATGTACGTATTTCGCACCATAAACTCCTTTAAAATATCGTTTTGAATGGTTCCAGCCAATTGGTTTGGTGTAACGCCCTGTTCTTCCGCAGCAACAATATAAAACGCCATGATTGGCAAAACAGCGCCATTCATGGTCATGGAAACTGACATTTTATCTAATGGAATTTGATCAAAGAGAATCTTCATATCCTCAACCGAATCTATCGCGACACCAGCTTTTCCAACATCGCCAACGACGCGTTCGTGATCTGAATCATAACCTCTATGTGTTGCTAAATCAAACGCTACAGATAGACCTTTTTGACCTGCTGCGAGATTTCTTCTGTAGAAAGCATTACTGTCTTCCGCAGTAGAAAAACCAGCGTATTGACGAATCGTCCATGGTCTGCGAACATACATTGTTGAGTATGGTCCACGAAGATTTGGCGATATGCCAGCAACAAAATTGAGATGCTCTACATTGGAGAGATCTTCTTTTGAATATGTGGATTTGATGTCAATATCTTCAGCAGTTTTAAATGTTTTACCGCTTGCTGGATTTTGATCCTTGTTCTTTAAAGTAATATGTTGGAGGTTTTTTCGCATAGGTATTAATGATTATGACCATCATGAGAATCATGATCGGTATTATCATTTTGAATTGGTTCTTCTGTGTTTGCTGCATCTTTACTTAGATCCATATCATATAATCTTCCGTAGTACAATTCTAAAGCCACGTAAGTTGCTAAATATTTGTCGTCTTTCATTCCAAAAGTTTTACGTCGCAGTTGATCACCAAACATTCTTAAGCTCATGCTATTGGTATCAACCAAGGCGCTAAATGTTTTGCGCAATGGTTCGTCATTTATTCTATTTGCGATACACTTGAAAATTGGGTGGCTAAAATCTATATTACTGCCATCTTGACCAGGTTTCCAAAGTCCTTTTTCTTGTTTAAGGGCTTCTAAAACTTTTTTGGAATGATCTGAAACAATATTTTTATAATCTGCTTTATTAGCTAGTGCCTGACTTACAAACAAACTATATGCTCGAGATAACACAGGTGTTTCTGGTGTGTAAAAATTAGCCAAATCTTCTTCAAAAGATTGCACTGCCTCTTGGTAAAGACCACTGTTGGTATCTGGACAATCTACCAATTTTTCAACGCTAGGGAATTTATAGTCAAACGCTACGGTTTGTGTCTCTTTTTTTGTTTCAGTTTTACAATTAAATAAGCATAAACATACTGCGATGATTGTAATTTTTAGTTTCATGGTTGTTAGTATTTATTCGGTTTTTAATCGGTTTTGTTCTAAATTTTCAGCCAAGCGTCGCTCTATAATAGGTTCAACCAACGTTTTTACGGGATTGGTTTTTATAAAAGGATAGAGTTCTAATTCGTCTTTCATTTTATCTTCTTTATTGGGATGTTTGTTGGTGCCCAATAATACAAAATCCCCATTATCAAATTGAGACTGCTCCTTAGATGCGCATTCTTTTATTTTTTTCTGAATAGTGCCAGATTTCAACTGTGATAAAAACCCATCATTCTGTTCAATATCCTTGAATAGCTCCAAAGCTTTTTCGCTCAGTTGTGCTGTTATCGACTCGATGTAATAGGCACCATCTGCGGGATTATCAACTTTATCAAAATAGCTTTCATGTTTTAATACCAACAATTGATTTCTAGAAATACGCTCTCCAAATTCATTGTCCTTATGATAAATAGCGTCATACGCTAAATTTGTAATTACGTTTGCTCCGCCTAAAATAGCACTCATACATTCCGTTGTAGTGCGCAACATATTGGTGTTATAATCGTAAATGGTTTTATTTCTTTTGGTGGGCTTGACGTGGATTTCGCAATCTTCGTTGAAACCATATTCGCTAGCGAGTGCTTGATACAAGTTGCGAAGTGCTCTTAATTTTGCTATTTCAAAAAAGTAATTGGTACCTACGGAAATTTTAAAAATGACTCTAAATGTCTTTTTGTTTAAAGCAGTTAAAACCGCATCTAAGTGGTTAAAATATTCGTTTGCGTGCGCTAATGCATATGCTAATTGCTGAACCATATTTGCACCAGCGTTTTGATATAAAGCGACGTCAATGCTAAAAGAATTTGTTGTTTTTACGATAGCCTCAAAATGCTCATGATCGCTTTTTAGGTTGCTGTACCAATTTCCGGTTCTTGCAAGATTACCAATAATATCCGTTTGAATGGTTACGTTTTTATCTTTTGGGATTTGATTGATATATTCCGAAGAAAGAAATAATAGTTTAAATTTTATTGGAGTAGAAGCGAGGTCTATATTTGCAGTAAGGTCTTGGATCGAGACATTTTCCGAAGGGATAATGAACTCAATACATTCTGCGCCTCTAGAAATGGTATCCAACGCCTTTTCGTTTGACATTTTAACATTGGAAACAAAAATAGACTGGCAAATTTTGAATTCACTAGCTTTTGATGCCGAAATTGGTGGTTTGGATTCAAATTCATCTGCATGGTAAAAGGGCTTGACATCAATACCTTGGTTTGTGTGCCAAATTAGGGTATCGTTATAATCCAGACCTTTTAAATCGACTTGAATTTTTTGTTTCCACTGTTTAGAAGAGACCTCAGGAAAATCGTTAAATAGTTTTTTACTCATTCTTCTTTTCTATTTTTAGGCTGTCTTCATATTCTATTATAAAAATATCTTCATCATCTTTTTTCATATAGTATTTTTCTCTGGCCAGTTTTTCTATTCCGTCTTCTGTACTTAATTCCTTAATTGCTTTTTTGTCTTTTTCAATCTCATTTCTATAATATTCCTTTTCATTTTCAAGATCACTGATATCTTCGTTGAGTTCGCTATGAATTATCAACGAATTAGAGTCAAAAAACAGCATCCAAACTGCGAAAATGACCAAAACGATTACAAATATGTTTCTAAAGATTTTGATTTTTAATTCAATTTTTCGTTAATAATTGTTTTTACAATATCCACCGCAACAGTGTTGTATTTGTTGTTAGGGATTATGAGATCTGCATACTCCTTCATAGGTTCTATAAACTGCTGGTGCATTGGTTTTAGTGTGGTTTGGTATCGTGTCAATACTTCATCAATGTCTCTACCACGCTCGGTAATATCGCGTTTTAATCGTCTTATTAACCGCTCGTCACTATCTGCATGAACAAAAATCTTAATGTCAAACATTTTTCTTAACTCTGGGTTTGTGAGTATTAATATGCCCTCAACAATCATCACCTTTCTTGGATTGGTCTTTATGCTATCGCCAGTTCTATTATGTTTAACGAACGAATACACTGGTTGCTCTATTGCTTCTCCCTTTTTTAACTGTTTTAAATGCTTTTCCAACAGTTCAAAATCAATAGATCGCGGATGGTCAAAATTAATCTTTACTCGTTCTTCATAGCTCAAGTGTGAGGTATCCATATAATATGAATCTTGGGAAATAATCCCAACTTCACCTTCAGGCAATTCGTTAAGTATTTGGTTCACCACAGTGGTTTTACCACAACCTGTTCCGCCAGCAATTCCTATAATAAGCATACTTTAGAGTCTATATTTGAGTATGGCAAATTTAGTAATTATGATATAATTTTAGCGCTCAATTGCCGAAACTTCAGATTTAGTAACCAACTTATCATTAGAATTTCCCCAACTGTTTGTTATATAGTTCATAACATCTGCAACTTCATCATCATTAAGCCCTAAAGGGGACATCACACTATTATATGTTTTGCCATTAACAACTATTTTTCCAGATTGACCATATTTTATGGCCTTTATGCTTTCTTCTCGTTTGTTCATCAAATAATCTGATTTTGCCAAAGGTGGAAACGCTCTTGGCACACCTTCGCCATTTGGCATATGGCAACTCACGCAAAAACCTGTATAAATGTCCTTACCGCGATCCATACTTTTCTTAAGTTCTGGGTCCTGCTGTTTTGAATTCACTTCGGAAATATTAGCTTCTGAATATTCGCGCTTTTTTTCCGAAGAATTGCAAGATACAAGCATTGAAACAGCTATTAATAATGTGATATTTAATTTCATTTTGTTTTTATAAGTTTAACGATTCCTAAATTTTCAATTCCTACATAAATATATCCATCTGGTCCTTGGTTTATTGATCTTACACGTCCTAAACCATCTAAAAGACGTTCTTCTTTTATAACTTTTCCATCCTTAATATAGCAGAGATCCAAATATTGAAATTTTAAAGAACCAACCAGTAAATTGTTTTCCCAGCCTTTGTATTTATCGCTTGAAATAAACTCCATGCCACTTGGTGCAATAGAAGGTACCCAATAGTGGAGTGGTTGCTCCATACCAGGTTTTGAGGTTTCATCTGTAATTTTTGTACCAATATAGTTAACACCATAAGTGATGACTGGCCAGCCATAATTTTTACCAGCTTTAATGATATTGATTTCATCACCACCTTTAGGACCATGTTCATGCGTCCATATTTCTCTTGTGACCGGGTGGATGACCATACCTTGCGGATTTCTATGACCGTAAGAATATATAGCATTTTTAGCATTATCGGTATCCACAAAAGGATTATCTTCTGGAATAGTTCCATCATCGTTTAACCGATAGACCTTGCCACCATCACGAGTTATATCTTGTGGATTTTCATCGCGGTTTCCACGTTCTCCAATCGTAAAAAATAAATACCCTTCGTCATCAAAAACGATTCTAGAACCAAAATGTTGACCTTTTGTGGTATTTGGGGTTGCTTTGTACAACACTTCTTTATCAACTAAAGAATCATTTTTAAGTTTAGCGCGCATTAAGGCAGTATGACCGCCATCTTCTTCGCCTTCACTAGAGGAGTATGTTAGGTAAATCCATCCGTTATCGTCGTATTTAGGATGAAGTTTGATATCCAACAAACCACCTTGTCCTCGATTATAAACATTTGGAACACCTTTAATTTCTGTTTTGTCACCCTTTTCATACTTGATAATACGCCCATCTTTTTCATTAATTAGCATCGCGCCATTTGTTAAAAAGGTAAAAGCCCAAGGGTTAACCAATTCTGATACAATGACTTCGTGAGAATGCTCCTTGTTTATTGGGTTTTTGTCTTGTGGGCATGCTACAAAACTTAATAAGCTAGTAATAATTAAAGAATGTATTAAAATTTTCATGAAAATAAATTTATGCTTAAATTTAATAATAAAAGTTGTCAATTTTTAAAGAAAAGATATATATTTGCACCTCGAAATTTTAGGAGATATTCATTTCTTTTAAAATTAGAGATAACCAATTTCGGGGTGTAGCGTAGCCCGGTTATCGCGCCGCGTTTGGGACGCGGAGGTCGCAGGTTCGAATCCTGCCACCCCGACTTTTATTGAGGGCTCTTAGCTCAGCTGGATAGAGCACCTCCCTTCTAAGGAGGCGGTCGAAGGTTCGAATCCTTCAGGGCTCACGAAAAGTCTCACCTTAATTGGTGAGACTTTTTTGTTTTACTTTTTTAAAGATGAACTAATTTTAAATTATCTTAATAAAAAACGTTGCTTTTTAACCGATTTAAATAGGTGTTATTGTATTTCATCGAATATTTTATATATTTTATCGATAAAGTAGTTTGATATAAACATTTTTAGAATTACATTTGTCCCCATAATTTTCATTAAACCCCAAAACGATGAAAAACCTACTTAACAATACAATTGCATGCGCGATTGTTATGACTACTTGTTTTAATTGTTCTTACGAAACAATTGAAAACGAGCCATTAGAAGAATCTCTTTTAATAATTGCTGAAGCACAAGCTGAATGTGTTGAGCAAGATCCACAAGCAAGAATCACAAATAACGGAACAATTACTATTTCTTTACAAATTGCATCAATTGATGGTACGATTTTGCACAATATTGGTAATATTGCTCCTGGTGATGCTTCAGGGTTTTTAACATTTGCTCCAGATGACATTATTTTTAATGTATCTAAAAACACAACTGGAGTTAGTGATGAAAAGGTTTCTTACACTATGGGCCAATGTATGAGTTTTGATATGGAACTTGGAGCTGATAATGCTTTGGTCCCTAGTTCACCAGAGGATTTATAGTTTAGGCAGTTTAGGATAATTTAGTACAGATAATTACTATTTTATTATTAAGATAGTTGGTTGTAAAAAAAATGTAGGTCTCTCCTCCATCTTTGATACTGTATTTTTTGCGTAATTGTTGAACTGTTTCTGAGAAATTTCTAGTTGTGATATTGGCTTTGCTATTAGCTAAAGGCTTGATGTTTTTTTTATTATAGTCAAGTACTTTATCAATTTTAAAACATCTTCCAGGAAACTCTATTATTTCTTTACTTGTGTAAAGATGGGAGTTTTGGTGGAGTTTGTTTAAGTTGTAAACATTTGATACGCTTTTGAATCCGCCAGATTTTAAAATGGCTGAGTTAGGCTCGTATAAATAATTTGAAGGTAAAGCGTAATTTATGGGTGCTGAGATTTCCGAAGATAACTTATATGAGAATAGTTCTTTTTTGCCATCGACTAAATTTGCTGTATTTATAGTGATATCATTTTTGAAGTCTTTTTCTAAAATCCAAATGAGCTCTTTAACTTCATTTTTTATGGCTATAACATGAATGTGCTTAACATGCTTTAATTCCTTTATACCTATTGACAAATCTAGTAAGGGCGATGTTTTTATTGCAATATTTTTTGCGTAATTAAAAAGTGTCTTTAGATTATTAGGAACATCTGGTAGGCAGTCTTTTAAAAAGAAAACCTTGCCTTTACTTTCGTGTCTTCTTGAAGGGTCTACATAAATCCAATCGTAGCTTTTATTATTTGTGATTAAATAATCCAATCCGTTTTTAGGTATCGTAGTTATTTTGTAGCTACCTAATTGTTGGTAATTGTGTTGTACTATTTGAGATAGATTCTCGTCTATTTCACAGTGTACTACATTTTCAAAATATTTAGAAAAATAGTAAGAGTCAACTCCAAAACCACCTGTTAGATCTATTATTGACTTTCCCGAAATTAGTTGCGATTTGTAATTTGCGGTAATTTCAGAAGAGGTTTGTTCAATATTAAGCTTGTTTGGGTAGTAGATTTTTTCCGAAGAAAACCAAGTTGGCAACTTTTTTTTACATTTTAATTTAGCTTCAATTTGCTCAACGATTTCCGTAGTTGTGACATTTGAGAAAGAAGTTCCTTTTAGGAGTATCTTAGACATGTCTTTATTGAGATTTTGATCTATAAATGCTTGGATTTCGGTATTTAAAATTTCAGAATTCAAACTAATATTATAAACCTTGGGTTAATTTTTTCACCATTTTATTCTCAGATAAAAATTCTTTTAAAATCACCTTTATGGCAGTGTAAACGGGTACTGCAACAATCATCCCTACAACTCCAAATAGTAATCCTGCAATAATGATTATTAAGAATATCTCTAATGGGTGAGACTTCACACTTTTTGAAAAAATAAATGGCTGGCTAAAGAAATTATCAATAAGCTGGGCAAAAGTAATCACCAAAAGCGTATAAAACAATTTTGGTAATATGACATCCATAAAACTTTCACCAAGATTATTGGTCATCACTAAAAACATCATGAGCGCACCACCAATTAATGGGCCTAAATATGGAATTATATTTATTAGTGCGCATAAAAATGCTATGACTATTGCGTTTTTGATACCTATGATCAATAATCCTATCGTATAAATAATGAACAGGATAAATAACTGCAAAAAGAGTCCTACGAAATATCGAGATAGTAAATCTGATATTTTACTTATAGACCGTTTTGTGTTTGATTCTTTATTTTCGGGAATAAATGTCATAATACCTTGTTTGAACAAATTACTGTCTTTTAAAAAAAAGAAAGCAATAAAAAGCACAGACATTAAACCTATACTAAAACTTCCAATTCCAGAAATAAAGCTATTTAAAAAATTGGGAATGATGCTATAATCTAGATTTGACAAAATCTTAGAGTCGTTAATGGCCTGTTCAGCATCAACAACGCTTACATCCAAATAAGTAATGGCTTCTTTATAAATAGATTCTATGTTGGTTTTTAGCTGATCAATATCTAAAAGGGCTAGATTTTGTCCTTGCTCAATAATTAGTGGTATGAGTAAACTAATAATCCCAAAAAATACTCCAACTATAATAAGCATCGTTGCAATTACAGCTAACGTATTATTAAACTTTAAACGCCTTCTCAAAAAAATAACAATGGGTCTACCAATAAGTGAAATCACACCAGCAATAACGATATAAAATATAACGGACTGAATTTTATATAAAAAAAATAAAACCAAAACTACAGCGACAATGATGCCTACAGCTCGTAAAATTCCGTTTGCTATAATTTTAGATTTCATACAGTAAATATATAAAGACTTTAGCGAAGTTGTTTTGTGATTTCATAAAGAGTTATACTCGTTGCCTGTACAACGTTCATGCTACTGTTTTGCCCAAACATATCAATATTAATAACTGCATCACTTAGATTTAGTATGGCTTCGTCAATTCCAAAGTTCTCATCACCAATAATCAGTGCAATAGGTTTTTGCTTCGGAAATTTAAAGTCTACCAATCTCTCGCTATTGTTAGTGATTTCAAGCGAAATTATAAAAAAGCCTTTATCTTTTAATTCTGAAATAACGTCGAGTGAATCTTTTTGAATTTGGTGGTTTACAAATTTTTCAGTCGCTCGAGAAGTCTTGGCCATTTTTCTGCCCAAATTTATATTCTCACCACAAAATATGATGCTCTCCACTCCAAAAGCGTCTGCTGTTCTAAACAAACTACCAATATTTGGTGCGTTTGTTACATTCTCACAAATTAACGTAATCGGGAAAGTGCGTTTTTTAAAGTTTGTGGAGTAGTGGTCTAGTTGCAAAAGAAATACGTAGTTTATATTTAATAATTACAGTTAAAATCTTTACAATAATAATCGATGTGAACTGGAATTCTATTTAGACAATTGAAATCCTGATGAATATTTGCAACACCAATATCATAAGTGTGCCCATTTATTTCAGGCAGAGGAATAAATAAAAAAACAGCAACCATAATTACGGTTAACAGTTTGAAAATAGTGGTTTTTTTATTAATCATATTTTAATTCTCAAACGCATATTTTACAATATTCGCACCCATTCTCAGGGCTTTTTCTCTAACATCTGCAGGATCATTGTGTACTTCTGGATCTTCCCAACCATCTCCAAGGTCGCTTTCAAATGTAAACAGCAATACAAGTCTGTCTTGATAAAAAACACCTAAAGCTTGCGGTCGTTTACCGTCATGCTCATGAATTTTAGGTAAACCCTCTGGGAACTTATATGCAATATTAAAAATTTCATGGTTTTTTGGGAGCTCTAACAATTCAAGGTCAGGAAACACTTTTTGCAATTCTTTTTTAATATATGGCTCCATCCCATAATTATCATCAATGTGTAAAAACCCACCCGAGATTAAATATTTTCTTAAATTCTCTGCATCTTCATCTGTAAAAAAAACATTCCCATGACCGGTCATGTGCAATAAAGGGAATTGAAAAATATCAATACTGCCAACCTCGACCACCTGAGGTTTTGTATTCATTTTAGTTTTGATATTTGCATTGCAATAATTAATAAGATTAGGAAGTGCGGTAGGATTACTGTACCAATCGCCACCACCTTTATATTTCACCATTGCCAGATCCTGTGCATCACTTGTGAATCCTGTTAAACTTATCACAAGTGCAGTGAATACTGTAAGATTTCTTAAAAATTTCGAACTAAAAATCATATTTCAAAAATAGAAATTAAATAAGATGAAACATATCCTTTTAACGTTATTTGTGATGTCAATATTCTTTTCTTCGGAAAATAACCCTGAAAATAATTCAATCAATCCACCAATAACTGTATTAGAGCTCTTTACCTCACAAGGCTGTTCAAGCTGTCCGCCAGCAGACGAATTGCTGTCTAAAGTCCAAAAAAGGGAACATGTTATTGCACTTTCTTACCATGTTGATTATTGGAATTATATTGGATGGAAAGATCCCTTTAGCCAAGAAGCGTTTAGTAATAAACAGCGAAAATATTCACAAAAATTTAATAGTAGCTCCATTTACACACCACAGGTTGTGGTTAATGGGAGAGAGCACTTTGTGGGTTCAGATGCAAGTAAAATGAATTCTAAACTTGATTTCTACGGAAATATCCTAGCGGAGAATATCGTGAAAATTTCCGAAGTAAATAAAAAGGAAGATGTGATTTCATTTCAATATGATGTGGAAGGTGATTTAAAAGGGAAATCTATTAGAATAGTTTTGGTTATAAAGGAGCGAACTACAAAAATCGGGCGTGGCGAAAATAGAAACCGAACATTGAAAAATGCCAATATTGTTGTTTCAGAAAAAGTGATGTCTTTAAATGCTTCTAGAGAAAATCATTCGATTGCTATACCTAATCTAGTGAATGAGCAAGATGATTTAAAATTAATTGCCATTGTTGAAAATGAGAATTTGGATATTGTTGGAGCAAAAGAAATAGACCTATAGCTCGTTTGCGAAAGCTATTGAATGACAGGCTACGATTGCTGCAGTTTCGGTACGTAATCTAGTGTTTCCCAGTGTGACCGGTTTGTAATTTTGTTTTATGGCAAGTTCAATTTCCGAAGTGGAAAAATCACCCTCTGGACCAATGAGAATCAAAACATCCTCATTTAATTTTAGGGATTGTTTTAAGGATTGTTTTTGTGTTTCTTCACAATGTGCAATAAAAATTTGAGATTCAAATTTTTGTTCTATAAAGTCTTTAAAGGTTATGGCTTCATTAAGTTTTGGCATATAGCAGTTCAATGATTGTTTCATTGCCGATTGTAGAATTTTTTCAAAACGCTCTGGCTTGATAACTTTACGCTCGCTGTTTTCACAAATTATAGGTGTGATTTGGTCGATGCCAATTTCGGTAGCTTTTTCTAAAAACCATTCGTAGCGATCGTTCATTTTTGTAGGTGCAACAGCGAGATGCACTTGATAACTACGTTTTGGCTGTTCTTCTAAAGATAGAATTTTGGCAACACAGTTTTTGAGGTCTGCGAGGATAATTTCCGCAGAAAATAAAAATCCCTTACCATTTGTAATATGCAAGATGTCTCCTAAAGATTTACGCAGCACTTTAACGATATGTCTGCTTTCGTCTTTTGAAAAGCGAATTTCGGTATCGTTTTGAGTTAAATCCTTATTATAGAACAGTTGCATTATTTTCTTGGCATTGTCACTTTTAAAACTTTGGACTCTTTAATGAGTTTTCTGTTTTGTGTCATTAATACTACATAATATGACTGTGTCTCTGGGATATCAATTGTAAAAATATCTCCCACACTGTAATTTCCTTCAATAATAGGTATTTCAAAATCTGGATGTAAATCACCGTTTGTGAACCAACCTAAGTCACCACCTTGTTTTGCAGAACTATCCATAGAATATTGTTTGGCAAGGTTTGAGAACTCGTAACCTTCTTTATATTTTGAGATGACTTGATTTCTAATAATATTGATGTCTTTTAAAGAGTGTTTAGTACCGTCTAAATACACGCAACTTACTTTGTAATATGGAATTTCATTTTTTTCAATAATCTTAAAATAGGTTCGTTGGGGATTGTCCTTATCGTATTTTTTAGCGCCAACACTCATTTTTAAAATGTCTGTAGCCATGCGGGTTTTATGTTTTTCTTCGTTAAATACAATTACTTTTCCTTTAACTTTTTTATTCTTCTGAAAAAATAAATTAACGTCGTCAAGGGTTTGTAGTGAGTCTAAAGATTGTTCAAATTCATCTTGTGCGAAAACAATTGAACAACAAAAAAGAGTGATAGATAGGAGTACAGATTTAAGCATAGTTAGGTTTTTATATGATTTATTTCAAAAGTAATAGCTTGAGACTATTATAGAACAATTGAGGAATGAAGTTTTTAAGAAATGATTGTTTATAACTCTAAAAACCCCTTATTTAATAGCGATCATGCTAATTTCTACATTTACGAATTTTGGTAAATTAGCAACTTCTACTGTTTCGCGAGCAGGAGCAGTTTCTGCATTAAAATACTTACCATAAACCTCGTTGATGCTTCCAAAGTTATTCATGTCGCTTATGAAAATTGAGGATTTGATAACATTTTCAAAGGTCATATCTGCAGCTTTTAAAACAGCTTCTAGATTTTTCATGACCTGTTCCGTTTCCGAAGTAATAGAGTCCATTACCAATTCACCCGTTTTGACATTAATTGCAATTTGTCCAGAAGTGTACAATGTGTTACCTGTTAAAATGGCTTGGTTGTAAGGCCCAATTGGAGCTGGAGCATTGGGAGTGTTTATAATTTTTTTCATTTTTAAGATTTTAAAGTTGTTGGTCTCGTTGTTTACGTTTGTCGTATTTAAGATCTTTAAGTAGGCTGGATTTGATACCTATAAAGAAATTCCATGAGTTATATCTACCAAAAGGGACCCAAGTAAAATTCATACGCCAACTCAATAGGTCTCTTTCAAAACGTAATTGGGTTTGTGTGAAACCTTTATTTACAAAATCATAACCAGATGATCCACCAACAGACCATCGTGGAGAGAGTTCTATATCTCCAGAAAACATTAGCGAGTTACTGGAAATCATACTTTGCCTAGCAGAGTTTGAATAGTTTACAGCATATGCCAACCGAAGACTCCAAGGGATTTTATAATTATAAAGTTCACTAGGTTCTTCCTTTTCCTGCTTAGGGTTTTCTTCATCTGACAAACGTTGATCTGAAAAATCCTGAGGTTTCCCAAAGAGATCATCTGCTCGTCCACCACTTCTTAAATTTTGCTGTATGGCTGCATCATCTTCTTGTCCTGTGCCTTCAAAATCATTACTGGATATGGAGTAGCTCAAGTTAAGGTTTGCAGATGTCATTCTAAATAAACTCCCACCATTATCAATGTTGAATTTATCAATTTTACGGTTATTATTATCAAGAGCATAAGGATCTAGAACCATCCCGAAATTAACATTCATTTTGTCCTTTAAAAGTGTTGTACCTCCAGAAACCCTTAATGGGCTCCATTGTAAAGAATCGCCAGCAAAATTGTAAGATGTTTGGAAGTTAAGATTATTAAGCAATTTAATTTTCTTTGGTTCTGTTGCTGTACTGTCCTTGTCTCGAACCTTCGCCTCAAAATTATTGCCCAAGGAGATGCCCATGGAGCTAGAAAAATTCTTATTTGGAGTGCCAAAAATAGAGCCCTCAAATCTTGTGTATTCCTGTCTTTCTATCTCATCTACAGTTACTCCATCTGCATTTACTATTTCAAAGGTGTCATAATATTGATCAAACGCAGGATTGATATTGTAACTAATAGATGGACGCATAACATGTCTAATCTGTTGTATTTTAGGGTCTTTTCCTTCTTTTCTGAAATCAAACATACCATAAATTGTTGTCCCGATACTGGTACTAAAGTTATAGGTTAAGAAACGATCGAATTGATTTAAGTCTTCAGTTACAATCTCTTCGTTTTCTTGATCGTAAAATCTATTTATCGTATTTAAAGTCCACGTTTCTTCAAGATTCGCACTCGCGCTCATACTAAAATAATCAAACACTTTAAAGTTAGTAGAGATTGGGATAGAATGTACAGCGCCAACACGCGCATCATCAAACATTTCAGCCTTAAAAAATAATGAATCTGTTGTTCTAATTCTATTTTCTCCTCTTACGTTGTATTGTAAATTTACATTTTGGATAATTCCTTTTTTAGTTCCGCTCTTTGGTGCGAAAGGGAACACTCTGCCAACACTAGCCTGAACAGTTGGCAAGGTCATATTGATCTCTTGGGTATTCGTATTTTGCGAGTGAGTTGCAGTTACACTCATGTTAACTTGTGGCTCACCTTGAAATGTTTTGGAATAGGATATGGAAGATGCCAACGTGTTATTTTGGGTATTTGATAAATTGAGCTGATTGATAGATTGTCTATAATATTGGCTACTACCCAAGTTTACCGAAGCTGAAAATCTCGAACTAGGATTCGCTTTTCCATCTTGGCTGTGAGACCATCTTATGTTATAAATAGTAGATTTTGCAAAATCAGGAAATCCTGCTTCACTGTTAATTAAGTTTTCATATCTAAAACTTAAATTCCCCCTAAATCTATAGCGCAGCGCATAATTAGTTTCAAAGCGCAATCCATAACTACCGTTCGTGTAATAATCTCCTAAAACAGCTAGATCCACATAATCGCTAATGGCAAAATAATAACCTCCATTTTGCAAGAAGTAGCCTCTGTCGTTAGCTAATTCCTGTCCTGGAGTTGGCATGATCACACCAGAAGTTTGTTTTTTAGACATAGGGAAATACGCAAACGGTAACCCGATAGGAGTAGGTACATCATAAATAAATAAGTTTGTTAGACCAGTAACTACTTTTACTCCAGGTACAACTTTTGCAGATCGCATTAAAAAATAATATTCTGGGTCGTCCAGATTTTCAGATGTCGTATATCTTCCGTTCTGGATGAAAAGCGTAGAGTCATTTTCTCGTTTTGTTTTTTCTGCGATGATCGTTCCGCCACTTTGCTCTGTTTTGGAATTAAAAATGACCGCTTTTTTGGTAACCGTATTAAATATAACAGAGTCTGGTTCAACAACGCTCTGTCCCTGAGTAAATATTGGTGCTTGAGAATAATTTCCCAAACTATCCTTTACGCGTCCAGCATAAACCAAATCCTTACCATGATTAATGACTATAATACCAGCTTTGATATTCATATCCTGGTAGTTTACCTCTGCCTCGTTGTATAATGTTGTCGTATTTTTACGTTGGTCTAATCGCACATAATCTGTAGCTTTATAATCAACGATACCAGTTAAGAATTCTTTTTTCTTCGGAATAGAATCTGTCTTCGTGCTATCAGATTCTTTAATGTTTTTTGGAGTTTCAAGAATTTTTTCTACGTTTATAATTGTAGTATCGTTCTCAATTTTCGGTTTTATGGGTTCTTTAGGATTTGGCAACTCTTGCGCAAAGCAAACCATGTTAATAAACATGGTAAAACTTAGGGTAAAAAGTATGTGAAAGCTTTTTGTACGCAATGCTTTTAAATGTATTTTTGCTAAAGTATGGCTCGGTTTTTGAATTGCCAAAATTACATATATTTTTTATGATTAATTTATAATTCAATCAATTTATAAAAAGTGTTAAGCATTAGAGAATCTATAAGTACACACTTAAAATAACCTAGTTGATTAAACGTTAAACACGTATGAAAACGGTATCACTTTATATAATCGTATTGGTAAGCTTTTTATTTACCAGTATTTTAACATCTGCTCACGCATTTCAAAAAAACAAAGATAAATTCGTTGTGGTCTTGGACGCAGGTCATGGAGGTCATGATTCTGGTAATTTGGGAAATGGGCATAAAGAAAAAGACATTGC
Organism: Psychroserpens sp. Hel_I_66; assembly: GCF_000799465.1. NCBI lineage: Bacteria > Pseudomonadati > Bacteroidota > Flavobacteriia > Flavobacteriales > Flavobacteriaceae > Psychroserpens > Psychroserpens sp. Hel_I_66. The sequence continues at coordinate 1,224,738 of NZ_JUGU01000001.1, read as the reverse complement.
TCTTAACATCGTACTAGAGGTTGGTAAAGAGTTAGGGAAAAACAAGGACATTAAAGTCATTTATACAAGAGAAAAGGATGTGTTTGTAACCTTACGTGGGAGAGCAAAAATAGCAAACGATGCCGATGCAGATTTATTTGTATCTGTGCATTGTAACGCTCATCACTCCCAAGCATCTGGTACAGAAACATTTGTATTAGGTGTTGCGAATACAAAAAGGAATATGGAAATCGCTAAAAAAGAGAACGAAGTAATTTTTCTTGAGGCAGATTATGAGAAACACTACGAAGGTTTTGATCCAAACTCACCAGAATCTCTTATCACGCTGAGTTTCCTGCAAGAAGAGTACACAGAGAACAGTATCAAGTTGGCAAGAATGGTAGAAGATAATTTTGAAAAAGAACTCAACCGCAAAAGTAGAGGTTTAAAACAAGCAAGTTTGTGGGTGTTGCATAATACGTATATGCCAAGTGTGCTTATAGAAGTTGGATTCTTAACAAATAATTCAGAAGGTAAATTCTTAAACACTAAAGCAGGTCAATCTAAAATGGCTTCTGGTATAAAAAAAGCAATTTTAGGCTATAAGGGATTTGTTGAGCAAAATGTTGGCGATAATATATATCAAATAAAAGTGGACGACAAAGACATTGTATTAGCAGATGAACCACAAATTATCGAGAATGTAGTATTCAAGGTTCAAATTGCTGCCAGCTCAAAAGAAATAGCGCCAAAATCCTATAATTTCAAAGGTCTTTCAGATGTTTCTAGAGATAAAGTTGGTGAGATCTACAAGTATTTTTATGGCTACACTTCAGACTATACTAAAATAAAACAATTTCAAGCAGAAGCTCTGTCTAAAGGATATAAAGACTGTTTTGTTGTCGCTTACAAGGACGGAAAAAAAATAGATGTTTCCGAAGCATTAAAATCATCATCTAATTAGAAGCATTCTTTACATTATTATTCTTAATTTTGTTATAACCCAAAATTGTAAAATTTGAAAATTTCAAGAGAAGTAAAAACAGCCATACTCGTACTTTCGGGTATTTTACTAATGGTTTTTTTGATTAATTACCTGAATGGTAAAAATCTATTTGAGACTGACGATACATATTATACAGAATTTGATTACAACGCACTTAGCAAGTCGTCTCCAGTTACCGTAAAAGGTAATAGCGTTGGTAAAATTCAAGAAATCATTTATAATTTTGATACAGGCAAAACCCGTGTATCCTTTACTGTAGATGACCAGCTTTCTTTTTCTAAGGAAACAAAAGTGAAGCTTTACAAAACCGGGTTGATGGGAGGAAATGCACTGGAGATCATGGTAAGTGAACAAGGAGCACCAGCAAAACCAGGTGATTTTTTAGCTTCGGAAGTTGAAGAAGACCTCGTATCTAACCTCACTGAAACATTTTCAGATGTTAGCAATAATTTAGACACGACACTTTCCTCTGCAGACTCATTGCTGTTAAACCTCAATAGACTCGTCATAGATGATACTGAAGCTGGTTTGAAAAACGCTATCAAAGAGCTAAACGAAACTATGAAATCGTTTAAAGCGGTATCTTATTCCGTAAATAATTTAATAAAGAAAAATGACGAGAAGCTAAGTTCTGTACTTACAAACTTTGATTCTATAACTCAAGGATTAGCTGTGATAACAAATGACCTTAAAGATGTTCAGTTATCAAAAACAGTCGAAAAATTGGACAATACAATTAATACCGTTAACAACTTGATGGTGAGTATTGAAAACGGTGAAGGCTCTGTTGGCAAGCTATTAAAAGACGAAGGATTGTATCAAAATCTAGAAGGTGCAGCATTGCAAATGGAACAACTTTTAGAGGATATGAAATTGAATCCTAAACGATATGTACATTTTTCTATCTTCGGAAAAAAACCCAAACGTTACGACGCAGACGGAAACGAAATAGAAGATAAAGACTAATAAACCAACCCAATATGAGCTTTTTACCACAAATCATATTCGCCATAGCACTAGTTATTGGCATTGGATATTTTGCAAATAATGTTAGAAAACTTTGGCGTAATATTAAATTAGGTCGAGATGTAGATGTGAGTGATGATAAGCCTCAACGCTGGAGAAACATGGCGAGAATAGCTTTGGGTCAAAGCAAAATGGTAAAAAGACCAATTGCTGGTTTTCTTCACATTATAGTATATGTTGGTTTTGTGGTTATTAATATAGAAGTCCTTGAGATTATTATTGATGGACTTACGGGAGAACACCGTATTTTTTCTGGAGCAGGACAAATTTATGATATTTTAATAGGTTCTTTTGAGCTGTTGGCATTTGGCGTTTTAGTATCTGTAATTATCTTTTTGATTAGACGAAATATTATAAAGCTCAAGCGTTTTATGGCTAGGGAAATGACAGGTTGGCCAAAAAATGATGCCAACATCATTTTATACTTTGAGGTCGTATTAATGTGCTTGTTCTTAATTATGAATGGTGCTGATCTTCAACTTCAACTCAATGGAGCTGAAGGCTATCATACAGCAGGTTCGTTCCCAATCAGTCAATGGTTGTTACCTCTTTTCGACGGACTTTCAAATGCTACATTAATCATAATAGAAAGAACAGCCTGGTGGTTACACATACTTGGTATTATAATATTTTTGAACTATTTATATTTCTCGAAACATTTACACATCCTTTTAGCGTTTCCAAATACTTACTACGGAAAATTAAATCTTAAAGGACAGTTCGATAATTTAGAAGCAGTCACCAACGAGGTAAAAATGATGATGGATCCAAACGTAGATCCATTTGCTGCAGCTCCAGAAGGTGAAGATGATGCAGTTCCAGCAAAATTTGGAGCAAGTGACGTGCAGGATTTAAGTTGGGTTAATTTGTTAAATGCATATACGTGTACAGAGTGTGGACGTTGCACTAGCGAATGTCCAGCAAATATGACAGGAAAAAAATTATCACCTCGAAAAATCATGATGGACACACGTGATCGTCTTGAGGAGGTAGGAAAAAACATCGATGCCAATAAAGGAGAATTTAAAGATGACGGTAAACAGCTATTGGGAGATTATATTTTAAAAGAAGAACTTTGGGCATGTACAAGTTGTAATGCCTGCGTAGAAGCCTGTCCTGTGAGTATTGATCCGTTGAATATCATCATGCAGATGCGTCAATATTTAGTGATGGAGCAGAGTGCAGCACCAATGGAACTCAACAACATGATGGGTAACATTGAAAATAATGGAGCACCTTGGCCATATAATCAAATGGATCGCTTAAACTGGAAAAACGAATAATTTGGATTTTTTTCTTCGGAAATATAAACCCATTATTCTAATGAGCTTTTTACTTAATAGCATGCTTCTAAGCGCGCAGTCTTATAGAAAAGATTCTTTACAAATAAAATCTTATACACGTATTGAGTTTCGTAATAATGAAATCAAGGATATTAAATTGATTAATGTATTATGTGACTATTGTACAGACCTCCAAAAAGAAGTCATCGGTGAAGAAGCCATGAGAAGAGCTAAAACAGAAAGCTACGATCCAAAAAACAGAGTTAAAGAAGGCGATAAAAAGCTCGCTATTTATATAAGAATTGCTAAAAAGGATTTTGCAGCAATAAAAGAAGAAGAATAAATTTAACCAATTAAAAATCTATATTGTTTAGATAAAAATATTGGTCAAATAACACATAAAAATTATGAGCGAATTACTCAAAGTGCCAACAATGGCAGAATTTATGGCAGCTGGTAAACAACCCGAAGTATTATTTTGGGTAGGATGCGCAGGAAGCTTTGATGACAGAGCAAAAAAAATCACTAAGGCTTTTGTGAAAATATTAAACAAGGCTAATGTAGAATTTGCAGTTTTGGGAACCGAAGAAAGCTGTACAGGAGATCCTGCAAAAAGAGCAGGTAATGAATTTTTGTTTCAAATGCAGGCTGTCACTAATATAGAGGTCATGAACGCTTATGAGATAAAAAAAATTGTGACTGCTTGTCCGCACTGTTTCAATACTATAAAAAACGAATATCCAGGACTAGGCGGTAGTTACGAAGTTATGCACCACACACAATTTTTAAAATCGTTGCTAACTGAAGGTCGATTAACCATAGAAGGTGGTCAATATAAAGGAAAGCGAATCACATTTCATGACCCTTGTTATTTAGGTCGTGCAAATAATGTTTATGAGGCACCAAGAGATTTAATAAGAAAATTGGATGCAGAATTGGTTGAAATGAAAAGTTGCAAATCTCGCGGATTATGTTGTGGAGCAGGAGGAGCGCAAATGTTTAAGGATGCTGAGCCAGGTGATAAAGAAGTTAATATTGAGCGTACAGAGCAAGCTCTGGAAGTGAAACCTCAAATCATAGCAGCAGGTTGTCCGTTTTGTAACACGATGATGACAGATGGCGTAAAAAACAAAGAAAAAGAAGCGGAAATTGAGGTTATGGATATTGCAGAATTGATTGCTAATGCCCAAGATCTATAATATGCCAGAAATAAGTAAAAAGAGAGTTATAACCGCAGGATTGATTGGAGGTATTATATTTTCAATTGTGGTCACCTTATTTGATCATTTCTTCGGAAAAGAATTCTCTTGGACCAGACCAGTATTTTACTTCATTTTCGGTTTTGTAATGTACAGTTTTCTTACCTACCGAAATTTCAAAAAACATAATAAGAGGCATGAATAAATACATCCTAACGCTAGTTTCGTTTTTCTTGGTTGCCATAAATTACGGTCAAGATTTATCTAAAGATGAAGTATTACAACTTATTACCGATGACACCTGTACGTGCATAAAAGAGGATAAAACACTTTTAAGCCCAGAAAAATCATTAGATCATAAAAAAATGGGATTAGGCTTATGCTTGATCAAAAGTTATAATAACCATAAAAGTAAATCAAAAGCTTTTGCAGATAAAGGATTTGGAGATTTCGAAGCTATAGGTGAAGAAGTAGGGCTATTAATGATTTCAACATGCTATAGTGATTTTATGTCGCTATTTTCCGAAGGACAACTTGAAGAATTTATTATGGAAGATGATGACGAATATGATTATGGCAATATTCCACCACCACCACCCCCAGCACCAAAAAATGAGAATGATTTAAATATTGAAGGTAAAATAGTGTCTATAAATAATGATGTTATTTCTTATGTAGAAGTTGTTGATGCCTTTGATAAAAAACATACTTTGATTGTATCAACACAATTTGAAGGTGCCCAATTATTGAAAAAATCCAATTTAAAGAAAGATTTTAGGATTTATTTTAGAGAAGGAGACTATTATGACCTCAGTGAGAGTCGTTATGTCAAAAAGAAAGTGATTATCTACTTAGAAATTATAGAAGATTAAATTTTAATAAAAAAACTTACAGCACAGATCTTATGTTTGAAAACCAACAAATAGAAGTTGATTTATTACCAAAAATAGATGCTGTACAACTAAAGCCAATTTCAGAACACTATTTAAAGATTATCATTTTAAATAAACTGTTACTCTATACATTTCTTATAGGTGTTGTGGTAGCAGGTAAATTTATGGTTCAAAAAGAGTCCTATCAAGCTATTTTTCCGTTTGCACTTGGCTTTGTTTTATTTTTCTGTATCATAAATTTTGTTTTGGCCTTATTAGCTTTTAAAAAAAGAAAATATGCCATTAGAGAACAAGATGTTATTTACGCAAAGGGGCTTTTGGTAAATTCTATAACAACAGTTCCTATTTCTAGAATTCAACATATTGAAGAGTCAAGAAGTTGGCTCGCAAGAAAATTCAATCTTTCTACACTTAAGATTTTTACTGCGGGAGAATCTGGAAGTGATTTGAGTATTGATGGTTTACCTCATGAAGAAGCCAAGAAAATTAATGACTACTTAAGTGAGAAAGTAAATGAAGACAATTGATTTTTCACAACCAATCAGGCAATCTTCAAAAGGAATCATTATCATTTTCGCATTCAATGCCTACAAATTTGTAAAACGTTTTTTTGTTCTATTTATAGCTTTTGGTCTATCATTAGTTAGAAAAAAATCGTTTGCTAATTTAAGCACTGAGACCATTGTGCTTATATTCGCAGGAATTTTAATTGTACTATTTATTGTTGCGGTCTTAAAGTATTTAAATTTTAAATTTTATTTGAGTAAAGACGATTTTCATCTTTCTACAGGTATTTTTAATAAGGACAATACTGTAATTCCGAAGTCAAAAATTCAAAATGTTTACATCAAACAGAATTTTTTGCAACAAATCATAAACGTTGTATCCTTAAATATAGAAACAGCAGGAGATAGTAAGTCCGAAATTTCAATTAAGGCCTTAGATAAATCAACAGCTCTACAATTAAAAAAAGAACTGTTTACTAAGACTGCCAAACAAATTTTAAATAATGAGTTTGAGGATACTGAAGAAGAAGAAAAGAGCAATATTTTCTTTAAAGTATCTTTGAAACGACTATTATTAGAGGGTATTTCTCAAAATCATTTTAAAAGCTTTATAATTATAACCTCCTTTGTTTTTGGATTGTATTACGAGTTTAGGGATTACACTCAAAACTTAAGACTTAGAGAACGTATCGAGGAAAACATTCATTTAGATGAAAAAAGTATCCTTAATATCATAATCCTCAATCTTGCGGTTATCATTCTGGCAATTCTTATTTCAATGCTTTTTTCAGTGATTAAAACGGTGATTACCAATTTTAATTTAGAAGTTGTAGAAAACCAAAAAACGATAGAGATCAATAAAGGTTTGTTTAATAAAATGTCACTTAGTTTAACACCGAGCCGAATTCAGAATATTGTCATAAAAACCAACAGAATCAAACGTTATTTTGGACTTCATACGCTATCTGTAAAACAGGCAATGGTTAACGCTAAGCAGCGTAAAAACTTTGTGATCATTGCCTTAGAAAAAGATCAGGTTTCGCATTTGGTTGATAAACTTATACCAAATTACAGGAGTAATAGTGAATCAAAAAAACCTAGACCATACTACAAACGGTTGTTAGCACTAAAAATGTTGGTTTTAGGTGTTATTATAAATATTCCCAGTTATTTTATCTTCGGAAATTGGATATGGATCAGTAATCTCGCTTTTATTTTATTTGCGATAATTTTTGTTCAAATAACTTTCAAAAAAGCCTATTACAAAATAGATGACGAGTGTATTACGATTGGTAGCGGATTTATAGATACCATAACAAATATTCTGGAAATTCATAAAATACAAGCTGTAGAAATCAAACAGTCCATTTTTCAGAAGAAAAAACAAATAGCATCGGTTTACATTTCTACAGCATCAAAAAAAATTAAAATACCCTATATTTTAGAAACCGATGCCAAAACAATTTGCGATTACTTATTATTTAAGGTAGAATCCCAAGACAGGGATTGGATGTAAAATTGTATTTTCGCAACTAGGAAAACTTAAAATTATGTTAGTAGATTTCAATACACTTCCCGAAGAATCACGCGTTTGGATTTATCAAGCCAACAGGTCATTTTCGGAAGAAGAACTTATAGAAATAAAAGAAAAATTAAACATGTTTATAGAAACTTGGACTGCTCACGGTAGCAATTTGCAGTCTGGTTATACTATTGAATATAAGCGATTTATAGTAATAGCGTTAAATCAAAATTTAAATAATGCAACAGGCTGCAGTATTGATGCTTCTGTTCATTTTATCCAACAATTAGAAAAAGATTACAATGTAGATTTGATGGATAAAATGAATGTGTCATATAAGCAAGGTGACTATATAGCCCATAAAACGTTACTTGATTTTAAAAAAATGGCAAAGGAAAAAGCGGTTTCAAAAAACACGATTGTTTTTAATAATCTGGTAAATAACATTGCAGAGTTTAGAGAAAACTGGGAGGTTCCAGCAAGTGAAAGCTGGCACAGTAGGTTTTTAAAATAAAAATTAGAAACGCTTATAATGAATAAAAGTAAAGAGCCTGTTTTAAAAGATTTAGAGGAAAACATAATGTCTAACGAGATATTTTTAATGAATATCTCCGGACAGGATAAACCGGGATTAACCTCTAGTTTAACCAGTGTTTTGGCACAATACGATGCCAATATTTTAGATATTGGTCAGGCAAATATTCACGATACATTATCTTTAGGGATGTTATTTGAGGTGAAGTCTGGAGCAAATTCTGCCTCTGTATTAAAGGAACTGCTATTTAAATCTTACGAATTGGGAATTACTGCAAAGTTTAGCCCAATTACTTTAGAGAATTATGAGAACTGGGTAAATCAACAAGGTAAGGATAAATATATCATCACTGTTTTAGGCGAAAAATTATCTGCTGTTCAAATTTCCGAAGTGACAAAAGTAATTTCAGAAATCAATTTGAATATTGATGCTATTAAAAGATTAACTGGTCGTATTTCACTTGCAAACCACATAGATTATCCACGTTCTTCGATCCAATTATCAGTTAGAGGTAAAATTGATGATAAAGAAAAAGTCACTAAAAAATTCTTGCAGATTTCTAGAGATTTAGATGTTGATATCGCATTTCAAGAAGATAATATTTACCGACGAAACCGTCGTTTGGTTTGTTTTGATATGGATTCTACATTAATCCAGGCAGAAGTGATTGATAAATTGGCAGAGCTTGCTGGTGTTGGAGATGAAGTAAAGGCCATTACAGAGTCTGCCATGCAAGGTGAAATAGATTTTAATGAGAGTTTCAAAAAACGAATGAAACTGCTTAAAGGCTTGAGAGAAGAAGTGCTTCATGATGTTGCAATAAACTTACCAATTACCAAAGGAGCTAAACGTTTGATAGACACATTAAAGACTTATGGTTTTAAAACTGCCATCTTATCTGGTGGTTTTACATATTTTGGTCATTATCTCCAAAAGGAATTAGGGATAGATTACGTATACGCTAATCAATTAGAAATAAAAGATGGTATTTTAACTGGTGGTTATCTTGGCGATATTGTTGACGGAAATAAAAAAGCAGAATACCTCAAAGAAATAGCTAAAAAAGAAGGTATCCATATTGACCAAACCATTGCAGTTGGTGATGGTGCAAACGATTTGCCAATGCTTAATCTTGCAGGTTTAGGGATTGCTTTTCATGCAAAACCAACCGTTAAGGACAATGCGCAGAGTTCAATTTCGAGTATAGGATTGGATGGTGTTTTGTATCTTTTAGGTTATCATGATCGCCATATTGATTTGATGGAATAAATAAATGTTATGGATATTATAGAACAATTAAAATTCCACGAAAAAGACCAACTTAGCAAATGGATAGCTTCGGAAGAAAAAACTAATAGACGTTTTTCTAAGGATTTGGTGAATTTCGCGAATGAGAATCCCGATAAAATCAAACAATACTGTATCAATACTTTACCTAAAGAGTTTTCTAGTTTAAGTATTGTTTATGAAGCATTATCTGAGTTTTCTGTTGCTCATAATACATTATTATTAGAGGAAGTGAAGCGAGTGATCACTTTAGCAAAAGCAAAGAAAATCAAAGCAGAATATATTGAGGTTTTAGAGGATATTGAGACCGAGGATATCTATTCTAAAGATGAAACAATATATATTGAAATCATAGATTACATTACATCTGAGCTGCATATTGACAATGAAGAAAAACTGAATCTCCAACTTTTGAATTTAATCGATTGGTTTTTAATAGAATACGATGAAGATGATGATATTAAAGAAGTAAGTGTTTGGATCTCTCGCATGAAGCATTTGGCAGAAAACGCAAAACAACCCGAAGTTAGAGAAGAAGCTAGAGATGCATTAGAAAATTTAGATGAAAATCTATCTTATAACGAGAATCCTCTAAATCTTGAATCTTCATCAATATTAAACAAAATCTCAAGTTTTTTTAAACGATAGATTGCTATAATTTCCTTTGTTTACAAACTTCTTTATAAATCTATCTTAAAGTATTTTATTCTTCATCCCAAAAATACTAATTTGGCATAGTTTTTAGTTCTTATCATATAGAACAACTCTCAAAGACCTTTATTTTATGCGATATATATTGTCCCTTATTTTATGTTTCACTTTTATCTCTTATGGATTCTCTCAAACAGCAGATCATCCGTTAGCACATAAAAATCTTCAGGCCCAAAAAAAATGGGTAGATAGTACGTACAATGCGATGTCACTTGAGGAAAAAGTTGGGCAATTGTTTATGGTTAGAGCGTTTTCCGACGAAAAAAAATCAAATCAAAATGAAGTTGCGAAACTTATAAACGATTACCATATTGGCGGATTGATCTTTTCTACAGGAGGTCCCGTTGCCCAAGCTAAACAAAATAATTTGTATCAAGCTATTTCCAAAACGCCTTTGTTGATTGGTATGGATGCGGAATGGGGTTTAAGCATGCGTTTGGATTCTACCTACGCATTTCCTTGGAATATGACTTTAGGCGCTATAAACGACAATACTTTAGTAGAAAGAACGGGTTATTATATTGGTGAGCATTGTAAACGTATTGGAGTACATTTTAATTTTGCTCCAGTTGTAGATATCAATACCAATCCAAAAAATCCGATAATTGGAAACCGTTCTTTTGGGGAAGATCGTGATAATGTTACAGATAAGGCTTCTGCGTTTATGAAAGGGATGCAAGATGCTGGAGTATTGGCTAATGCCAAGCATTTTCCCGGTCATGGTGATACAGATAGTGACTCACATAAAACGTTGCCAACCATTAATTTTAATGAAAAACGAATAGATTCTATTGAGTTATATCCTTACAAAAAACTGATTAAAGAAGGATTGTCCAGTGTTATGGTTGCTCATTTAAATGTGCCAAGTCTGGAGCCAAGAGATGGTTTTCCGTCATCTTTGTCAAAGCATATTGTAACAGATATTTTAAAAGACACGTTAGGTTTTAAAGGTCTTATTTTTACTGATGCTTTAGAAATGAAAGGTGTTTCTAATTATAGTACTCCCGGAGATATCGATTTGGCTGCATTAAAGTCTGGAAATGATGTTTTGCTCATTTCCGAAGATGTACCAAAAGGGATTGAAAAAATCATTGAAGCTTATAACAATAAAGATATTACTGAAGATCGCTTAGCACATTCAGTAAAGAAAATATTGATGGCAAAATATAAGGTAGGTCTTAACAACTATGAACCTATCGGAACTGCTACTTTAATGGAGGATTTAAATCGTTTAAGTGATGATCTACTGTATGAGGAACTTATGGAGGCTTCAATTACGGTACTGAAAAATAAATCTAATATTTTACCACTTCGGAATTTAGAAACCAAGAAAATAGCCTATGTGGAGCTTGGTGATAGTGATGGTTCGGTTTTTTTCGATGAACTTAAAAAGTATACCAAAGTTCATATGATCAAAGCAGATCTTTTGGATGAACTTATTACAAAACTTCAAAATTATAACACTGTTATTGTTGGATTCCATAAAAAAAACGACAATCCGTGGCAAGACTATCAATTTACAGACAAGGAGCTGGTTTGGCTTTATGAGATTGCAAGAACAAACAATGTGATTTTAGATGTGTTTGCAAGACCTTATGCCATGATAGATATGTTGAGTATAGAAAACATAGAAGGTATTGTCATGAGTTATCAAAACAGTGATATTTCACAGCAAAAATCTGCACAGGTCCTATTTGGCGGTATTGCAGCAAAAGGAAATATCCCGGTATCAATTGGAGAACATTTTGAAGCAGGAGAAGGGATTAAATATACAGCAGATCAATCACTAAGTTATGGTTTGGCAGAAAGCGTTGGGATGAGCACTGCAAAATTAAATAAGCTGGACTCTATAGCTCAATACGCAGTAGATAAAAAAATGACGCCAGGTATTCAACTTTTGGTGGCTAGAAAAGGAAAGGTAGTCTATAGTAAAAACTTTGGAAAACACACGTATGAGGGATCAGATCCTGTGAAATTTGATGACATGTATGATGTCGCTTCACTCACAAAAATTTTAGCAACATTGCCTTTGTTAATGGAGCTTGAAGAAAAGAAAGCACTGTCATTAGATACCAAGTTATCTAAGATTTTACCAGAATTTGCTGGCACCAACAAAAAAAATGTTACGATAAAACAAATGTTATCTCATTATGCGAGACTTCGACCTTGGATTCCTTTTTATGTGGCAACGCTAGATAGCGCAACAAAAAAACCAGATCCAAAATATTACAGACGAAGTGAAACGCCTAACTTTAATATAAAGATTACTGATCAAATGTTTCTTCGGAATGATTATCCAGATTCCATCCAAAAAATCATAAAAGAAACCGACTTGTTATCAACCCAGCGTTATAGGTACAGCGATTTGCCATATTATATTCTGAAAAAATATATAGAAGGCTATTATAAAAAACCTTTAGATGAGTTGGTGCAAGATCACTTTTACAAATCTTTGGGAGCTAATTATACCACCTATAATCCTGCATCACAATTCTCTGATAAAAACCTTGTTCCTACGGAAATTGACGATTATTACAGATACAAGGAAGTGCATGGTTATGTGCATGACATGGGCGCTGCAATGCAAAATGGAGTAGGTGGTCATGCAGGCGTCTTTAGTAATGCAAATGACGTAGCAAAAATTATGCAAATGTACCTTCAAAAAGGCTATTATGGAGGTAAACGCTATTTAAAGCCAGAAACTGTAGATAAGTTCAACACAACTTATTATAGAAATAAAGGTGTAAGGAGAGGAATTGGTTTCGACAAACCTCAATTAGGAGTAGAGGGTCCAACCTGTGGTTGTGTGTCAATGAAGAGTTTTGGGCATTCTGGTTTTACTGGAACTTATGCCTGGGCAGATCCAGATGAGGAAATTGTGTATGTGTTCTTGGCAAATAGAACATATCCTAAAGCAGAAACAAATCTCTTGTTAAGAGAAAATATAAGAACAGACATACAGCGTTTAATCTACGAAGCGATAATTAAAGAAGACGATATTAAAGATATAGCGCAAAGCAAATAACACAAAATTTAAAAAATAATGCGAATAGGAATAGTATGTTACCCAACATTTGGAGGAAGTGGTGTTGTTGCTACAGAGTTAGGATTAGAATTGTCCAAACGAGGTCATGAAATTCATTTTATCACCTACAGTCAGCCAGTACGCTTAGAATTATTGAGTAACAATGTGCATTATCACGAAGTAACTGTTCCAGAATATCCTTTGTTTTTATACCAGCCTTACGAGCTGGCTTTATCTAGCAAATTGGTAGATATGGTAAAGCTCCACAAAATAGAGGTTTTACATGTACATTACGCAATTCCACATGCTTATGCAGCCTATATGGCTAAAAAAATGTTGCAGGAAGAAGGTATTTACGTACCAATCGTAACCACGCTTCACGGTACAGATATAACCTTAGTTGGGAGTCATCCATTTTACAAACCTGCAGTGACATTTAGTATCAATAAATCAGATGCTGTAACCTCAGTTTCCAAGAGTTTAAAAGAGGATACGATGCGCTTGTTTGATATTAAAAAAGACATTCACGTCGTTCCAAACTTTATAGATTTAGAAAAATACGCACCAAAGTTTACCGATTGTCAACGCGCAATGATGGCAAAGGATGACGAGAAGATCATTACACACATTAGTAATTTTAGAGAGGTCAAGCAAATACCTGATGTCATTAAGATTTTTGATAAGATCCAAAAACAAATTCCTGCAAAACTTATGATGGTTGGTGAAGGACCTGAGCGTGAGCCAGCAGAGCGTCTCTGTAAAAAATTGGGAATTAGTGATAAAGTGGTTTTCTTCGGAAACAGTAACGAAATAGATAAAATACTCTGTTTTAGTGATTTGTTTCTATTACCATCATTAACCGAAAGTTTTGGGCTTTCAGCGTTAGAAGCCATGGCATCTGGAGTACCTGTTATTTCAAGTAATACAGGTGGAATACCAGAAGTTAACGTACATGGTGTTTCTGGGTTTTTAAGCGAAATCAATGATGTTGATGATATGGCAAAAAATGCACTTCATATTTTAAGTGACAACGATCGATTGAATACATTCAAGGCTGGAGCTGTTACCATTTCAAAACATTTTGGAATTCATGAGGTAGTACCTCAATACGAAGCTATTTATGAGCAGACTTTAAAGAAATGAATGACGTTTTAAGAGCCTTGTAATAAATATATTAAATTACCAATTCCAACAATACCAGTTAAGCATCCAATTATAAAATTCATTTTATTGGCTATAAAGGTTAATTTATGTTCGATTTTACTGGCAACTATGGCGTACAATCCATATAGCGTAAATGAACCAATTGTGGAGCCAATTGAAAAATAAAAACCATTCAAAAAAGAATATTCAAAATACTCTAAGCCAATTAAAAATGATATGGCTGTGAAATAGAAAGGAATGGCTATTGTATTGAGTAAAGACAATCCAATACCTTGAAAATAGGCTTTGGATTTTTTGATTTCAATTTTCTTTAATTGCTTTTTTGACTTAAAATGTAATCTAAAAAAATTGATAGATAGTAGAATAAGAATACCTGTCCCAATTTTTTGAATTGTTGTAATATATTCCGAGTTTTCCATCAACACATTTGATAGATACGCGCCAATATTGGCTTGAAAAAACAGCACTGTAGCAAAACCTCCAATCAAATAAAAAGCAGATTTCCTACTTGATTTTAAACTGAATTTCACAACCGTCATATTTAAATAACTTGGCGTGATACTGCCAGAGGCAGCAATAACAAATCCTAAAAGTATACAGATAAGAAAATTCATAGTTATTTTTGTTCAAAAAATGATAAACCCTTTAGTTGGTAAAGTTATGGTAAGTTTTAAAAGTCCATAATCCAATCATCTAAAACTTTATCACTAGAACCATGAAGTACAGAAATATCTCCAGTAGATTCAAAAACAACAGCTTTAACCTCGCTTAATTGGATAACATTGGCTTCTCGTAATTTTGCTTTTAAGTCAGATTCGGTAACCTTACATTTTTTAAGACTGCCTTCAATAATCTTCCCGTCTTTCATAAGTAGTGTAGGTTTGTTATCCATTATTTTTCTTACGAACTCCCATCTTCTGGCATACGCTACAATCATTTGTATCACATAAAGTATAAACAACCCGATGATGCCTTGTAGTAACGATACAGATTTTGATATGATTACAGTAGCCATAATAGAACCTATAGCTACAGTGATGGCAAAGTCAAAACTGGATAATTTAGAGAAACTTCGTTTCCCGCTTATTCTTGTGACTATTACTAATGCTATATATATCCCGATGCCTGTAAGTATAATGGCTATTAAACTTTCCGAAGTAATTGTAAACCATTCTTTCATCTGTTATCTTTTTCTTTAAATTTTTGTATTTGGTCTTCTGCAGATTTTAAATCTTCTTTTGAAGGATAAGGTGGTTTTTGACTGTCACGATCTCTGGGTTCAAAACTTAAATCTGTAAATAATGGAAAATGATCAGAATTCATATCCTCACAAAGTTCTACGTTATTAAGTTTAAAATCACTTGAAATAAAAATATGGTCTAAAGGCCATCGCATCAAATAACTATCTGCATTGTAGGTATTGTATAATCCTCTCCCTTTTCTTAGGTCTAACAATCTGCTCACACGCTGAAATAGTTTTGAGGTTTGTGACCAGGCTACATCATTAAAATCCCCAATAACGACAACTGGATATTTTGAGTCCAGCGCTAATTTTGCAATCATCATCATCTCCGCATCCCTATCTGTAGATTTCGGGTTTTCCTGAGGCATTGGTGGAGTAGGGTGAATGGCGTATAATTGTATGGTGTCATTGCTGCTCAATTTGACTTTTGTATGAATTGAGGGCACGCTATCACTAACCATATATTTGACCTCTGTGTCAAACAACTCTAATTTAGAATATAAAAGCATCCCGTAAGTGTTGCTTAAGGGCACTTCTACTTGGCTTTTGTAAGATGGATCTAAAGCGTTTTTTATCGCTCTCATCCAATCTCTGTGAGTTTCTGTAAAAAGCATGATGTCAGCATCCTTATCATTGAACATTGATGTTAAAAGATCAAATTCGTCATTTTTTTGTAACACATTAGACGTGAAAATGGTGAGCTGAGATTCTTTTTTTTCTGAATTTAGAACCTCAAAATCAGCAAACTTGGTGTAAGGATAAATTTTGCTAAACTGAAAAATTGAACATAAAATCAAGATTCCTATAAATATATAATCTTTCCAGGCTTTAAAATCAAATTTGAAGATGTAGAATAAAATAGCAGCAAAAGTAATAAACGTAAGCTGTAAATGAGGAAAATCAAACATGCGAATCCACCAATAATCAAAAGGTACAAAAGGCATTAATGTTAAGATAATGGCTATAATGCCAAAAATAATTAAGGCGGTTTTTAATTTTGATTTTTTCAAGTTGGTTGGTTTTGAGGTTCCAAGATACGGTTATTATCTTATTTTTCTTAAAATATAAACAATTGGGTTAAAGGTTTTTTGTTTAGAAACCTTATTTTTTAGTTCGTTTCTTTTATTAGAAATTAAAATTCAAAAAATCACTACTTCGGAAATTTTAGTCATCAAAAATATACCATAAAAACATGAAATGATAAAAGGGTTTTATAACTAAACGAGTTAATTTTTTTTGTTTTCGCATCATATAAATCAATTAGATTTTTAGACCTTCAAAAAGTATAATTTAAACACAATTAATTATGAATATCAAATATGAATCATGTATAGAAGCATGTCAAACCTGCTTAGTAGAATGTCAAAATTGCTCAACCCAAATGGCAGGAAAAGAAAGCATGAATGATTGTCCAAAATGTTGTGTACAATGTATTGATGCTTGCTATATCTGTATTAAAATGATGGCTTGCGATAGTGCTTTTGTAAAACAATATGCGCTATTATGTGCCGAGTTATGCGATTACTGCGCAGACCATTGTGAAGCTCACGATCATGACCATTGTAAAGCTTGTGCAGAATCTTGCAGAAAATGTGCAGATGAGTGCCGAAAAATAGCAGCATAATAAAATCAAAAAAAATAAAATATATGGAAAAACAACAAAATTTAATAGGACAAGAAGCTATCGAAAAAATTAGAGGGTTTTTAGACAATAATAAACTGGCAATGATGGCAACAAAATTGGACAGTCGGCCATTTTCAGTATGTCCAATGACCACACAAGAAATTGACGAAGATGGTAAGCTATGGTTTTTCACGGGAAAAAATAGCGAGCATTACAGACAATTAGAAAAAGATAACAGACTTCATTTGACCTATGCAAATCAAGGTGATCAAGAATATTTATCGGTATATGGTGTCGCTCATATTTTAGAAGACAAACAAAAAATTGACGAGCTTTGGTCATCCATCTTAAAAGTGTGGTTTAGCGGTAAAGATGATCCAAATTTAGCCCTACTTTGCGTCACCATTAAAGATGCATACTATTGGGACCAAAAATACAACAAAGCGGTTACCATATTTAAAATGGCTAAAGCAGCAATTATTGGAGAACAGGATGACACTAACGATCAAGGAGAATTAAAAGTATAACTATGGCAATTTTAGGGAATATCATTAAAGGATTTATCCAATTAAAAGATACATTTTCTTCGGAAATATCTCATATTGAGGCTCAAGCAGAAGTCTTAGAGAACATGCTTGAAAAAGCAAAAGACACACAATTTGGAAAACATTATAAATTTTCAGAATTATTAGATTCCGAAGACATTCAAAAAAGATTTTCTAATACTATTCCCTATTTTGATTACAATAAAATCAATGATGAATGGTGGTACAAACTTCATGAAGATGAGAGTGATGTGACATGGCCTGGACAGCCTTCTTATTTTGCATTAAGTTCTGGCACAACAGGTAAAACCAGCAAGAGAATTCCTGTAACAGATGATATGATCGAGTCTATTAGACAAGAAGGAATCAAACAGGTTTTTGCTTTAAATAATTTTGACTTACCAGCAGATTTCTTTGAAAAAGAAATCATGATGTTGGGAAGTTCTACAGATTTAGTTGAAAAAGAAGACCACAAAGAAGGTGAAATTAGCGGTATTACAGCTAGTAATATCCCAACTTGGTTTAGAAGTTATTATAAGCCAGGAGAGGAAATCGCAAAAATTGATGATTGGGACGATCGCGTTCAGCGTATTGCAGAGCGAGCAAGAGATTGGGATATTGGAGCCTTAAGCGGTATTCCTTCTTGGATAGAACTTATGATCAAAAAAGTAATTGAACACCACAATCTTAATAATATCCATGAAATCTGGCCAAATTTACAGGTTTATACTTCTGGTGGTGTGGCTTTTGGTCCTTACGAAAAAAGTTTTCAAGCGCTAATGGGTAAACCGGTTACTGTAATTGATACTTATTTGGCTTCCGAAGGATATATTGCAACCCAAGTTCGTCCAGAAACCGACGCTATGCAACTTAATACAGATAATGGTATTTATTTTGAGTTTGTCTCATTCAAACCTGAATATATCAATGAAGATGGATCACTCACAAAAGATGCTCCAGCATTGACCTTAAGTGAAGTACAGTTAGATCAAGATTATGCTCTGGTTATAAGTACAGTAAGTGGTGCTTGGCGTTATTTGATTGGTGATACCATTGAATTTAAGGATATTGAGCGTGCAGAAATTAAGATTACAGGACGCACAAAATTTTTCTTGAATACCGTTGGGTCACAATTATCTGTGAACAAAATGGATGATGCGATGAGCGATTTGGAAGAGAAATTTGGGATTAAAATTCCAGAATATACCATTTGCGCAAAACGTGCAGAAGACAATGAGTTCTATCATTTTTGGTACATTGGATCTGACGATAAGGGTCTGGATGAATCTAAAATTGCAGATGCCTTGGATGAAAGTCTTAAAAATGCCAATAAAAATTATAAAGTGGCACGAAGTAAGGCTCTAAATGGCGTAAAAGTTAAAATAATTTCTCCGGAAACCTTTTATGACTGGAACGCTAGAAATAAGAAAAAAGGTGGACAGGTTAAAATGGAGCGCGTGATGAACGAAGAAAAATTTGCAGATTGGGAAGGTTTTGTTTCCGAGAACTCGTAGATTAATCTAATATAAGTTTCTCTTCACGTTCTTTTACCAACTCCATAATTTCCTCTGGAGACAGATAATATTTCTGAATCCTATTTTTATAAGAGGGTGTGATTTTGGCGTGATTTAAAATAAAATCCTTGGTTTTTAAAATATAATCTTCCATACCGTGTGTCACTGCAAATCCATCTGCAGCACGCTCTGCTTCAATAATATGATTATCAGATAAAAGATATTTTATTCCAAACCAAATTAAATTCAATTTGCCTCGATCTTGGTAATCCATGATATGACCGAGCTCGTGACCAATCCATCCAATAAAAATATCTGACGGGATATGCCTTGTCAAAAAAGTCGTATCAGAAATTTTAAACGTTTCACTAATTAAAATAATATACCGACGATTTTTCTGTCTTCGGAAAAAACTTCCAAACGTTGGTCGAGCCTGCATGGTCGATTTCTTTATGTTTTTCTTGAATTTGAATGTAATATTTATAGAATCTAATTCAGGATAAAAACTTAAAGCTCTATTGACTTCTGTCTCTATAGATTCTGGTATAATATGTTGTGAATTCATAAATAGGCTAGATATAAAAATTAAAATTTGAAACGGTAATTTCATGAATTATAAGTTTACCAAAATTTATTCATAGTTATTAGAATATTTAATGCAATTGTTACCTCATATCAAAACAAATTAAATTTTATAACATATGTTTAAATTTTGTTAGTATTATGTTTAATTATTTACGAAATTTGTAATCAATCCATTCTACTTATGTCTTTTGAACGTACCCAAGAAAAATTAAAGATCTTAGCAGACGCTGCAAAATATGATGTGTCCTGTTCGTCGAGCGGAAGTAGCAGAACTAATAAAAATAAAGGCTTAGGTGATTCTTCGGGTATGGGAATTTGTCATTCTTATACTGAAGATGGTCGTTGTGTCTCACTTTTAAAGATATTATTGACCAATCACTGCATTTTTGATTGTGCGTATTGTGTTACCAGAAAAAGCAATGACATTAAACGTGCAGCCTTTAAAGTTCAAGAAGTTGTGGATTTGACCATTAATTTTTACAGAAGAAATTATATTGAAGGTCTGTTTTTAAGTTCTGGTATTTTTAAAAATGCCGATTATACTATGGAAAGGCTCGTTTCCGTAGCAAAAAAATTGCGTTTAGAAGAGAATTTTAACGGTTACATTCATTTAAAATCAATTCCGGGAGCGTCAGACGAATTAATGCGGGAAGCGGGATTATATGCAGACCGATTAAGCGTTAATATTGAAATTCCTACGGAAGCAGGCCTCAAAAAATTAGCGCCAGATAAAAACCGTGCAGACTTTATAAAACCAATGTTGAAAGTCAAAAATGAGATTGTTCAATATAAAGCGGAAAAGAAAATCATCAAAAGCACACCAAAATATGCACCTGCTGGTCAAAGTACCCAAATGATCATTGGCGCAAGTGGTGAAAATGATTTTCAAATTATGCAAACCTCCAATTATTTCTATAAATCCTATAATTTAAAACGAGTATACTATTCGGGTTATGTGCCAATTAGCTATGATGAGCGTTTGCCACAAATAGGTAGTGCGGTCCCAATGATGCGAGAAAATAGATTATATCAAACCGATTGGTTGATGCGTTTTTACGGTTTTGATGTGAGTGAAATTTTGAACTTACAGCACCAAAATCTGGATTTGGATATTGATCCTAAATTGAGTTGGGCATTGCGTAACCTTCATGAGTTTCCTGTAGATGTCAATACAGCAGATAAGAGGATGTTAGCCAGAATACCTGGATTGGGTATGAAATCGGTTTATAAGATTTTAAATGCAAGACGCTTTAAAAGATTAAATTGGGAGCATCTCAAAAAAATTGGTATTGCATTAAATAGAGCCCAATATTTTATGGTTTGTGACAGTAATCAATTTGAGCGACGGGATCTTTCCGCAGAAAAAATCAAAGGATTGATTTTGCAAAATTCTACAAGTAAATACACAAAAACATTAAGTAATCAATTGAGTTTATTTGGATGATGAGTGATAAAAAATTGATTTATGATGGGACTTTTGATGGATTTCTAAGTTCAGTTTTTTATGTATTTGAAAATAAAATCAAAGCTGCAACTATTGAGAACGAGTTTGTGGCTCAAAGTGGTTTATTTTCTAAAGAGATAAACATTATTACTGAAGAAGAAAAAGCAAATCGAGTGTGGGCAGGTTTGAAATCGAAACTATCTGCTAGAGGTAGTTATCAATTATACTATGCCTTTTTGAGTGAGCAAAATGGTGTGGAGAATGTGCTTTTGGATTATATAAGATATGCGTTTTCAAATGCTTTAAACGTAGATAAGGATTTTTCCCATCCTTCGGTTTTAAAAATTGCCCAAATTGCAAAAATGGTTGGGAGGGAAAAGCATCGTATGGAAGCTTTTGTACGTTTTAGATTAACTAAGGATGCTATTTATTTTGCTAGTGTAGAACCAGATTTTAATGTGCTACCATTAATCTCAAAACATTTTAAAGGCAGGTATGCAGATCAAAAATGGATCATTTACGATATTAAGCGCAATTACGGATTGAGTTATGATCTAAAAAAGGTTGAAATTATAAATCTCGACTTTCCAGCAAAATTTGATTTTACAAAAACTGATGATAACTTTTTTGCAGAACAGGAGTTTGAGTTTCAAAAACTGTGGCAAGATTACTTTAAAAGCACAAATATTAAATCACGCAAAAATATGAGACTTCATATTAGGCACGTACCAAAGCGCTATTGGAAATATTTGAGCGAGAAGCAGCCAGATTGATCAATCGAGCTGACGTACAAATTCATCTGCCCAATATTCTATGCGCTCACCAAAACATTCTAAAATAGCATCAACGCCAATAACACTGCCTTTTACAAGACGACCTAAAACGTAAATTGGCACTTCTTTGTTTTGAGAAATGACTTTTCCGTCTTTTGAGGTTTCAATCCCTAGCTTAGAATGTACGGGCTGTATCAAATCATCATTTAATAATTCTTTAATGAGCTTAGAATTTATTTCGGTAACATTAGGTGAAGCTAAAACGGAATTAATCATCACTGTTGCCACATGAGATTCGTGATCACGATTTTTAAGTTCCCAGCCTTTTTTTGTGAGTTCAATTTCAGGATCATTAATAAAGTCAAGCGTTAAAATGTTGGCGTCTACCAAAGCCAAAACTTGTTGCATGCTCTCAACTGGAGGCCCATACGTATAACGTTTACTGCTGTCGTCTAACGAAATAATATCTTTTATGATGTCATCATCTAATGTAGAATGCGATAATGATTTATATAATGTGGGTTGGCAATGTCTCCAGACTTGACCAATACAAAAATCTAAAGTTA
The DNA here is from genome assembly GCF_000799465.1 of Psychroserpens sp. Hel_I_66. Taxonomy (NCBI): domain Bacteria; kingdom Pseudomonadati; phylum Bacteroidota; class Flavobacteriia; order Flavobacteriales; family Flavobacteriaceae; genus Psychroserpens; species Psychroserpens sp. Hel_I_66. The sequence continues at coordinate 1,202,308 of NZ_JUGU01000001.1, read as the reverse complement.
TAGCTCTTTTGCCCAATGCCATTTCAATATTCACCTTGATGAGTTCGTAGGTTGGTATTGTATTATCTTGTATAAGTTGATGTTTAAATTCATCGCTTTTAAGCCAAATTAAAATAATAGTTTCCAGATGATCTTTCTCCAGATCGTGCTCTAATGCTTTATCCTTTAAATCGAGGAATATTCTAGAAATAATTTTAGATATTGGTTTTAATAAAAAATCTAAATTTTTCACAGATTTTTCACCATTTGCTGTACGCTCAATTTTGCTTTTAAAATTTTTTATTTCTTCGGAGGTAGGCTCAAACCAAGAATCAATTTCCGGAGTCAACGGTTTTGGGACCAATGGCAATCCGTCGAGTGAGAAGGGAATGAGTTTTAAATGCTGTTGCTTTTTCTGCTCATATTTACTTTTAAAGGTTGAAGTGTCTAGAATTTTAAAGTTTCCGAAGTTATTAATTACCAGAGCTCGCATCACGTCAATCATCGCCAATCCAAACCCTCTCATGCCAATATTTAAATGGGTTTGATTTTTAATATCATCAAATTTTGAAACGGGATAAGCATTGTCAAATACGATGAAATCTTCATTTTTTTCTTCATGTTTATGCCATGAAATAAGTTGTTTTGACCGTTTTGTAGGTTGGTGGCCAATGGTTAATAATACGTAATCCACTTTAATGTTTTTAGGTTTTGTAAGTAGATTTAGCTGTCTATTTTTAAAACTTATTTCATTTACTTTCGAGGTTATAAATGTGAAGTAATCTTGAGTTCTTAAAATTTTGACAATAGAATTAAATCGCTCGTTCAAGTAAGTCCCGATTTTGTGACGAGGCGGAAAAGTATCGGGTTGTGATGGGCTCTGTTCAAAATGGGACCATTTATGATAAGATGGAAAGGATGGAAACCTCACGCCTAAATATTCAATTTCCGGTCTTCCGTTTAGGTCTTTGAGCGCGCGCTCAGTGATGTTTATCCAATTAGAATCGGGCTGTTTGGTGTCCCAAACGGTACCTGCTCCTGGCGTTGATGACGACTCAAAAATGATGATATTAAGCTCTTTTTTGGAAGTTGCCAAGTTGAAAATTAAATTTTCCAGTGCATATAATCCTCTGGGACCAATCCCAATTATGGCGAGTGTTTTCAAGTGTTATTATTTATTTATGTGTAGCAAAAATAGGTTCTTATAAAATGGTTTCTTGACTTAAAATACATTTTTACTAGCCTAAAGTCTACCACCAAACCAAAAAACATTTAATTGGAAGTTCTCTTTTATTCTTCATCCAAAAAAGTGGTGATTGCTTATTGTTCAAAAATGTATTTGATTCACTTCGGAAATTTAAAAAATCCAACCACTCCACATCGTCGTGAGGATTCAGAAACCAATCCAGTTTTGGTGGAATATAAAATTGATTCTGTTTAAAATCATCAATTTGTTTTAAGTTGAAATAAAATCCTAAAACACATGTTTTATTTAATTGTTTAAATTCTATAGTTTCTTTATATGGTACAAATAGTTGCGCTTTAAATATAACCCTTTGCTTGAAACTGTAATGATCTAATTGTAGCTGTTGCAAAGTGTTCTTACAATCTTGAGTGTAGAGCAGTGGTAGCTGTTTTGTTTTTAGCTTCGTGAGTTTTTCTACGAGACTATCCTTTCGGTTTGGCCCAATCCATCGCTCGATTGCTTTGTCGCCTAAAGACTTATCGTACACATAAAATTTGTAAACAATTTCTAAATGCACAGGTTCATTATTTTGGATAATTAAAGTGTCGAGCTCTCCTAGGGTGATTCTGTTTTTTTGTACTTGAATGTTTTCTGCTAAGATTTCGGTTGCAGGATGTGCTTCTAATTGGTTAAACACAAATTGTTCTGCCAATTGACCTAAACGGAGTTTACGGTTCAATTTCCGAAGAAAAAAAGTAGGTTCTAAAACTTCTAAATGTAATTGGTAGATATCAAATAATGTAGTGTCCTCCCATAAAGCAGGAGTGTTGCAATAGCCCTGGTAAAGGTCTTGAAGGTGTTTTTGGTTATAAATCATTACAAAACTAAATTACAAATATCTTTTTGGATAATTCTTGAAAACCTACGGAATAACAATACCTTTGCAAATATTTAATTATTATGGAGACTACATTTTTTGACTTAGGAATTTCTAAATCTTTAATAAAAGGATTGAAGGAACTCAATATAAAAACACCAACCCAAATACAGGAGCAGGCAATCCCGGTTTTGCTAAAAAACGATAATGATTTTATTGGTTTAGCGCAAACGGGTACTGGAAAAACCGCTGCTTTTGGGTTGCCA